>CAZWWR010000034.1:0-22380 GCA_964637265.1 uncultured Jannaschia sp.
CGGCCGGCAACAGGGGAGCGCGGCGGGCGAGGCGGCCCCGCGCCCCGCCGGGAGCGCGAGGTTCCCGGACGTCGACCGCATCGCGCCGGGCGCGGAGGCGGGCACCGGCCGTGGGGGGGAGGACACGACCCCGCCGCAGGAATGGACGACCTACGGGACCACGCGGCGCAAGGGGTCGGGGTTCCGGATCGGGGTCGTGATCGCGCTGATCCTCCTGGCGATCGCGCTGGCGCTCTACCTCTTCGCCGATCCGGTCGCCGAGGCGATGCCGGAGGCCGCGCCGGTCGTGAGCAGCTATGTCGAGTTCGTGCAGTCGGCCCGGGTGGATCTCGCCACCCGCATCACGGTCCTCAGCGAGAGGATCGCCCCGGCACAGCCCTGAGCGGAGCGGCGCCCGTGCGCCGGCGCGGGATCCTGACCGCCTGACGGAGGCCGGGCGCCCTTTCCCCGCCGATCCGCAATCCTAGCTCGCCGCCCCGGACCGGACCGATGGCCGGCACGCATCGGGCGCAAGCGGAGAACCACATGATCCTTGGCATCGGGGACGGGCGGGGCGGCTGGCCCGCGGCGCCCGTCATCTATCAGGTCTGGCCCCGGTCGTTCCGGGATACGGACGGGACGGGCGACGGCGACCTGCGCGGGGTGATCGCGGGGCTCGACCACGTCGCCGCGCTCGGTGTCGACGCTGTCTGGGTCTCGCCCTTCTTCCCGTCGCCGTGGGCCGACGGGGGCTACGACATCACCGACCACGAGGGCGTGGACCCGATGTTCGGCACGATGTCGGACTTCGACGCGCTGGTGGAGGCGGTCCACGACCGTGGGCTCAAGCTCGTCATCGACCAGGTGTTCAACCACACCTCCGTCGAGTCGCCCTGGTTCCACCGTTCGGCCGAGCGGGATCCGCTCTACGACCGATTCTACGTCTGGCGCGATCCGAAGCCCGACGGGACGCCGCCCAACAACTGGCTGTCGCAATTCGGCCTGCCCGGCTGGACCTGGGATCATCGGCGCCGGCAGTACTACTTCCACACCTTCACCGCCGGCCAGCCGAAGCTGAACCTGCGCGAGGAGGCGGTGCAGGAGAAGCTGGCCTCGGTGATGCGGTTCTGGCGCGACCGGGGGGTGGACGGGTTCCGCATCGATGCGGTGACGAGCTTCCTCCACGACCCCGAGTTCAGGGACAACCCGCCGGCGGACGCCCGGACGCAGGGGCGCGTCTCGGGGAGCCCGTTCATGCCCTATACCTACCAGGACCACGTCCACGACATCCTGCCGGGCGACGGGCTGGCCATCACCGAGAAGCTCCGCGACTGGGCCGGGGAGGACTGCTTCCTGATCGGGGAGGTGACGAGCGGAAACCAGTCGGTGGAGCTCGCCTGCGGGCTCACGGAGCGGGGGCGGCTCGACGCGGCCTACACGACCGACCTGCCCGAGAGCGACGCGACGGCGGACGCCTACTGCGACATGCTGGAGCGGGCGGACGGGCGTGCGTCGCGGCTCGGCTGGTGGCTGTCGAGCCACGACCAGGCGCGGCATGCGGCCAAGGCGGGAGACGGCTCGGACCGCGACGTGCGCTTCCTCGCGCTCATGCTCGCGATGTCGCCTGGCCCGGTGCTCCTGTTCCAGGGCGAGGAGCTCGGCCTCGCACAGCCGGATCTGGCGCGGCACGAGGTGACGGACGTGCTCGACCTCACCTACTGGCCCGACGGGCCGGGACGGCAGGGCGCCCGGATGCCCATCCCGTGGCGCGAGGAGGCGGGCTGGGGCTTCAGCCGGGCGGAGCCGTGGATGCGGATGAACTGGCCGATGGGCAGGAGCATCGCCGCGCAGCGTGCGGGCCCGTCGAACATGCAGCTCTACCGGCAGGCGCTCCGGCTGCGGCGGGAGGAGCGGGTCGTCGTGGGCGGGCTCGAGGGCTGGGCCCGGGACGGCGAGGTGGTGACGCTCCGCTACGCGGCCCACGAGGTGCGGCTGAACTTCGGTCGCGAGGCGCGGGAGGCTCCGACCGGCGCGGCGTTCCTCTCCTGGGAGGACGACGCGGAGCGGATCGGGGCCGGGTGGCTGCCCGGACGGACGGGCGCCGTCTGGCGCCGGTAGGGGGGTGGGCATCCCGGCCCGGGGGCCGGGATCCGTTCTCCCGCGGAGAGCGCGCTAGACGCGCCGCCACCAGCGCCAGACCCCCCAGACGTTGACCCCGAAGAGCACGACGTTCTGGACGATCAGCGCCCACTTCCCCTCCATGCTCGCGGCCGTGATCCAGAGGATCGACGCGGCGGTGAAGAGGATGAAGCCCCACGCCACCAGGCGCGGCGGCTCGCCCCATGCGACGGAGAGGGCGGCGACGATCGTCAGGATCGCCGCCGCCCAGCGCATCAGCTCGATGACGTCCATCGAGCGTCAGTGACGCTCGTCGGAATGGTAGTCCGCCGGAAGCCGCGGCTCCCCCCAGGCCAGCGTGCGCGTCTCGCGCTCGCCCTCGCGGGCCTCGAGCCGGCCTGCATCGTGGCTGGGCATGCGCGCCTCGCCCCAGGCGAGATCGTCCCGCTCCGCCCGGTCGCTCGCGACCGCCTTGCGCGGCTGGGGGCGCCCGCGGCCGACGAGGAGGCCGAGCCCGAACAGCGCCAGTGCGCCCCCCAGCGCCGCGACCTTCCGCGTGCGGTCGGCATCCAGAACGACCCCGCCGCTCTCGGCCTGGTCGTCGAAGGAGCCGTGCGCGCGCGAGGGCATCGGCACCGGCCCGTCGATGTTGTCGGCACGGCCGTAATCGGGCTCGTCCGACTTCTGAGCGTCGACGCCCTGCTGGCCGAGCTGCTGGTCGAGCAGGTCGGGCGCGAGGTAGTTGCCGAACACGAGCTGGACGACGGAGCGGCCGACGAGCACCTCGCGGGCGTCGGTGTCAATGGCCTTCATCACGCCCTTCGCCGCGACCTCGGGCTGGAAGATCGGCGGCACCGGCTGCGGCTTGCGGCTCAGGCGGTTGCGCGACCAGTCGAACTGCGGCGTGTTGATCGCCGGAAGCTGCACGAGGCCGACCTCGATCGGGCGCCCGGCATGGATCATCTCGGTCCGGATCGCCTGGGCGAAGCCGTTCACCGCGTGCTTCGCGGCGCAGTACGCGGACTGGTAGGGGATCGAGCGGTAACCGAGGCCGGAGCCGACGCAGACGATGTTGCCCCGCTCCATGACCTTGAGCGCCGCACGGGTGCCCACGACCTGACCCATGTAGGTGGCGTCGGTGATCTTGCGGAACTCGTCGTCGGTCATCTCCTCGAAGGGCGAGACAGAGGTGAGCATCGCGCAGTTCACCCAGACGTCGGGCGCGCCCCAGTGGTCGCGGATGGCCTCGGCGGCGGCGATCATGCCGGCATTGTCCGAGACGTCGAGCGCGCGGGTCCAGACGCGGTCGCCGAACTCTGCCTCGATCTCGCGCAGGCGGTCCTCGCCGCGGGCGATGACGGCGGTGCGCCAGCCCCGTTCCATGAACTGCTCCAGCACGGCGCGGCCGACCCCGGCCGAGCCCCCGCAGATGACGGCGATCTTGCTCATGATGGTCTCCTCTCGATGTCGATGCGGCCCGTCGCCACGAAAACGGGCGCCCCGAGGGGGGCGCCCGCGTCTCCGTCGTGGAGCGGTGTCACTCGGCCGCCAGGTCGTGGCGCGTCTCGAGCTGCATGATCGTGGCCTTCAGGCCCGCGTGCTGCTCGGAGAGCCAGCCGAACTCCGGGTCGGCGCCGCCGGCGGCCTCGAGGGCCTTCTCGTAGGCGTCGAGCAGGGTCTTCTCGCCCCGGATCACCTCGGCCAGCGTCTGCTCATCCGAGCCGCCGGTCACCGAGTCCTTCAGCGAGGTGAAGGTGCGGTGGGCGGAGGCCAGGATGGAGCCGTCGTCGTCGGCGGTGTGGCCGGACTGCGTGAGCCACGCGCGGACTTCGGAGGCGTCGCGGTCGCGGCGGGCCATGAACTCCTCGAAGATGGACTTCAGGGCAGGCGTGCGGACGTGCTCGATGGACTCGCGATAGCCTTCGCGGCTGTCGATCAGGCGGGTCAGGAGGGTCTTCAGGGCGTCGATACGGTCGGTCATGTCGGCTCCTCGCAGTGCTCGTGTTTCTCTTCACCGCACCAACGGGCACGCGAGTCCGGAGTTCCTATCCCCCCCGCCACAATTTTTTCCGCCCCGCCACCTATCCCGGCCCGCGCGCGGCACGGCAGGAACGGGCACCCGCGGCGGGGCGTTGGTGACGGGAGACGCAACAACGGGGAGACGACCCATGGACGACCTGAAGGACCTCTATCTCGACCAGCTCGACGATCTGTACTCGGCCTGCGGCCAGTCCCGCGACGTGACCATCGAACTGGAGAAGGCCGCCGGCGACGCCAAGCTGAAGGAGGCCCTCCACAAGGGGCACAACGGCATCAGCGCCGGCATGGACGTGATGGCGGGCATCCTGCGCAAGCACGGCAAGGAGCCCGGGAACGAGCACTGCTCCGGCATGGAGGGGCTCGTGACGGAGGCCCGCAAGCACGCGCTGGAGGAGGAGTTCGGCGACGCGGACGTGCGCGACGCGATGATCATCTCGCAGTACCAGCGCATGGCCCACTACGCGATCGCCGGCTACGGGACGGCGAAGGCCTTCGCCAAGCGGCTCGGCTTCGAGGAGGACGCGGTGCTGCTCGACCGGCATCTCGGCAACACCTACGACGGCGACGAGAAGATGACGGAGCTGGCGCTCGGCGGGATCAACGCGGCCGCGGTCTGAGTGCTGCCGCCTGGAGGGGCGCCCTCCCCGGGGGAGGACGCTTCGGTCGAGTTTCGGACGGCCCCCTTCGCGGGGGCCGTTCTGCGTTCGGGGGGGGCGGTGCCGCGAAGGCGAAGCGCGCTTCTTCCTCCCAGGGGCCGCCCCGGTAGTGCCAGAGCGCGAGGCCGACGAGCCTGCCCGCGAACGGCGCGAAGCTGGCCCCGAGGCGCGCGCGCGTGGCCGCGGCGACTTCTAGCGCGACCTTGTTCTGAACAGTGACGTGCGGCCGCATCCCGCCCGCGTCCTGCGGCGTGAGGGGCAGGGCGAGCGCGTGCTGCAGGCGGCGCTTCAATGCCGGCGCCTCGGGGCAGTCGATGCGGATCGCGGTGCCACCCTTGCCCAGCGGGACGATGCCCGACGCCCGGAAGGGCAGGGGCGGTGTGGTCAGCGCCGCGGCGGCCAGCGTCTCGCGGACGTGGTCGAGTGCGTCCCCGGGCAGGGCGTGGAACAGCGTCAGGTGGGCGGGGACCATGTTGCGGGCGGCCGGGAAGTGCGCCTGCCGCAGCGCGTCGAACGTCGCGGCGGAGGCCGCGTCGGCGTCCAGCGTAACGATCAGGGGGTCCACGGGCGATCCCTCCCGTGGGCGTCCCGGTGCGGGTGTTCGGATCGGTCGGCCATGGTGATGGAGGTAGGCTGCCCCGTCGGACGGGGAGGGCGCCGCGGAGAGGGTCCGGCGAACGAGGATGTGGTGCTTTGGGATACGGGCCCCATTGCGGGATGAGAGCCATCATACTGCCGGATGACCCGCGGCCCGTCCGGATGCGGATCCCGGACGTGCGAAGGGCCGCCCATCGGGGCGGCCCTCGCGTCGGCGATCGGGTTGCGGCTCAGTTGATCGAGCCGCCGAGGTCCTGCTTCTTCGCCTCGGCCTTCGCCGCGTCGGCGATCCGGCTGCCGGCTCCGCGCGCCTCGGCCTCGACGGCCTCGACGGCTTCCTTGCCGGTCGGCGTCGCCTCCTTGGCGTCGTCGGCCTTGCCGCGCGCGACGTCGACCTTCTCCTTCACGACGTCCTGCGCCTCGGAGACAGCCGCCTCGGCCACCGCGCGGGCCTTCGTGGCCTCGGCGCGGAAGATGCGCTCGGCCTCGTCGAAGGCCTGGTCGCGATAGGAGCCGATCCACTCGTTCTCCTGGTGCGTGCGGGGCAGCGCGGCCCCCATCAGGGCACCCACGCCCAGCGCCAGGGCGCCGAACAGGAGCGGCTGCTCCTCGTAGTAGCGGCCGCTGCGGGCGCGGTACTGGGTGTAGCGAGCCTCCATGTCCCGCTGCGCCTCGTAGGCGGCATGACGGGCGCGCATCACGCGCGCGCGGGCTTGCTCGGACATGCTCTCGGTTCCTTCTCCTATGCGCGCCTTGAGCTCCGCCGAGCGGGCGTAGGCGCGGCCGCGGGTGCGGGCGACGCGGCCGCGAAGGCCGTCCTGCCAATCCTGCCACCGGCGGCTGGTTGCGTTCCAGCGGGTCGAGGCGCCGTCCTGCGCGTCGTCCCAGCGTTGCCGGGCCCCGCCGCGGGCGGTGTCCCAGCCGTCGCGGGCGCCGGTGCGGGCGTCGTCGTAGCGGCCCTGCATCGCGTTGCCCGTCGACCGTGTGGCGTCGCCGATCGACTCGCCCGTCGCGGCGAAGCTGCCGCGGGCGCTGTCCGACCAGTCGCCGGCCTTGTCCTTCGCCTTGTCCCAGGCGGAGGGGCCGTCGTCGTCGGACGAGCGATCGACCGCCTCGAGACGGGCGTCGACGTCACCCTCCATCGGATCGGAGAGCGAGCCGGGCGCGGAATCGTACCTCCGGTCGTCCCACGCCGGGCGGGGCGAGGGCGAGTAGCCTTCGGACCCGGCGAACGGAAGCTGATCGCCTTCGGGGCGATAGTCGACCGCCTCGTCGTGGCGGAAGCGCGGCGCGGCGCCGTAGGGCGCCCGGCGACGGGTGTCGGAGGACTTGCCGCCGCCCGCGATGAGCCAGGCGATGCCGATGCCCGTCAGGGCCACGGCGATCGGGTTCTCCTTGACCTGACGGCCCACCGTGCGGGCGACGTCGCCGCCGTTCTCCCGCATGTATTCCGAGGCCACGTTGACCATCCGCTCGGGCGAGAACTGCGACTGCAGCTCGTCGAGGGAGCGCGCCAATGCGCTGCGCTCGGCCTCGATCTCCCGCTCGATCTCGGCGGGGCTCTTGTCTTGATCGCTCATTGCAGCCGCTCCTTCACGACGTCCGTGTCGCGCTGGACGTTCTTCGCGGTCCGGGTCGGGGCGAGGCTCGAAAGCTTCAGGTCCTTGACACCCTTGCTCACCATCAGCAGCGCGACGAGCGCCAGCGCGCCGCCCACGATAAGCGCCGCCCAGCCGGCATCTAGGCCGAGCTCGGTCAGCGCCGCAGCCAGCGCCGCGGCCAGCACGTTAAGCGCGACCAGCGCGACGATCAGCGCACCGGCCAGAAGGCCGATGGCGGTCGCAGCCCGGGTCAGGTTCTCGCTCGTCTCGGCGCGCGCGAGGTCGATCTCCTTGCGCACGAGGTTGCTCACGTGGGTAAGCGCCTCGGTCAGGAGCCCGGGCGCACTCTTGCCCCGGGTGTCCTGGCCCTCGTGGATGTCGCTCTGGTCGCTCACGACATGTACCTCCGGTTGCCCGCGCCGGCGACGGGGCGGTCATAGGGGGTGTTCGAGACGCCGGGCGCCGGCGCGTCGAACTCGCCGCGGCCGTACGCGTCGTAGCTGGGGCCGTGGCCCGAGGCGCCGTAGCGGGGCTCGCGGTAATCGGCGCGCTCGGACGCCTTCATCACGCGGGCGATCGCGAAGCCCAGCAGCGCGGCGCCGCCGAGGAACACGCCCGGGTTGCGGCGGGCGAACTGCGTGACGTCGTCCATCAGGCCATTCAGGTCCTGATCGCGGATGGCCTCCGCCGCCTGGCTCAGCCCGTCGGCGAGGTAGCCCGCGGCCTGGGCCGGATAGCTGTCGTCGCCCCACTCCGAGCCCGCGGCCCGGATGCGCGCGGCCTGCGCCTCGACCTCGGAGGACGCGTAGTCCTTGCCCTGGCGGAAGCGATCCTCGGCCACGTCGCGCGCGTAGTCCTTGGCGTCGGCGGCCTTCGACTTCGCCTGCTCGGACAGCTCGCCGGCGCGGTCGGCGGCGGCGTCCTTCGTCTCCTTCGCCATGTCGGCCGCCGTCTTCTCGCTGTCGGACTGCGAGCCCCCGGACGTGGTGCCAGCCGAGGCGGACGAGGCCGTCGTGCCCACCGCGGGCTTGGACGGGTCGGGCGTCGGGGTGGTCGAGGAGGCGGACGATCCGAGCGTGCTGCCGGCGGTGGCGCTGCTCGTCGAGCCGCCCGTGCCGGCCGTGCCCGTCGAGGAGGCACCCATCGAGGACGCGGTGCCGCCCCCGGTCGAGCCCGCCGCCGCGGGGGACGAGCCGGTCGTGCCGGTCGTCTTGTCGTTGTCCTTGTCGGTCATGGAGTTTCCCTCCGATTGTGCGATCGGTGCGGTTTGTATCGGCGTCGCGCTCAGGCGACGAAGCTGATCACGGCGAGCACGACCACGACCACGCCGATGATGTAAAAGATGCTGTGCATGGCACCTCTCCCGTGTTGGCGCAGGACGCTGCGCAGTTTCCGTGAGGGGCGAAAGCCTCGCCCCTTCATCGGGCGTTCAACGTCACGCCCTCCCCCTGTGTTCCACGAACCGCGAAGAGATCGCTCCCGCATGGGGCGAACGCGGGTCTGCGCAAACGTCACACGTGGATTGCGCCCACGCGGCGCGGAACGTATATGGAACGGATGGGAAAGATGACGATCAAGCAGAAGCTTGCGCTCCTCTCCGACGCGGCCAAGTACGACGCCTCCTGCGCGTCGTCGGGGACGTCGAAGCGTGACAGCCGGGACGGCAAGGGGCTGGGCAGCACCGACGGGAACGGCATCTGCCATGCCTACGCGCCCGACGGGCGGTGCATCTCCTTGCTGAAGATCCTGATGACGAACTACTGCGTGTTCGATTGCGCCTACTGCGTGAACCGTCGCAGCAGCAACGTCCCGCGGGCCCGGTTCACGGTCGACGAGGTCGTGTGGCTGACCACCGAGTTCTACCGCCGAAACTACATCGAGGGGCTGTTCCTCTCCTCAGGCATCATCCGCTCCTCGGACTACACGATGGAGCAGATGGTCGAGATCGCGCGCCGCCTGCGCGAGGACGAGCAGTTCCGCGGCTACATCCATCTCAAGACGATCCCTGACGCGTCGCCCGAGCTGATCGAGCGAGCGGGGCTTCTGGCCGATCGGCTCTCGATCAACATCGAGCTGCCCCGAGACGAGAGCATCGCCGCCTACGCCCCCGAGAAGGACGCCGCCGGCATCCGTCAGGCGATGGCCGGGGTGCGGATGCACCGGGAGGATTATGCCGACCGGTCCCACAAGGGGCGTCGCCGGGGCCGCTTCGCGCCGGCGGGGCAGTCGACGCAGATGATCGTGGGCGCGGACGGATCCGACGATCGGGCCGTTCTCGGGCAGGCGAACCGGCTCTACGGCGCCTACGGGCTCAAGCGGGTGTACTACTCGGCCTTCTCGCCGATCCCCAATGCGTCGGGCAAGCTCCCCCTCGTCAAGCCGCCGCTGATGCGCGAGCATCGCCTTTATCAGGCCGACTGGCTCCTGCGGTTCTACGACTTCTCCCTCGAGGAGATCGTGGGCCGGGACGCCGAGGGAATGCTGTCGCTGGAGCTGGACCCGAAGACGGCGTGGGCGCTCGGCAACCGGGATCGGTTTCCCGTGGACGTGAATGCGGCGCCCCGGGAGATGATCGTCCGCATCCCCGGGATCGGCACGAAGCTGGCCGACCGGATCCTCAAGGCGCGCCGCCACGCGCGGCTCGGCCTCGACGACCTGCGTCGCATGGGCGCGCGGCTCAAGTCTGCCCGGCCGTTCCTCGCGGCGCGCGACTGGCATCCCGGCGGAACGCTCGACGCCGCCGCACTGCGCGACCGGCTGGCGCCGCCGAAGCAGCTTGAGCTCGCTCTGTGACGGCCTATGCCCCACGTCTTCCTCGTCTTGGAACGCTCGCCGCTTGGCGGGACGCGGCGCGGCGCCTCGTAGCGGCGCGCGTTCCGGCCGCCGCGGTCCATTGGGGGCTCGAAGGCGCGCCCGTCCCGCTCTTCGGCGACGCGGTCTCCGAGCTTCCCGCGCCGAGCCGGGCGCTGCGGGTGCCGCGCAGCTTTCCTCCCCTGTTGGAGACGCTGATTCCCGAGCGATCGGGTGAGGGGCTCTCGGTCGCCTACTCGCTTCTCCTCCGCCTCCAGGAGACGCCGGGGCTTCTCGAGAACCGGGCCGACAGGGACGTCGCTCGCGCCGAGGCGGTGGCGAAGGCGGTGCGACGCGACCGGCACAAGATGCATGCCTTCGTCCGCTTCCGCGAACTTCCGGAAGCGCGGGACCGGCGGGCCTTCACCGCGTGGTTCGAGCCCGACCATCGGATCGAGGAGCTGGCTACGCCGTTTTTCGCGCGTCGCTTCGCCGACATGGACTGGGAAATCGTGACCCCGGAGGTCGTCACCACCTTCACCGGCGGCACGCTCGCACACGTCGCCCGGGAGACGCCGCGCCCGTCCCTCGGGGATCCGATGGAGGGGCTGTGGACGACCTACTACAGCAGCATCTTCAACCCGGCCCGGCTCAAGCCCGGGGCGATGAGAGCGGAGATGCCGAAGAAGTATTGGCGGAACCTCCCGGAGGCCGCGGCGATTCCTTCTTTGATCGAGACCGCCCATGCACGGGCGGAGGAGATGCGGCTGGCCGCCCCGACTTTGCCGCCCCCGCAAGCCCTCCGCCGCAAGCCGGAGGACGTGAAGATGAAGATGACGGATCAGGCCGACCTGTTCGGATCGCAGTCGCTCGCGGAGGTCGCCGAGAGCGCCTCCGCTTGCACGCGCTGCCCGCTGCATCAGGAGGCGACACAGGTCGTGTTCGGCGAGGGGCCGAAGGACGCGGAGGTGATGTTCGTGGGGGAGCAGCCCGGGGACCGGGAGGACCTGGCCGGTCGCCCCTTCGTCGGTCCCGCCGGCCAGCTCTTCGACAGGGTGGCCGAGGAGGCAGAGCTCGACCGCTCGAAGCTCTACGTCACGAACGCGGTCAAGCACTTCAAGTTCGAGCAGCGTGGCCGCCGCCGCATCCACCAGAAGCCGGCCGCCTCGGAGGTGTCCGCCTGCCGGTGGTGGCTCGAGCAGGAGCTCCAGTCTGTGGACCCGCGCCTCGTGGTGGCGATGGGCGCGACGGCGCTGCATGCCCTTACGGGAAACGGCGCCGGGATCCTCAAGCGCCGGGGCGGGGTGGAGCAGACGAAGGACGGTCGGCCCTGCCTCGTCACGGTCCACCCGTCCTACCTCCTGCGGCTGCCCGACGAGGATATGAAGCGGCGCGAGACCCAAGCGTTCCGCCGCGACCTCGAGCGCGTGCACGATCTGCTGTCGGAACTCGACTGAGGCCGCCCGCGTGGTTCTCTCGCTTCGTCCGCAACCCTCGTCGACGCGAGAGGCGGTGCCGTTCGGAAGACCGTCAGCGCATCGAGATGCATCGGGAGGAACCCCGTTTGGAGGCGGATCGTCGCTAGAGCGTCGCTGCACGTGCGAAACGGTTTCTGTCCAGGCCGGAACGCGTTAAGGTTGAGGCGCGTTTCCACATCGACGAACGCCCCGCGCCGCCGGGGTCGCCGGCCCGAACTCTGGCCGGTGGAGCGAGGAGGGCCGACTTGAGCGACCAGACGCCTCACGATCCGCCACGCACATGCCGGGGCGAACGCCAGTGGGGGGGCTGCGAGGCCCCGGGGGAATCGCATCGGCGGAGCATGGGGGCGAGATGACGGAGCGTGGTTCCGGGGAGGAGAACATGATGTTCTATCAGATGACAGGCTTCATGGGCCGGGAGGAGCATCCGGACCCCGCGTCGCTCGAACTGCCGCCGCCGTCGGACGCGTCGCTCATGCTGGATTTCGACGGGACGCTCGTGGAGATCGCGGAACGGCCCGACGCCGTGCGCGTGCCCGACCGGGTGCCGGCGCTGCTCGACCGCGCCGTCGACCGGCTCGACGGACGGGTCGCGCTCATCTCCGGCCGCACGATCGCCGATCTCGAGGGCTTCCTTCCGGGCTTCGACGGCGCGCTAGTCGGGGCGCACGGCTCCGAGTTCCGCCTCGACGGCGATCGGAGCCAGGTGGACGACATCGACCTCGGAACGGTGCAGCGGCTACAGCGGCTCGTCCGGGACTATGGCGATCTCGTCCCGGGGTTCCTCGTGGAGGACAAGCCCACCGGCGTGGTGCTCCACTTCCGCCAGGCGGAGGAGAAGTCGGGGTTAGCCCTGAAGTTCATGGAGAGCGTCGCGAACGCGGCGGAGGGTTTCCGTCTCCAGCCCGCGCTGATGGCGTTCGAGCTCAAGCCCTGCTCCGTCGGCAAGGACGTGGCGATGCGCAAGCTGCTGGACGCGCCCCCGTTCGCGGGCTCACGCCCCGTGGTCGCGGGGGACGATCTGACCGACGAGCCCGCCTTGGGGCTCGCGCAGGAACTGGGCGGCGTCGGCGTCAAGATCGGACAGGCCGAGACCGTGGCCCGACACCGCCTCGCAGGTCCGGACGCTCTCATGGAGCGACTGGAGGCCTGGCTTGCCTGACTCAGGAGGCACCAGCTTCAGCGGGGATGGGGGCGGCACGGCGACCGCGTCGGCGCGGCCCGCGGCCAAGGACCGGACGGGTCGGCTCATCGTCGTCTCGAACCGCATCCCGAAGGAGGAGGGCGTCCCGGCCGGGGGGCTCGTCTTCGCCCTCCACGACGCGCTGAGCAAGATCGGAGGGCTCTGGATCGGCGCCGACGATCCCTGCGCCGAGGCGGGCGACGGGCTCCGGGAGATCGGGAAGGGGAGCGGCGGCGCGTACACACGCAAGCTGTTCTCGCTCTCCGAGGAGGAACACCGGGGCTACTACCTCGGCTACGCGAACTCGGTGGTCTGGCCGCTGTTCCACCACCGATCCGACCTGCTTCACTTCGAGGACGGGGACTTCGAGGCCTATGCCGCGGTGAACGCCCGCGTGGCCCGCGCGATCGCGGAGGAGGCCGGGCCGGACGACCTGATCTGGATACAGGACTATCACTTCCTGACGCTGGCGCATGAGTTGCGGAAGCTCGGCGTGACGAACCGGATCGGCATCTTCCTCCACATCCCGTTCCCCTCCGCTTCGGAGGTGATGGCGCTGCCTCAGGCCGAGCGGCTGGGGGAGTGGTTCGCCGCCCATGACCTCGTCGGCCTTCAGGCGCAGCGCGACGTGGCCGCGATGCTCGAGGTGATGCGCCGCGACGAGCGCGTGCAGTTCCCCACCGACGGCAGCCTTCTCCGCGACGGACGCCGGTTTCGCGTGATGAGCTTCCCCATCGGCATCGATGCCGAGGGCTTCGCCGAGGTCGCGCGCGACGCGGTGATCCCGCGGCTCACCCTGAACCGGGACGCGCCGCTGCTGATCGGGGTCGACCGGCTGGACTACTCGAAGGGCCTCGTCCACCGGTTCGAGGCGTTCGGGGAGTACCTGTCCATCCGCGACTCCGAGGAGAAGCGACCGACCTATCTCCAGATCGCTCCGGTCAGTCGGGGAGACGTCGACGCCTACCGAGAGATCCGAGAGGAACTTGAGCGAACGGCGGGCGCGATCAACGGCGCCCATGCCGATCTGGACTGGGTCCCGATCCGATACGTCGCGCGCCACATTCCGCGGGACACGATCGCGGGGCTCTACCGGCGCGCCGACGTGGCCCTCGTCACGCCTCTGGCGGACGGGATGAACCTCGTCGCGAAGGAGTTCGTGGCGGCGCAGGATCCGGGCGATCCGGGTGTGCTCATCCTGTCGCACTTCGCCGGCGCGGCCGAGCAGATGGGCGAGGCGCTCCTCGTCAATCCGTTCGACACCCGCTCCCTCGCGCGGGCGATCGACACCGCGCTCAGGATGCCGCTGGAGGAGCGCCGGTCGCGGCACGAGAAGCTCTCGAAAGTCGTGTTCGAGCAGGACATCGCCTGGTGGACGAACACCTATCTCGACCGCCTTCGCGAGATCGAGCCGCAGGCGGCCGACCCTTCGTCCGGCGCGTCGGAAGGAACCGGCCACTAGCCGATTCTCCAACGGTTTCAAGGCACAAAGAATCACCCCCGCCCCCGGAACCGAGGGGGAGGAGGGGGTGTTCCGAGTCCGACTGAGAGGACTCGGAGACACCATGCGTATCGTCCATCTCGCCCTCGGCGGATGCATCAAGGCACCCCCCGTCGCGTACGGGCTGACGGAGGATACCGGCGGCCATGTCGCCTACCTCCTCGGGGCCGCGCATCGGCAGGCGGCGCGGGCCGACGTCGCGGGGGTGGAGATCGTCACGCGGGCCTTCGACGACCCTTCGCTCGGCCCGGACTACGCCCGCGAGCGGGAGGAGATCGCCCCGCGCCTGTCCATTCGCCGGCTGCGCACGGCCCGGTCCGGGTACCTCTCGAAGGAGGCGCTCGAGGCGGAACTGCCGGCATTCCGCGATGCGTTCCTCGCCTATTGCCGAGAGCTGGCGCCTAGGCCTGCCGTGATCCACGCGCATTTCGCCGATGCCGCGGAGATCGCGCTCGCGGCACGCGATGCCCTCGGCATCCCTGTCGTCTACACGCCCCACTCGCTCGGTCTGGAGAAGGCGTCCTGCGCCGCATCCCGAAGCGCCGCCCTCGACCGCCGGATCGCCCGCGAGGCGCGTGCCATCAGCGAGGCGGACGCCATCATCTGCTCCTCGCGCGACGAGGCGGAGCGCCAGCTCGCCGCCTACGACCCCGAGGCCCAGGGACGGACGCATTGCGTGGCGCCGGGCGTCTCGCTTCCGGACGCGCCGGACGGGACCGCCGAGGCAGAGGCCCTTGTCGGCCCCTTCCTGCGGGAGCCTGATCGGCCGCTCGTGCTCGCAATTGCGCGGCCGGTGGCGAAGAAGAACCTGCGCGCTTTGATCGACGCCTTCGCCGTCAGCGACGTGCTCCGCCAGCGGGCGAACCTCTGCATCGTCGCGGGCCTGCGCGATGGCCCCGAGAGCGGGGACGCCGAGCAGCGCGCGGTGATCAGGGGTCTGCTTGCCGGGATCGACTCGAACGATCTCTGGGGTCAGGTCGCCCTCCCGCGGCGGCACGCCCCGCATCACGTGCCGCAGCTCTACCGTCTCGCGGCCCGGACCGGCGGCGTGTTCGTCAACCCGGCTCTGCACGAACCGTTCGGCCTGACCCTGCTCGAGGCCGCATCGGCCGGGCTACCGCTCGTGGCTACGCGCTCGGGCGGCCCGGTCGATATCCTCGGTCACCTCGACAGCGGGCGATTGGTCGATCCGCAGGATCCCATCGCCCTTGCCCGCGCCATTGCGGGAGTGATCGCCGAGCCGAACGCCTGGGCGCGCATGTCTGCCAGCGGGATCGAAGGTCTCTGCCGCTACAGCTGGGCCGCCTGGGCCGCCCGCAGCGTCGAGATCTACCGCGCCGCGTGCCGTCCGGCGAGTGCCCCGTCGCTCCGGAGGCTTGGTCGTGCCTCGCGACTCCTCGTCTGCGACATCGACGGCACGCTCACCGGTGATCGATCCGCGTCCGGCCGCTTCGCGAAATGGCTCGCCGCGCGGGACCTTCCGTTTGCGGTGGCCACCGGACGGTCCGTGACTGAGGCACGCCGTGTTCTCTCACGCTGGGCGCTCCCTGAACCGGACGTCCTCATTACCTCCGTCGGCTCCGAGATCTGGCGCCCCACGGGGGGCGGCCGCCTTGCGCGCGACGCGACCTTTTCCCCTGACTGGGACAGGGAAGCAGTGCTCGCCTGCCTTCGGGATTCCGGCGCACGGTTTCAGCCCGCGGTCGAACAGCGTTCGCACAAGTTCGGCCTCCTCGGCGACGCGTCGGAGGCGGCGCGCCTGCGCCGTGCCCTGCGCGGTCATGGGGTACGGGTCGTCCATTCGCACGGCAGGCTCATCGACGTATTGCCCGCCGATGCCGGCAAGGCCGCCGCGGTGGCGCACGTTGCGGCCGGCTATGGACTGACCCTTGCCGACTGCATCGCCGCCGGCGACAGCGGCAACGACCTCGACATGCTCCAAGCCTGCGGTTCGGCCATCGTGGTCGGCAACGCCCGGGCCGAGGAACTGACCTCGTTGTCTCCCCGCGCGGGCCTCGTCCGCACGCGCGCGCCCGCCGCGGCCGGGGTCCTCGAAGGGCTCGCAGCTCTCGGCCTGACCCGGGGCGGGGGTCCCGCCGCGCGGCGCGCTCTGATCGCTGCCGGGCCGGAGACGCGGTCATGACGGTCCATACACTTGATTGCGGGCCCGTCGCTCGTCCCATCGGGTACTTCGTGCACCATCAGGGCCGCGGGCATGCAGAGCGTTGCGCCGCGCTCCTGCGCGCGCTTCCGACGTCCCGCCCCGTCACCGTGTTCTGCGCCGACCCGGGCGCGCTCCCCCCGCTGCCCCCGCGCGTGGAGGTCGTCCCGATCCCGTCGCTCTTCGAGCGGCGCGGCGACGAGGCGCCGGGACTGGACGGCGTGCCAACGCCCGACACCGTCCACTGCGCACCCCTCGGGTGGCCCGCGATCACCGAGGCGATGGGCCTGATGGCGGACTGGTTCCGCGCCGCCCGCCCCGCGTTGCTCGTCTCCGACGTCTCGGCCGAGGTCGCCCAGCTCGCCCGGCTGTTCTCGGTGCCCCACGTGAAGGTCCTTCAGCACGGCGACCGCACGGACCCGGGCCATTGGGCAGCCTATCAGGGCGCCGCGGGGCTCCTCGCCCCGTTCCACGAGGCCCTCGTCCAACCCGACTGGGACGCGGAGATGCGTGCCAAGACCCATTTCGCGGCCGGGCTTTGCGCCCCCGCCGATGCACCGACGCGGCGGGACGCCCGCGCGCGCCTGGGCATCGGCACCGACGAGGAGGTGATCCTCGTCATGGCGGGCGCCGGGGGAGGGGGGTTGCGCTCTGCGCCCATCGGCGTTGGCGCACGGACCGTTCCCGCGGCGCGCTGGCTGGTGGTCGGCAAGGGTTCCGAGGACTGGCACGCGACGCTTCCCGGGAACGTGGACCGCCGCGACTGGGTCAACGGCGCGACGGACTGCATCGCCGCGGCCGATATCGTCATCTCGACGGCCGGGAACACGACCTGCGCCGAAGTTCTGGCCGCAGGTCGGCCTTGGATCGTCTGCCCGGAGTGGTGCTATTTCGACGAGCAGGTCCACAAGGCCCGTGCGCTCGACCGCGCCGGTGCGGCGCTCCATCTGGCCTCGCCGCCGGCCTCCGCCCATGCCTGGCGCGACGCGCTTGGCTGGGCCCGCGCCCGTCACGACCCCGATCGCCAGCGCTCTCTCGTGCGCCCGGACGCGGCGCGCGACGCCGCCGCCTGGCTCGACGGGCTGGCCCGCTCCCTCTGGGCGCGCGCCGACGCGCGGCCGCCCACCGACACGACAGTACAGTTTGCAGGAGAATAACATGAGCAGGCTCCACTCCGCCCACTTCACATCGGTCCTCACGCTTGCCCACGGGCGGGAGGAGCACCTGCGGAACGTCGTGCTCGGCCTCAACCGTCAGACGGTGCCGCCGCTCGAACTCGTGATCGGGGTGATGCAGGACGAGCCCTACGAACTGCCCCGTGCGGCCTTTCCGATCCGGCAGATCATGGTCAACACGGAGCGCCTGCCCCTCGCCGCGGCCCGCAATGCGGTCGCCGCCGAGGCGCGCGGGGAGGTGCTGGCCTTCCTCGACGTGGACTGCATTCCCGCACCGACCTTCGTGGCCGATTACGGGCGCCACGCGGCGCCGGGCATGGGGGCGTTGATGGGCGAGGTCATGTACCTGCCGGGTGGGGCCAATGCGCCGGGCTGGAGCTACGAGGCGTTCGACGCCGTGGCCGAGAAGCACTCCGACCGCCGCGGCCCGCCCACCGGGCCGGAGCCCGAGGTGTGCGAGGACTACCGCTGCTTCTGGTCACTCAATTTCGCGATGCACCGCGAGGACTGGAAGCGTTCCGGTGGTCTGGACGAGAACTACCGCGGCTACGGCGGCGAGGACACCGACTACGGCAAGACCCTCTACAGCAAGGGGATCCCGATCTGGTGGGTCCGCGGCGCGCGCGCCTACCACCAGTACCACCCCCACGCGATGCCGCCGGTCCACCATCTCCGGAGCGTGGTGACCAACGCGGAGTACTTCGCTTCGAAGTGGGGCTACCGGACGATGGAGCACTGGCTCTACGCCTTCGAACTCATGGGCCTGATCCGCAAGTCCGGGAAGGGGATCGAGGTCCTGCGGGAGCCCTCCGAGGAGGACGAGAAGCTGTGCCGGCAGGAGGCGCACATGCCCTACGCCAACACCACCCGCGTGATCCGCATGCTCCAGGAACGGGAGCGCCGCCGCGCGATGGACGACGCCGAGGCCGTGTCGCGGATGCGTCGCGCCGAAGCCCGCCTCCGGGAGCCCGCCGCGCGCCCCGGGCAGCGTCCCCGCTCCGGCGGTGCCCGAGCCTGGCCCGACGCCGCGGCGGCTACGGCGGCGGAGTGAGCCGATGCGCATCGCGCTCGTCGCCCATCTGAGGCATCCGATACGCCCCCCCTTCATGGGGGGGATGGAGGCCCACTCGTGGCATCTGGCCCGCGCGCTGCGGGCGCGGGGCCATGACGTGACGGTCTTCGCGCCGGGCGACAGTGACTTGGAAGGCGATCTTCACCCTGTACTTCCGGTTCACTACGACCATCACTTCCCGTGGAATGACTATCACGGTACCGAAACGCTCAACGCCTACGTGGATGGAGCGATGGCCCGCGCGATGGCCGCCCTGCGCGATGGCGGGTTCGACGTGATCCACAACAACGGACTACACCGTTACCCGCTCCGCTTGGCGAGGGCCTACGGGCTTCCCACGGTGACTTCGCTCCACGTGCCGCCCTTCGACCCGTTGAGCCGCGCTGTCCGCGATAGCCGGGCGCCATGGGCGCGCCTCACCGTCACCTCCGGCCGTCAGCTCGACTCCTGGTGGCCCGAGGGGGCGCCGGAGGAAGCGCATGTCGTCCACAACGGCATCGCGCTGGGGGATTGGCCCTTCTCAGCGCAAGGCGGTGGCGGCGCCGTCTGGGCCGGTCGGATAACCCCGAACAAGGGGCTCCACCTCGCGATCGAGGCCGCGCGGATCGCCGGCGTGCCGCTCACGGTGTTCGGCACGGTCGAGGACGAGGCGTATTTCGAGGCCCGCGTTCGGCCCCACCTGAGGGGCGATATCCGCTACGGCGGTCACCTCGGAGCTGGCGACCTCGCCGCGGAGTTGGGCCGGGCCGACGCCTTCCTCTTCACCCCGCTTTGGGACGAGCCTTTCGGCCTCGCTGCGGTGGAAGCCATGGCCTGCGGCGCGCCGGTTGCCGCGGTCGATCAGGGCGCCGTTCGTGAGGTGGTCGGCCGGGCAGGGCGCTACGCCCCGCCGGATGCTCCCGATGCGCTGGCACACGCGTTGAACGACGCCTTCGAGATCCCGCGCAACGTACCTCGCGGCCGCGTGGAGGAGCGGTTCTCCATCGACCGGATGGTCGAGGGTTACGAACGCATCTACGATCTCGCTCGCGCCAGGCTCGGCTCCGACATGCCGCCCGTCGCCTTTCCCGAGATTGAACTGCGGATCGACGACACGCCCCTCCTGGCCGCCGAGTGACACTCCCACATACGATTCGTTCAGGCTCCGGCGCGGGCTAGCCTGCGCAGGACGTTTCCGTTAGCCTCGCATCCGAGACCCGGACGAACCGGGCCATCGGGCAGGAAACCGGCGGGCGTTCCCGCCGATTGGGACAGGCAGTCGGATGACGGAAATAGCCCACGGGCATGTGGTCGTCCCTTCGGGCGAGCCCGTTCTCTCACGCTGGTGGCGGACGGTCGACCGGACCGTGCTGGTCGCACTGGCGGCGCTCTTCGCCATCGGGCTGCTGCTCGGCCTCGCCGCCTCGGCCCCGCTCGCCGAGCGGAACGGATTGCCCACGTTCCACTACGTCTGGCGCCAGGCGGCCTTCGGCGGGATGGCCTTCGCGGTGCTGCTGGTCCTGTCGATGATGTCGCCGGTGACGGTGCGGCGCCTCGCGGTGCTGGGCTTCCTCGGCGCCTTCGGGGCGCTCGCGCTGCTGCCCCTTCTCGGCACCGACTTCGGCAAGGGCGCCGTCCGCTGGTACTCGCTCGGCTTCGCCTCCGTGCAACCGTCCGAGTTCCTCAAGCCCGTCTTCATCGTCGTCTCGGCCTGGCTCGTCGCGGCCGGGGCGGACCGTGACGGCCCCCCGGGCAAGCGCATCTCGGCGGTCCTCCTCCTGATCATCCTGGCCCTTCTCGCCATGCAGCCCGACTTCGGGCAGGCCATGCTGACCATCGTCGCCTGGTCGGCAGTCTATTTCGTGGCCGGCGCGCCTATCCTGCTGCTTACGGCGGTGATCGTCTCCGTCGGGGTCGCGGGGATCGTGGCCTACGGGTCCTCCGAGCACTTCGCCCGCCGGATAGACGGCTTCCTCTCGCCCGAGATCGACCCGCGTACGCAGATGGGCTACGCGACGAACGCGATCCGCGAGGGCGGCTTCCTCGGCACCGGCGTGGGAGAGGGGCGGGTCAAGTGGGTGCTGCCCGATGCCCATACCGACTTCATCATCGCCGTCGCCGCCGAAGAGTACGGCCTCGTCATGGTGCTCGTGATCATCGCGCTCTTCGCACTCATCACGTGGCGCTGCCTCATGCGGCTGTGCCGGGAGCGCGACCTCTTCGTGCGCCTCGCGGGCACCGGCCTTACGGTCCTGCTCGCGGCGCAGGCCTTCATCAATCTCGGCGTCGCCGTGCGCGTCCTGCCCGCCAAGGGCATGACGCTGCCCTTCGTCTCCTACGGGGGCTCCTCGCTCGTCGCGATGGGGATCCTGATGGGGATGCTGCTCTCGCTCACCCGCTCGCGCCCGCAGGGCGAGCTCAAGGATCACCTCATCGGCGCCCGGTAACCCCATGTCCCCGCTCCTCGTCATCGCCGCCGGCGGCACCGGCGGGCACATGTTCCCGGCCCAATCGCTTGCCGAGGAGATGCTCGCCCGTGGCTGGCGGGTGGTGCTCGCAACCGACGCGCGCGGCGCGCGCTACGCCCGCGGCTTCCCCGACGCCGTCCCGGTGGAGGTGCTGCCCTCGGCCACGCCCGCCCGAGGCGGCCTCCTCGCCCGTGCTGCGGTGCCCTTCCGCATCGCCGCCGGTATAGCAGGCGCCGTCCTGAACTTCCGCCGCGACCGCCCCGCCGCCGTGGCGGGCTTCGGCGGCTACCCGTCGATCCCCGCGTTGGGCGGCGCTCTGGCGCTTCGGCTGCCGCGGCTGATCCACGAGCAGAACGGCGTGCTCGGCCGCGTGAACGAGCGTTTCGCCACCCGGGTGGACGCCGTGGCCTGTGGCACGTGGCCCACGGACCTCCCCGAGGGGGTGGAGGGCGTGCATGTCGGCAACCCGGTGCGCGCCGCGATCCGGGGCCGCGAGGGCGCCCCGTACATCCCACCAGGCGACTACCCGATGAACGTGCTCGTCCTCGGCGGCAGTCAGGGCGCCCGCGTCCTGACCGACGTCGTGCCGGAGGCGCTCGCCCGCCTTCCCGAACCGCTCCGCCGCCACCTCCGCGTCGCCCACCAGGCCCGGCCCGAGGACGAGATGCGCGCGCTGGATGCCTACGAGGCCGCCGGCATCGATGCCGAGGTCCGACCCTTCTTCGACGACGTGCCGAACCGCATGGCCGACGCGCAGCTCGTGATCGCCCGCTCCGGCGCCTCCACCGTCGCCGACCTCACCGTGATCGGCCGCCCCGCCATCCTCGTGCCGCTCGCCACCGCCATACGCGACGAGCAGACGGCCAACGCCCGCGCGTTGACGCAGGCGGGCGCGGCGATCCTGATGCCCGAGCGACGCTTCGACCCGGCCTCGCTGGCCGAGAACGCCGAGCTCATCCTCACCAACCCCGAGGGCGCGCAGCGGATGGCCCGCGCCGCCCTCGCCCTCGCCGTGCCCGACGCGGCGGAGCGCCTGGCCGACCTCGTGGAGCGCGTCGCGGCCGGAGAGACATCGGAGGCGATCGCATGAACCCCACCAAACTCCCCACCCAGCTCGGCCCCATCCACTTCGTCGGCATCGGCGGCATCGGCATGTCCGGCATCGCCGAGGTCCTGATGAGCTACGGCTACACCGTTCAGGGCTCCGACCTGAAGCGCTCGCCCCTGACCCAGCGGCTCGAACGCCTCGGCGCCACGGTCCATATCGGCCAGCGGGCCGAGAACCTCGACGAGGCGGAGGTCGTCGTCATCTCCTCGGCGATCAAGCCGGGCAACGCCGAGTACGACGCCGCCCGCGCCCGCGGCCTGCCCATCGTGCGGCGGGCCGAGATGCTGGCCGAGCTGATGCGTATGAAGTCCAACGTCGCGGTCGCCGGCACGCACGGCAAGACCACGACGACGACGATGGTCGCGGCCCTCCTCGACGCCGGCGCGCTCGACCCCACGGTCGTCAACGGCGGCATCATCGAGGCCTACGGCTCCAACGCCCGGATGGGGCAGGGCGAGTGGATGGTGGTCGAGG
>CAZWWR010000035.1:0-21622 GCA_964637265.1 uncultured Jannaschia sp.
GGGCCGCCGGCGGGGCGACCGTTGCGCGCCCGCCGCATCCCACCGCCCCTCCCGTTGCGCCCGCGGGGGCGCGCGCGCTAGGCAGGCCTGCCGGACCGCGGGAGCGACCATGCGCATTCTCTTCCTGGGCGACGTCATGGGGCGGTCGGGCCGGACCGCGGTGACGACACGCCTGCCCCATCTGCGCGAGGCCTGGCGCCTCGACGCGGTGGTGGTGAACGCGGAGAACGCCTCCTCCGGCCGCGGCCTCAACGCCGCGCAGGCCGGGGCCCTCCTGGACGCCGGGGCGGACGTGATCACGCTGGGCGACCACGCCTTCGACCAGCGCGAGATGCTCGCCCACATCGACCGCGAGCCGCGCATCCTGCGGCCGCTGAACTACGCCAAGGCCGCGCCGGGCCGCGGCCACCGCGTCTTCGAGATCGGGGGGCGCCGACTTCTCGTCGTGCAGGCGCTGGGCCAGGTGTTCATGTCGCGCCCCTACGACGATCCGTTCTCGGCGCTCGACGCGGTTCTGCGCGCGCATCCGCTCTCCTCGATTGACGCGATCCTCATCGACATCCACTGCGAGGCCACCTCCGAGAAGATGGCCGTCGGCCACTGGTGCGACGGCCGCGTCTCGGTCGTGGTCGGCACCCATACCCACGTGCCGACGGCCGACGCCCAGATCCTGCGCGGGGGCACGGCCTACCTCTCGGACGCGGGCATGTGCGGCGACTACGACAGCGTGATCGGCATGGAGAAGACCGAGCCCGTCCGCCGCTTCGTCACCGGCATGACGCGCGACCGCTTCGGCCCCGCCAACGGCGAGGCGACGCTCTGCGGCTTCCTCGTCGAGACCGACGACGCCACCGGCCTCGCCCGCGCGGCGGAGCCGGTGCGCGTCGGCGGCCGCCTCGCGCCCGCCGGTCCGGCGCCCTGACGCGATGGACCTGTGGTCGATCCCCACGCCCTGGGATGCCTGGGCGACCGTCGCCGTGCTGCTGGCGATGCTCACGCTGTTCGTACGCGAGACCTGGCCCACCGAGGTCGTCGCCATGACCGGGGCGGCCACGCTCTTCGTGCTGGGCATCCTGCCCTACGAGGCGGCCGTGGCCACGCTGTCGAACCCCGCCCCCTGGACCATCGCAGCGATGTTCCTGCTAATGGGCGCGGTGGTCCGCACCGGCGCGCTCGACGCTTTCACCAAGATGGCCGAGCGGCGCGCGAAGAAGCGGCCGAAGCTGGCGATCGCGATGCTTCTGGGCTTCGTGCTCGTGGCCTCGGCCTTCGTCGCCAACACGCCGGTCGTGCTGGTGATGATCCCGGTCTTCGTGCAGATCGCGGGCTCGCTCGGGACCGTGCCCTCGAAGCTCCTGATCCCGCTCTCCTACGCCTCGATCCTCGGCGGCACGATCACCCTGATCGGCACCTCCACGAACCTCCTCGTCGACGGCGTCGCCCGCGAGCGGGGGCTCGAGCCCTTCGGCATCTTCGAGGTCTCGCCGCTCGCCATCCCGGTGGCGCTCGCCGGCCTTTGCTACCTGCTGCTGGTCGGGCGGCACCTGCTGCCGGAGCGCTCCTCGATGGCCGCGATGCTTGGGCAGGGCTCCAAGAAGGGCATGAAGTTCTTCACCGAGGCCGTGATCCCGCCCGACTCGAACCTGATCGGTCGGGAGGTGAACGGCGTCCAGCTCTTCAAGCGGCCGGGGGTGCGCCTGATCGACGTGGTGCGCGGCGACGCCTCGCTCCGGCGCAACCTGAAGGGGGTGGTGCTCGAGGTGGGCGACCGGGTGATCCTGCGCTCCGACGTGGCCGAGCTCCTGACGCTCCAGCGCGACCGCTCGCTCAAGCGGATCGATCAGGTGGGCGCGGTGGCCACGACCACCGTGGAGGTGCTGATCACGCCGGGCGCCCGCCTCGTGGGCCGCACGCTGGGCCAGCTCCGCCTGCGCCGCCGCTACGGCGTCTATCCGCTCGCGCTCCACCGCCGGGACCGCAACATCTCCGGGCAGCTCGAGGCGGTGACGGTGCGGGTCGGCGACACGCTGCTGCTCGAGGGTGCGCCGGAGGACATCCAGCGCCTGGCGCAGGACATGGATCTCCTCGACGTGACCCAGCCCTCCGACCGGGCCTACCGGCGCGAGCAGATGTGGATCCCGGTGGCCGCCATCGCCGGCGTGGTCGGGCTCTCGGCGCTCGAGGTCGCGCCGATCTTCCCGCTCGCGGTGATCGCCGCCGTGATCGTGCTCCTGACCCGCTGCGTCGACGCGGAGGAGGCGTTCTCCTTCGTCGAGGGGCGCCTGCTCGCGATGATCTTCGCCATGCTCGCCGTGGGCGCCGCGCTGGAGGCCTCGGGCGCGGTGGAGATGATCGTGGGCTTCATCGCGCCCGCGCTGGAGGGGCTGCCCCCCTGGGGGCTCGTGCTGTCGGTCTTCCTGCTCACCACCGTGCTGACGGAGCTTGTGAGCAACAACGCCGTCGCCGTGGTCGTTACGCCGGTCGCCATCGCGCTGGGGCTGGCGCTGGGCGTCGAGCCGCGGGGGCTCGTGGTCGCGGTGATGGTGGCCGCCTCCTGTGCCTTCGCGACACCGATCGGCTACCAGACGAACATGATGGTCTATGGTCCCGGCGGCTACCGGTTTACGGACTTCACGAAGGTCGGGCTGGGCATGAACATCACGGTCGCGCTGATCTCCTCGGCGCTGATCCCGCTGATCTGGCCGCTGTGAGCGACGCACCGTCCGACCGCGCCGCTGAAGAACGGAGACCCCGATGAGACCATTGCTCGCCGCCGCCGCCCTCGCCGCCCTCGGAGCCTGCGTCGCCGTCGACCCGGTGACGGGCGAGCTGGTCCAGACGGGCCCGCGCGCGGCGCAGGGCGGGCCGTCGGCCGAGACGCGCGTCACGGGCGTCACCGTCACCGCCGAGCGCGTCACCTTCCGGATGACCGACGGCGCCCGCTGCGTCGGCGGCCGCCCGGAGGGGGAGCCGTCGGGCTGGACGGGGGTGACGACGGGGTGCGGCTACGAGCTGCCCTACACCGTCACCTTCGTCGCCGGGGGCAGCCCGCAGCGCGGCATCGTGGAGGCGGTGCCGGTCGGCACGGGCCCCGACGGGCGCCTCGGCCCGCGCGCCGAGGTCTACGTGACGGATGTCGACGGGCAGCGTCGCCTGCTCGTGACGCCGCTGGGCGACGGCGTGCGGTTCGAGGGAACGCCGGCGGGGTAGGGGCGTCCGCGCGGCGCCGTATCGGGCGGCGGCGCTACCGGACCAGCGCAACGCCTGCCTCGCTGGGCCCGGCCCGCGGGTCTCCCCAGGCCGGGCCGGGCCGTCAGGACGTGGCGATCGGCACGCAGGCGCTCAGGCTCGCGTCCCAGGTCGTGCCTTCGGCGCAGGACATGTTGACCTGCTGCTTCTCCCAGTTGCAGGCCGCCGAGGCCAGCGCGGGGGAAAGGACAATGACGGCCGAGGCCAGAAGGGTCTTCCAGGTGGTCATGGTCGTCGCTCCTTGTGTTGGAGTTCCCGCCGGCAGGGCACGCATGCGGCCCCGGCGCCGGACTGACGGAGGGTAGCACGCGGGCCCGGGAGGGCAAAGCATGGCGGCGGATGGTCGCGCCCGCGCCGGATCGCGCCCGTTGCAGCGGCCTGGCCCATCGCCGGAAGCGGGCGCCGGCGGCCGCCCCCGGTGGCCCGGATCACGCCCGCCCGAACACCCGCTCGAAGATCGTGTCGACGTGCTTGAGGTGGTAGCCGAGGTCGAACTTCTCCCGGATCTCTTCCTCCGAGAGCGCCGCGCGCACCTCCTCGTCGGCCAGCAGTTCCTCCTGGAAGTTGGCGCCCTCCTCCCAGACGCGCATCGCGTTGCGCTGCACGAGGCGGTAGGCGTCCTCCCGGCTCACCCCCGCCTGCGTGAGCGCGAGGAGCACGCGCTGGCTCATCACCAGCCCGCCGAGCCGGCCGAGGTTCCGCGCGAGGCCCGCCTCGTGGATGACCAGCCCCCGCACCACGCCCGTCAGCCGCGTCAGCGCGAAGTCGAGCGTGACGGTCGCGTCCGGCCCGATCATCCGCTCGACGCTCGAGTGGGAGATGTCCCGCTCGTGCCAGAGCGCGACGTTCTCCAGCGCCGGCACGACCATCCCCCGGACCAGCCGCGCCAGCCCCGTCAGGTTCTCGGTCAGCACCGGGTTGCGCTTGTGCGGCATCGCCGAGGAGCCCTTCTGCCCCTTGCCGAACGCCTCCTCCGCCTCCAGCACCTCGGTGCGCTGCATGTGCCGGATCTCGGTGGCGAGGTTCTCGACGCTGCCCGCGACGACCCCGAGGGCGGCGAAGAACGCGGCGTGCCGGTCCCGCGGGATGACCTGCGTGCTCACAGGCTCCGGCGCGAGGCCCAGCTTCTCGCAGACATGCGCCTCGACGCGGGGATCGACGTTCGCGAACGTGCCGACCGCGCCCGAGACGGCGCCCACCGCCACCTCCTCGCGCGCCGTCACCAGACGCCGGCGGGCGCGCTGGAACTCGGCGTGAAAGCGCGCGAAGGTCAGGCCCATCGTCACCGGCTCCGCGTGGATCCCGTGGCTGCGGCCCACCCGCGGGGTGAGCTTGTGCTCGAAGGCCCGCGCCTCCAGCGCGTCCAGCAGCGCGTCCACGTCCGCGATCAGCAGGTCCGCGGCGCGCGTGAGCTGGACCGCGAGCGTGGTGTCGAGCACGTCGGAGCTCGTCATCCCCTGGTGGACGAAGCGCGCCTCCGAGGCGCCCACGATCTCGGCCAGATGCGTCAGGAAGGCGATGACGTCGTGGCGGGTCTCCCGCTCGATCTCGTCGATCCGGTCGACGTCGAACTCCGCGTCCCGGGCGCGCCACACGGCCTCCGCGTTCTCCCGCGGGATGACGCCCAGATCGGCCATCGCGTCGCCGGCATGGGCCTCGATCTCGAACCAAATGCGGAACTTCGTCTCGGCCGACCAGATCGCGGTCATCTCGGGGCGGGCGTAGCGGGGGATCATGGCGTCGGGCCTCTCGGGAGCGGGTGGCGCGGGGGTCGCGCGCGTCGTAGGAGCCCGCCGGAACGGGGGCAAGCGGATGACGCCGGAGGAACGACTGGCCGCGCTGGAAGGCCGCTGGCGGGTCCTCCGCGCGATCCGCCATGCGGACGGCGCCCGGGCCCGGTTCCGCGGGACGGCGGAGTGGAGCCCGCACGGACCGGGCCTGCGCTGCGAGGAACGGGGGCGCCTGACCCAGGGCGGGGCCGCGATGGAGGCCCGGCGCGTCACGCTCTGGGCCGTGGAGGAGGGGCGCCTCGCCCTGCGCTTCGCCGACGGGCGGTTCTTCTGCACGGTGGAGGAGGCGTGGACGCGGCACGACTGCGCGCCCGACACCTACCTCGTGCGGCACGGCTTCGCGCGGTGGCCGATCTGGTCGGTGCGCTGGCGCGTCTCGGGCCCGCGCAAGGACTGGCGCGCCCTGACGCTCCACGCGCCGCTCACTGGCGGCTGACGATCCGGCTGTTGGCCCGGCCGAGCACCGCGATGGACCGGATGCCGGCCAGTTCCCGCTGCGTCAGGAAGGTCCCGCTCAGGACCTCGCGGCTGGGTCGGGTTCCGGTCGGCCGCGGCGTCACCGGCGGCAGGAGGCGGAACTCCATCGCGTAGACCGAACGATCTCGGGAGGGCACGCGCACGAGCTCAGCGCGCCACCAGCCCTGGGTGGGGGGCAGGCCGACCGAGGAGACGATCACGCCCCCCGGCGTGGGCGAGGCCGTGAGCGAGAGGACCTCGTCCACCACGGGCGCCTGCGGCCCGAGGCCCGCGCCCTCCTCGCGCCCGAACAGGAGGTCCTCGAGCAGGCCGTCCGGGCCCCCGCCGCTCCCGCCGCCGCATCCCGCGACCACGGCCAGCGCCATCACGGCCCACTGCTTGCGCATCGCGCCCCCCTTTCCGCGTCCCCCGGGACGGGATACCGGATCGGCCCCGCGGGGGGAAGCGCGCCCACTGGACGCTGCGGCGCGGGGCCCCTACCTCTGCGACCGGAGACGAGGAGAGCGCCCGTGGCCCAGCCAGCCTTCGAGGAGATCGTCGAGACCTTCGAGTTCCTGGACGACTGGGAGGACCGCTACCGCCACGTGATCGACATGGGCAGGGCGTTCCCCCCGCTCGACGACGCCGTGAAGGTGCCGGCCACGAAGGTGGACGGCTGCGCCAGCCAGGTCTGGATCCTGCCCCGGATCGACGGCGAGGGCCCCGACGCCCGGTTCGACTTCGCCGGCGAGTCCGACGCCATGATCGTGCGCGGCCTGATCGCCGTGCTCCACGCGCTCTACGCGGGTCTACCGCTGGAACGGGTGGGCGAGGTCGACGCCCCCGCCGAGCTGGGCCGCCTCGGGCTCGACGAGCACCTCTCCTCGCAGCGCTCCAACGGGCTCAAGGCGATGGTCGGCCGCATCCGCAAGGTGGCGGGCGAGGCGGCGGAGGCCTGAGGCGGCCCCAGACCTCGACAGGGCGCGTCCGTGGCGACTATGGTGACGTAGGGGCAATCACCGGGGGCCGCATGGCGGAGCCTGAGGGCCGGGCGGACATCGCCGCGAGGGAGCTCGCCGTCGCGGAACGCCGCATCGCACTCGAGGAATCCTTTCCCCGCAAGTGGGGCGGCGCCATCTTCTCGGCGGCCGCGACCGTGTGCGTCGCGATCGTCACCGCCGGCGTGACCTACATCGACGGTGCCCGCTCACGCGACGCGGCGGCCCGGGCCGACCAGGTGAGAGCGGAGCAGCACCGGATCGAGAACGCACGCTTGGCGCTGACGATCTACTTCGACAACATCCAGCTCATGCGGGGGACCGACGATGCATCCCTGAGGCATCTCGACCTCGTGTCCGCCCTGACCGAGCACGAGACCGTTCAGGACCTGCTGCGTGACATGCAGGCCGAACGGATGGCCGCGCAGCTTTCGCCGGAGGTCAGCGTCGCCGAGGCGGCCGCCACCCTGCCCGCCCTGCACACGCCGCGCGACCGGGGTCTGGCCGGCCAGTCCGTCTACATCCACCGCCCGGCGGGCTCCCGGACGTGCGAGGACGACGCGTCGCAGCTCGCGCTCGCGTTCGCCCGGGCCGGCGCGCAGGTGCCGCCGGAGCAGGTGATGGAGCCGGGGAGGAGCCCCGAGGACCACAGCCTGCGCTTCTACACGAAAGGGCAGGCCGAAGCCGTCGGCGAGGCCGCGAGGGCGCTTCTCGACGGAGTGCTCGACGGGGACGTCGAGGAGCAAGTCCTGCCGCAGACGCTTCCGGGAACGATCTTCGAGGTGTGGCTGGGCGAGCGTGCCTGCGCCTAGGCGGGCCCGGAAAGGCCTCCGCGCAAAAAAAAAGGCCGAGACGTGAAGCCTCGGCCGAGTCCAACAGGGAGGTTGAGGGTGTGATCTCTCACGGCCCTCGACATCCGAATTAGGCCAGGAGTTTCCGCCGGGCAAGTCTGAACCATGCAGTTCAAATGCATAGCCGGCATGCGTTGCGCTCAAGTCGCAGGCGAGGAAGGCCCCCGGGGCCGGTCCGCTCAGGCCGCGTCGACGCGGGCGCGCCGGTAGGCGGCGACCTCCTCAATCACGAAATCCCGGAAGGCCTGGACCCGGCGCGAGGCGCGCAGTTCCTCGGGGTAGACGAGGAACACCGGCACGGTGGCGGACGGACTCTCGGGCAGGACGCGCACGAGTTCCGGAAAGTCCCGCTCGAGGTATTCGGGCAGGACGCCGATGCCGAGATCGCCCCGCGCGCCCTGGAGGACGCCGAAGTAGTTGTTCATGTGCAGGAGGCGCGGAACGTCGTGCGCCATGATCTGACGCACCAGCGCGGCCCCGGCCGCGACCTGCGGGGTGTGCGGGTTCTGACAGATGATGCGGTGGGCGTGCAGATCCGTCATCCGCTCCGGCGTGCCGTTCCTCTCGAGGTAGCGGCGGGTGGCGTAAAGGCGCATCCGGATGTCCATGAGCCGCTTGCGCACGAGGTCCGCCTGCGCGGGCTCCTTCAGGCGGATCGCGACGTCGGCCTCGCGCATCGGCAGGTCCAGCACGCGCTCCTCGAGCATCAGGTCGAGCCGGAGGTCGGGGTAGCTCTCGTAGAGCCGCGCCAGCCGCGGTGCCAGCCAGATCGATCCGAAGCCCGTCGTCGTCGTCACCCGCAGGTCGCCGAACACCTCCTCCTCGCTGTCGCGGATCCGCGCCGAGGCAGCCTCGAGCCGCTTGGCCATCGCGCGCGTGGCGTCGTGCAGCAGCTCCCCCTGCTCGGTGAGGATCAGGCCCCGCGCGTGGCGGTGGAACAGCGTCGAGCCGAGCTGCTCCTCCAGCGAGCGGATCTGCCGCGAGACCGCCGACTGGCTGAGGTGCAGCGTGTCGCCCGCATGGGTGAGGCTTCCCGCCTCGGCGACGGCGTGGAAGATGCGCAGCTTGTCCCAGTCCATCGGAGGGTTCCAGTCGCAGGGTCCGGTCCGGATACAAGGTAGAGATGCGCGGGAATTATGCACCCCCAAAGCCGCGAGCCGCGGGAACGGGCATCGGCGATACGCTCATGCCCCTTTATCGGTCAGCAATTGTGACCTATACTGGAGATGGGAGGTTCGCCGACATGCGTCACGACGTCAGTCTCAACGACCGCTACGACCTGTCCGTCCCTCAGGTGCTCCTGAACGGGACGCAGGCGCTCGTGCGCCTGATGCTGATGCAGAAGGAGCGCGACCGGCAGGCGGGGCTCGACACCGCCGGCTACTGCACCGGTTACCGCGGCTCGCCCCTGGGCGGGGTCGACCTGAACATGGGTCGCGCGGCGAAGGTCCTCGCCGCCAATGACATCGTCTTCGAGCCGGGGCTGAACGAGGATCTCGCCGCCACCGCGCTGTGGGGCTCGCAGCAGGCCGAGCTGCGCGGCGAGGGCCGCTACGACGGCGTGTTCGGGCTCTGGTACGGCAAGGGCCCGGGCGTGGACCGCTCGGGCGACGTGATGCGCCACGCCAACATGGCGGGCACCTCGCGCCACGGCGGCGTGCTCATGGCGATGGGGGACGACCATACGGGCGAGTCCTCCACCACCTGCCACCAGTCGGACTGGGCGCTGGTCGACGTGCACATGCCCGTGCTCTCGCCCGCGGGCGTGCAAGAGATCCTCGACTACGGCCTCTACGGCTGGACGCTGAGCCGCTTCGCGGGCGTCTGGGTCGGCATCAAGACGATGAAGGACACCGTGGAGGTGACGAGCGTCGTCGACGGGCGGCCCGACCGCATGTCCTTCGTGACGCCCGCGTTCGAGATGCCCCCGGGCGGGCTCAACATCCGCCTGAACGACCACTGGGTCCCTCAGGAGGAGCGGCTGCTGGGCTACAAGCGCTGGGCGGCCGAGGCCTTCTCGAACGCGAACCGGATGGACCGGCGGGTCCACGGTCGGGCGGGCGCGAAGATCGGCTTCGTGGCCGCCGGGAAGAACTGGCTCGACCTCGTCCACGCGATGGGGCTGCTCGGGCTCGACGAGGCGGAATGCGAGCGCCTAGGCATCACCACCTACAAGGTGGGGCAGACCTGGCCGCTCGACATGGCGGGTTTCCACGACTGGGCCGAGGGGCTCGACCTGATCGTGGTCGTCGAGGAGAAGCGCAAGCTCATCGAGGTGCAAGTCAAGGAGGCCATCTTCGACGACCGCCGCGGCCGGCGGGTCTACGGCCTGAAGAAGGGCGGCGACGGCCCCGAGCTGTTCCCCTCCCACTACGCGCTCGATCCGTCCGACATCGCCGAGAAGCTCGGCGGCATCCTCAGGGAGGAGGGCCGCGGCACCGAGCGGATCGAGGCGGGGCTCGCCCGGATCGGCGAGGCGAAGCGGGCCGACAACGCGCCCGAGATCGCGAAGCGGACGCCATGGTTCTGCTCGGGCTGCCCGCACAACACCTCGACGAAGGTGCCGGAGGGAAGCCGCGCGGGGGCGGGCATCGGCTGCCACGTCATGGCGCTGTGGATGGATCGCTCGACCGAAGGCTACACCCACATGGGGGCCGAGGGGGCGAACTGGATCGGCGAGTCCAAGTTCTCGACCCGGCCCCACGTGTTCCAGAATTTAGGCGAGGGGACGTACAACCATTCCGGCATCCTCGCCATCCGGGCCGCGCTCGCCGCCCGGACGACGATCACCTACAAGATCCTCTACAACGACGCCGTCGCCATGACGGGCGGGCAGCACAACGAGGGCGACCTGCAGCCCGAGCAGATCGCCCGCGAGCTGCAGGCGATGGGCGTCAACGAGATCGCCGTCGTCTACGACGAGAAGGAGGAGCCGGACCGCACGCTCTTCCCCTCCGGCCTGACCTGGCACGAGCGCGCCGAGATGCCCGCCGTGCAGGAGCGGATGCGCGAGGTCGAGGGCGTCTCCGTCATCCTCTACATCCAGACCTGCGCCGCCGAGAAGCGCCGCCGCCGCAAGCGCGGCCAGTTCCCCGACCCGGATCGCCGCGTGTTCATCAACACGGACGTCTGCGAGGGCTGCGGCGATTGCGGGATGCAGTCGAACTGCGTCTCCCTCGTGCCCGTCGAGACGGAACTCGGCACGAAGCGGGCGGTCGACCAGTCGACCTGCAACAAGGACTACTCCTGCCTGAAGGGCTTCTGCCCCTCCTTCGTCACCGTCGAGGGCGGCACGCCGCGCCGGGAGGCCACGGCGAGCGTGGACATCGGAGAGCTGCCCGAGCCCGCGCTCCCCGCCATCGAGCGGACCTGGAACTCCGTGATCACGGGCGTGGGCGGCACGGGGGTCGTGACCATCGGCGCGGTGATGGCGATGGCGGCGCATCTCGACGGCAAGGGCGCCGGCCTGATGGAGATGGCGGGGCTCGCGCAGAAGGGCGGCGCCGTCCACCTCCACCTGAGGCTCGCCGAGCGGCCGGAGGACATCTCGGCGATCCGGGTCTCGCTGGGCGAGGCCGACGCGCTGATCGGGGGCGACCTCGTCGTCTCGGCCGGCTCGTGGACACTCGCGCTGACCTCGACGGGGCGGACGGGCGCCGTAGTGAACGCGCACGAGATCGTCACCGGGGACTTCACCGGCGACGCGGACTTCAAGCTCCCGGCGGAGGGGCTCCGCCTCGGGCTGCAGCGGCGGCTGCGCGAGAAGCTCGCGCTGTTCGACGCGACCGCCCTGGCGGAGCGGGTGCTGGGCGACTCGATCTTCTCCAACATGATGATCCTGGGCGCGGCCTGGCAGCGGGGGCTCGTGCCGCTCTCGGGCGAGGCGCTGCGCCGGGCGATCGAGCTCAACGGCACTGCGGTCGAGGGCAATCTGCACGCCTTCGAGCTGGGGCGCTGGGCGGTGATGCATCCCGAACGGGCGGCGTCGGTCGTGGAGGAGCGGGTGGTGGCGCTGCCGCGGTCGCTCGAGCAGCGGATCGCCTACCGGGTGGAGCACCTGACGGCCTACCAGTCCCGCCGCTACGCGCGCCGCTACGAGGCCATGCTCGAGGGCATCGCTGACGAGCGCATGCGCGAGGCGGTGGCGCTCGGGTATCACAAGCTCCTGGCCTACAAGGACGAGTACGAGGTCGCGCGCCTTCTCAAGGTCTCGCGCGAGCGGGTGGCCGAATCGTTCGAGGGCGACGTGCGCCTGACCTATCACATGGCGCCGCCGCTGCTCTCGCGCCCGGGGCCCGACGGGCGTCCGGCGAAGCGCGGGTTCGGCCCCTGGATCGAGCGCCTGTTCCCGCTGCTGGCCGCCGGCAAGCGGCTGCGCGGCACCCCGCTCGATCCGTTCGGCCGCACCGCCGAGCGCCGCATGGAGCGGGGCCTCATCGCGCAGTACGAGCGCGACATGGCTGAGGTGATCCCGCTGGTGACGGACGCCACCCGCGACGCGGCGGTGGCCCTGGCCGAGCTACCCCTGCGGATTCGCGGCTTCGGCCCGGTCAAGGAGGCGGCCGAGCGCGAGGCCGCCAAGCGCCGCGAGGAGCTGCTGGCCGTGATCCGCACCGGGGGCGCGCCACAGCGGCAGGCAGCCGAATGAGGGGGCATCGAGAAGTGACCCTACGTCACGAAACTGCGCCTTTGCGCGTTCAGGATCGGTTTACTCTTCCCGGCTCATAAGGGCGCCGTCAGATAGCGGAAAGCTGCTAGGGACAGTGCACACACGAATGGCCTCATCGTCCGAAAGACGATGGGGCCTTTTTGTTTTCACGATGCGTGCCGGCGCCGCTCGGTCCGAAAGGGGGCGCAGAGGCGCCGAACCGCCACCGGCCCGCGCCGCGGCATGAGTTGGGGCGAAGGCGCGCTTGCCCCGGCCCGTACGGGGGAGCCGCCCCCGCGGCCGGGCTCGACGCACCGCCTCCCTCGGCCCGGGGCCCGGGCCGGCTCAGCCCTCCGGATAGATCGGGAACCGCGCGCAGAGCGCCTCCACCCGCTGCCGCACGGAGGCCTCGACCTCGGCGTTGCCGTCCTCGCCGTTCGCCGCCAGACCGTCGACCACCTCCACGATCAGGTCGGCCACCAGCCGGAACTCCGGCTCGCCGAAGCCCCGCGTCGTGCCGGCCGGCGTGCCCAGCCGGATGCCGGAGGTGATCGTCGGCGGCTGGTCGTCGAAGGGGATGCCGTTCTTGTTCGTGGTGATGTGGGCGCGGCCGAGAGAGGCCTCGGCGGCCTTCCCCGTCACCCCCTTGGGGCGCAGGTCCACGAGCGCGAGGTGCGTGTCCGTGCCACCCGTCACGATATCGAGCCCGCCCTTGAGGAGCTGGTCGGACATCGCCTTCGCGTTGGCGATGACCTGCGCCTGATAGTCCTTGAAGGACGGGTCGAGCGCTTCGCCGAAGGCCACCGCCTTGGCCGCGATCACGTGCATCAGCGGCCCGCCCTGGATGCCGGGGAAGATGGCCGAGTTCACCTTCTTCGCGATGTCGCCGTCGTCGGTCAGGATCATGCCGCCGCGCGGACCGCGCAGCGTCTTGTGCGTGGTGGTCGTCGCCACATGGGCGTGGGGGAAGGGCGAGGGGTAGTGGCCCGATGCCACGAGCCCCGCGAAATGCGCCATGTCCACCAGCAGCCAAGCGCCCACCGAATCGGCGATCTCCCGCATCCGCGCGAAGTCGATGATCCGCGGGATGGCCGAGCCGCCCGCGATCAGCATCTTCGGCGAGTGCTCTGCGGCGAGGCGTGCCACCTCGTCGTAGTCGAGCGCGAAGTCCTGCCTGCGCACGCCGTACTGGACCGCGTCGAACCACTTGCCCGACTGGTTGGGCTTCGCCCCGTGCGTCAGGTGCCCGCCCGCGTCGAGCGACATGCCGAGGATCGTGTCGCCGGGCTTCAGGAGCGCGGTGAACACGCCCTGGTTGGCCTGCGAGCCGCTGTTCGGCTGCACGTTGGCGAAGCCGCAGCCGAAGAGCCGCTTGGCCCGGTCGCGCGCGAGGGTCTCGGCCACGTCCACGTGCTGGCAGCCGCCGTAGTAGCGCCGGCCCGGATACCCCTCGGCGTACTTGTTCGTCATCACCGAACCCTGCGCCTCGAGCACGGCGCGGCTGACGATGTTCTCCGAGGCGATCAGCTCGATCTCGTCGCGCTGGCGGGTCAACTCGCTTTCGATCGCGTCGGCGATCTCCGGGTCGGTCTCGGCGAGCGACCGGGTGAAGAAGCCGGATACGGGCAAGTCGGGGCGATGGGGGGCGTTCATGGCTGGGATCTCCCGGATTGGGGCGTGCCGGCCTGATACCGCCCCGCCCGTTCCATGGGAAGGTCGCATGCGGGGCGGACAGGGCCGGGGCGGCGCGCGGTTGCCTTCCGACCGGAGGCGCGCCAAGCCTGCGCCCGTCATGCCCGCCGCCCGCAACATCGCCTTCGTGGCCTCCGAGACGCCCGAGGCGCGATCCGCCCTCGACCGGCTCACCGCCCTCTATGGACAGCACGAGCCCGAGGAGGCGGACGTCGTGGTGGCGCTCGGCGGCGACGGCTTCATGCTCGAGACGCTCCACGCCACGATGCACATCGACGCGCCCACCTACGGGATGAACCGCGGCACCGTCGGCTTCCTCATGAACGAGTATGCCGAGGAGGGGCTAGTGGCCCGGCTGGAGGGCGCGGAGGAGGCGGCGACCAGCCCGCTTCGGATGCGCGCCCGGCGGCGCGACGGCGAGGAGGTCGAGGCGCTCGCCATCAACGAGGTGTCGCTCCTGCGCGCGGGGCCGCAGGCGGCGAGGCTGGCCATCTCGGTCGACGGCAAGGTGCGGATGCCCGAACTCGTGTGCGACGGGGCGCTCCTCGCCACGCCCGCCGGGAGCACCGCCTACAATTACTCCGCGCACGGGCCGATCCTTCCCATCGGCTCGGGCGTGCTGGCGCTCACGGCGATGGCGGCCTTCCGGCCCCGGCGCTGGCGCGGCGCCATCCTGCCCCGGACCGCGCGGGTGCGCTTCGACGTGCTCAACCCGAACAAGCGCCCGATGATGGCCGAGGCCGACGGGGCCAGCGTCCGCGAGGTCGTGCGGGTGGACGTCGAGACGGCCTTCGACGTGTGCCACCGGCTCCTGTTCGACCCGGGTCACGGGCTGGAGGAACGGCTGCTGAGGGAGCAGTTCACGTAGGTCGCATGGGTGCGCCTGCCTCACCCGGGCCGCAACGGCCAAACGGGTGCGCAGGCCGGGGAAGACGCCGGGCGTGGACCGGAAGCGCTCACCGGAACCTTCCACGGGAGTGTCTTCCCCGCGCGGAAACGGGGGGCGTCAGCCGCGTCGTGCCAGCGCCGGCCCGGCCTGTTTCGCCGGAGACGGACCTTCGGCCCGACGGGCCCGCGCCCCCGCACCGCTTGGCCCCGAGCGGAAGCGTCTCCCCGACACGGCGGGCAAGACGAGCCCGGCATTGCGGCCGCGGCGCCGTCCCCGGCCCGTGACCGCGAAGGCCCCCTAGCGGACGAACCCGGGTTCGGCCCGGAGGCGCTCTGTTCGCCGGGATCGCGCTTCGCACCTGCGCCTCTCGCGCTTCCACCGTGGTCACGGCTCGGGGAGCATGGCGAAGCCGCCGCGTTAAAGCCGCGCCCTCTTCGTCTGGCACGGCAGCCCGAGTTCCGGGTCCCGCACGGCGTGCCGGAAGGTCGGGCGGGGGCGGTCGCTTCCCCCCGGCTGAACTGCGCCGCCCCCCGGCGATCTCCACACCTCCGCGGAACCGCAGGCACGCGCTCCCAGCCAAGACGTCCGTGCCTCCGCCCTTGACACACGGGGTTGCCGCTGCCGCCTAGGGCCCTGCGCCCGCATTCCCGTTCAACTCCCCCCGCCGATCCGTTAAGCCGCGCGGGCCGCCCTCACGAGCCGAAGACCCATGCCCCGCACCCTGATCACTTCCGCCATCCCCTACATCAACGGCGTCAAGCATCTCGGCAACCTGGTCGGCTCCCAGCTACCGGCCGATCTCTACGCGCGCTACCGGCGCGCCCGCGGCGACGAGGTGCTGTTCCTCTGCGCCACCGACGAGCACGGCACCCCGGCCGAGCTCGCCGCCGCCAAGGCGGGCCTGCCCGTGGCGGAGTACTGCGCGAAGATGTGGGCCGTGCAGAAGGAGCTCGCGGACGGCTTCCGCCTGTCCTTCGACCACTACGGCCGCTCCTCCTCCCCGCAGAACCATGCGCTGACGCAGCATTTCGCCGGCCGGCTGGCGGAGAACGGACTGATCGAGGAGCGGGTGACCCGTCAGATGTACTCGGCTGCCGACGGCCGCTTCCTGCCCGACCGCTACGTCGAGGGAACCTGCCCCAACTGCGGCTACGAGCGCGCTCGCGGGGACCAGTGCGAGAACTGCACCAAGCAGCTCGATCCGACCGACCTGATCGAGCCCCGCTCCGCCGTCTCGGGCGCCACCGACCTGGAGCTTCGGGAGACGAAGCACCTGTTCCTGCTCCAGTCGAAGCTCCGCGAGGAGCTGGACGCCTGGATCGACGGCCAGACCGAATGGCCCGTGCTGACCACCTCCATCGCGAAGAAGTGGCTTCACGACGGCGACGGCCTGCAGGACCGGGGCATCACCCGCGACCTCGACTGGGGCATCCCCGTGCGCCGCGGCCCCGACCCGTGGCCGGGCATGGAGGGAAAGGTCTTCTACGTCTGGTTCGACGCCCCCATCGAGTACATCGCCTGCGCCGCCGAATGGGTCGAGGCGGGCGAGGGCGCCGGGGTGGCGCAGGGCTGGGAGCGCTGGTGGCGCACCGACAAGGGCGCCGAGGACGTCCGCTACGTGCAGTTCATGGGCAAGGACAACGTCCCCTTCCACACGCTCAGCTTCCCCGCCACGCTGATCGGGTCGGGCGAGCCGTGGAAGCGCGTCGACTACCTCAAGGCCTTCAACTACCTCACATACGATGGCGGCCAGTTCTCCACCTCCCAGGGCCGCGGTGTGTTCATGGACGACGCGCTGGAGCTGCTGCCGGCCGACTACTGGCGCTGGTGGCTCCTGAGCCACGCGCCCGAGAACCAGGACAGCGAGTTCACCTGGGAGAACTTCGCCGCCTCGACCAACAAGGATCTGGCCGATGTGCTGGGCAACTTCGCCTCCCGCGTCACCAAGTTCTGCCGCTCGAAGTTCGGCGAGGCGGTGCCCGAGGGCGGAACCTGGGGGGAGCCCGAACATGCGCTCGCGGCCCGCGTCGAGGCGGGGTTGCGGGCCTACGAGGCCCACATGGACGCCATCGAGATCCGCAAGGCCGCGGCCGAGCTGCGCGGCCTGTGGGTGGCCGGCAACGAGTACCTCCAGGAGGCCGCCCCCTGGGCCGCGTTCAAGACGGAGCCCGAGCGCGCCGCGATGCAGATCCGCCTCGCGCTGAACCTGATGCGCCTCTACGGCGTGGTCTCCGCCCCGTTCATCCCGGACGCGGCTGCCTCGCTTCTGCGCGCGCTGCGCGCGGAAGGTGCCGCCTGGCCCGGGGATGCCGGCACGGCGCTGACGGCGCTGCCCCCCGGCCACGCCTTCCCGGTGCCCGACAACCTGTTCCGCAAGATCACCGACGCCGAGCGCGACGCCTGGGCCGCTCGGTTCGCGGGCGGGCGGTGAGGCTCTGCCGCGTCGCCTTCCCGGTGCCCGATCGCGAGCCTGCACGGCGCGTCCTCCGCAGGATCGGCCGGGTGAACCCCGCCGTCCTCGACGCGGGCCTCAAGCGCCGGGCCACCGTGGCTCCGCCTCGTTGCGGCAACAGCCTCGCCCGCATCACGGCGTCACGGCACGGGGGCCTTACGGGGCCCGGTTCGGCTGCTGCGTCGGGCTTTTCCAACAGACGGATGGCCTCGCACGCGACACCGGACGCACGGCGGATACCGATGGATGCCCTGAGGAACCCCCGCGCAACGAGCCGTCCGGCCTTGCCGCGGCCCCGGGGGCTTTCGCCAGGATCTGATCAGGTTCGCGGAACCTGCGGCGGATCGGAACGTTAGGTGAACGACCTATTCGAGGAGCAGCCCCGTGACCAAGCCCGAGACCGCCACCGACACCCCGAAGCAGGACGCCCCCGGCAACGCGGCCAAGGATCCGGACGACTGGACGACGGGCGACGAGCCGATGACCGGCGCGCAGGCGTCCTACCTCAAGACGCTGTCCGAGGAGGCCGGCGAGGAGTTCGACCCGGACCTGTCGAAGGCCGACGCCTCGAAGCGCATCGACGCGTTGCAGGACCAGACGGGCCGCGGCGGCTGACGGCGCGCGAGGCGAGCCGGGTCCGGAGCGAGCCGGGTTCGGAACGATCGCGGCTCCCGCGCGTCCTCCCCCGGGGGGGACGCAGATGCCCGATGTCGAGACCGACCACGTCACCACGGACAAGGACCCGCACAAGTTCCGGCACAAGGCGATGCTGGCGGTGCTCGTCTGGTTCGCGGTCTATCCGATCGTCACGATCTCCACCTACCTCCTCCCCGATCTCGGCATGCCGACCTGGCTGCGCACCTTCTTCACCACGCTCCTGACGGTGCCGATCATCACCTTCGTGGTGGTGCCCAACGCCAAGGCCCTGATCTCGCGCGCCGACCCGAAGGCCTGACGACGGCGCCCCGACGCGGCCGCTTCCGGTCTTCCCTCGCCCGCGTTAGCCTGATGGCCGACACGGGAGAGGGAGGCCCTAATGGACGACGTCGTGATTCTCGGCGCCAAGCGCACCGCAATCGGCACCTTCGGCGGCAGCCTCGCCGGCGTCCCGCCCGCGCAGCTCGGCGCGGTCGCCATCGGAGCGGCGCTGGAGGATGCGGGCGTCGAGCCGCCGCAGGTCGGCACCGTCGCGATGGGCCACGTCATCAACACCGAGCCGAGGGACATGTACCTCTCCCGCGTCGCGGCGATGGAGGCGGGTATCCCCGACACGGCGCCCGCGATGAACGTCAACCGGCTCTGCGGCTCGGGGGCGCAGGCGGTCGTATCCGCCGTGCAGGCACTGGCGCTGAACGACGCGGAGATCGCCGTCGCCGGCGGGGCCGAGAACATGAGCCGCTCGCCGCATGCCATGAGCACCGGCCGCTGGGGCGCCAAGATGGGCGACGTGCGGGCGATGGACATGATGCTGGGCGCCCTGACCTGTCCCTTCGGGACGGGCCACATGGGCGTGACGGCCGAGAACGTCGCGGCCGAACATCAGATCACCCGCGCCGACCAGGATGCCTTCGCCCTCGAGAGCCAGCGCAGGGCCGCCGCCGCGCAGGGCGAGGGGCGCTTCGACGACCAGATCGTGCCCGTCACCGTCAAGCGGCGGCGGGAGGAGGTGGAGTTCGCCCGCGACGAGCACCCTAAGGAGACGACCGAGGAGGCCCTCGCCGGCCTCCGTCCCGCCTTCCAGCGTGACGGCACGGTGACCGCCGGCAACGCGAGCGGCATCAACGACGGCGCGGCGGCGGTCGTGCTGGCCCGATCCGAGGCGGCCGAGCGTGCGGGCCTGCGGGCCCGTGCCCGCATCCTCGGCTATGCCGTGGCCGGCGTGCGCCCGGAGGTCATGGGGATCGGGCCCGTCCCGGCGGTGGAGGCCCTTCTGGAGCGCACCGGCCTTTCCGCGGACGCGTTCGACGTCGTGGAATCGAACGAGGCCTTCGCCGCGCAGGCGCTCGCCGTGACGCGCGGCCTCGGACTGGACGCCGACCGCGTGAACCCCAACGGCGGCGCCATCGCGCTTGGCCACCCGGTGGGCGCGACGGGGGCCATCCTCGTGGTCAAGGCGCTCGCGGAGCTCGAGAGGACGGGCGGGCGCCGGGCGCTGGTGACCATGTGCATCGGCGGCGGGCAGGGCATCGCGCTGGCGCTCGAACGGGTCTGACCCCACCGGCGACGTCCGGGCCCCGCCCGACCGGCCGGCGCCGCTGCCCGGCCCGCGGGCCTATGGCCTTGGGGGTGGTGCCGGCCTTCGCTCCGGACGCCACCCACCCGCCGGTCACCTCGTCGGCTGTCTCGCGAGTGCGCGGAAAGCCACGAGGGCGATCAGCGGCTCTCCTGACGCTTGAGTACCCGACCCAGCGTGCGCAGTTTCCGGATGCGACGGATGGCTGGCGTGGACGAGCTCACGGCATTTCCCATAGGCTCTACATCACCGGGAGTGACCAACGAAACCGTAGCCGGCAGCATCGCCCCGGCACGGCTAGGCGCCCCGGGGGAACGTGCCAAGGTCCAGTCGGGCGCTCCAGCTTAGGAAGCTGCAGTAGCGAGCTCGCCGCCCCAAGCGGACCCCGGGGCATCGGCTCGCGGGCGAGGAGGGTAGGCCCGGCAGGATTCGAACCTGCAACCAAGACGTTATGAGCGCCCTGCTCTAACCGTTGAGCTACGGGCCCCTCCCCATGCGCGGGGGCTCAGCCCCGCAGGATCGAGCGGCCGGCATAGCGGGCCGTCTCGCCAAGCTGCTCCTCGATGCGGATCAGCTGGTTGTACTTCGCGAGCCGATCCGAGCGGGCGAGCGAGCCCGTCTTGATCTGCCCGCAATTGGTGGCGACCGCCAGGTCCGCGATCGTCGCGTCCTCGGTCTCGCCGGAGCGATGCGACATGACGCAGGTCATGCGGTTCCGATGCGCCATGTTGACCGCCTCGAGGGTCTCGGAGAGCGTGCCGATCTGGTTGACCTTCACGAGCAGCGAGTTCGCGCAGCCCTTCTCGATCCCCTCGCCCAGGCGGGCCGGGTTGGTCACGAAGAGGTCGTCCCCGACGAGCTGCACCTTCTCGCCCAGCGCCTCGGTGAGCGCCCGCCAGCCCTCCCAGTCGTCCTCGCCCATCCCGTCCTCGATCGACAGGATTGGATAGTCCCGCACCAGCGCGGCGAGGTAGTCGACGTTCTCGTCGGAGGAGAGCGTCTTGCCCTCGCCGGCGAGGTGATAGGCGCCGTCCCGGAAGTATTCCGTCGCCGCGCAGTCGAGCGCGAGCCAGACGTCCTCGCCGGGGCCGTAGCCCGCTTTCTCGACGGCGCGCAGCACGAAGTCGAGCGCGCCGCGGGTGGAGGGGAGGTCGGGGGCGAAGCCGCCCTCGTCGCCCAGCCCGGTCGAGAGCCCGGCGTCCGACAGCTCCTTCTTGAGGGTGTGGAACACCTCGGACCCCACGCGCACCGCCTCAGCCACACTTTCGGCGGCGACCGGCATGATCATGAACTCCTGGATGTCGATCGGATTGTCGGCGTGCTCGCCGCCGTTCACGATGTTCATCATCGGCACCGGCAGGAGCCGCGCGGACGTTCCGCCGACGTAGCGGTAGAGGGGCAGGGCGGAGGCGTCGGCGGCGGCCTTGGCCGCGGCGAGGCTCACGCCGAGGATCGCGTTGGCACCGAGGCGGGACTTGTTCGGCGTGCCGTCGAGCTCCAGCATCGCGGCGTCGATGGTCTCCTGCTCGGAGGCGTCGAAGCCGACCAGCGCCTCGGTGATCTCGCCGTTCACCGCGGCCACCGCCTCGCGCACGCCCTTGCCCTTGTAGCGGCCCGCGTCCCCGTCCCGCTTCTCGACGGCCTCGTAGGCGCCGGTCGATGCGCCGGAGGGCACCGCCGCGCGGCCGAGCGTGCCGTCCTCCAACGTGACGTCCACCTCCACCGTCGGGTTGCCGCGGCTGTCGAGGATCTCGCGGGCATGGATGTCGGTGATGGTGAACATGGTCGGGCTCCGGTGTGTCGCTCGGCGCCCCTCTAGCGCGCCGGGGGAAGCAGGGGAAGCCACGCGCCCCTCGGGACGGCGGGCGCCCGGGTGCGGGCGGCTTGCGAGTGGCCGGAGGGCTCGACGCTGTGCGCTAGGATGCGCCCCCGACCCCGGCGCCGCCGGCCATCCGCCGCAACCGCGCCTCCCGCAGCAGGGTGTAGAGCCCCGCCCCGATCACCACCGCGACGCCGACGAGCGTCGCGGCGTCGGGCCGCTCCCCGAAGAGGAGCGCGGCCAGCACCAGGGCGAAGAGCATCCGGGTGTACCGGAAGGACGAGACCACCGCGATGTCACCCGCCCGGGTGGCGGCGACGATGGCGAGGTAGGCGGCCGCGCCGATCGCGACGCAGGCGCCGAGCCCGCCCCAGACGAGCGGGGACGGCGCGACGAGTGGGTGCCCCTGCGCCGCCTGGAGCAGCGCACCGGCCGGCACCAGCGCGGCGAAGGCCTGAGCCGCGAGGCGCGGCCCGGTGACCGAGGCGGGCAGCGTCCGGGGGACGAGATCCCGCGCCGCGAGGCAGGCCACCACGCCCAGGGCG
>CAZWWR010000036.1:0-21459 GCA_964637265.1 uncultured Jannaschia sp.
CTCGCCGCCGAGGGCGGGGCCGGCTCGGCGGCGGGCGTGCGCACCGCCGGGTCGCTGCGTGAGGTGCTCAACCAGTACGCTCGGGGACGCGCCCGCCAGGCCCGGCTCGAGGCCGAGGTGGCCAAGGCCGACAGCATCGCCTTCCCGCCGGGTCTTGCCCATCCGGACGGACCTGCGGCGACGGCCCGGATTCGGACCGAGGAGGTCGCCATCTTCACCTCCCGCAAGGCCGCGCTCGAGCGCGAGCTGGCCGCGCTGGCGGATCTCCGGGAGTTGCTCGCGGTCGAGATCGAGGGGCTGGAGCGCAAGCTCGGCGGGCAGGCCGAGCAGCTTCGGCTGGCGCGGGAGAACATCGCCAACATCACCCAGCTGGCCGAGCGTGGCTTCGCGCGGGCCAACCAACTCTCCGACGCGCAGCGTGGCCTGATCGACCTGGAAGCCAAGGAGACCGACCTTCAGAACAGCATCTACCGCGCCCGCCAGCGCGTCGCCGAGAACGAACGCGACATCATCGAGCTTCAAGCCCGCCGCGAGACCCAGGCCACGGTCGAGCTGCAGGATGTCCGCGCCCGCCTCGAGGATCTGGCAACACGCCAGGACGTGCTTGAGCAAGTCTTGGTAGCCGAGGGTCTCGGCGCGGAGCTCTCGCGCGTGGCCGAGGTGGAGACGACCTTCACCGTACTGCGCTCGGGGCGCGGGCGCGGGGAGGAGATCGGACCCGGCGACGCGATCGACCCGGGCGATGTGCTCACCGTCTCTCTAGGCATCCTCGGCGGCCCAGAAGGCGTAGCGCCGGATGCAGTGCAGGACCCGGCGGAGCCCACCCCCGACCTCCAGTTCGGGCAGTAGGCCCGGGTAATCGTCCAACGGGAAGCCAGTCAGAAGGCCAAGGCCCGTGACTCGGGGCTCGGCAGGATTGCTAGCCCGGGACGCGGCCCGGGCGGCTGAGCCTCCGCCAGCAGCGAGGCGAGATAGGCCTCGAACTCCGCATGATCCAATCGCGCCGCAAGCGCCGCTGCGCCGGACTGAGCCTTCTGGGCACGCAGGCCGGCATCCGAAAGCAGCGCGACGGTGGCGGCCGCGAAGGCCTCCACGCCGTCGGCCTTCATGACCAAGTCGTCCAGCTCACCGCCGTAGCCTTCGAGCGCCCGCGAGCAGGCCACCACGCTCATGCCGAGCGACAGGTAGGTGGCCACCTTGATGCTGACGCCGCTGGCCGCACGCACGGGCGCGAGACCCACGGCGTCCGGACCGCCCAGTTCGGCGGTGTCGTCCACCGGACCGATCAGGCGCACGCCGGGCGGCGGGCCCTCCGGCAGATCAGCCACCACATCGGATATCTCGCCCGCGATCCACAGTTCGGCGGCAGGCATCGCATGGCGGACTCGAGGCCAGATCTCGCCCAGCAGCAAGTTGATTGCATCGAGATTGCCACCGTGACGAACGCCGAGAAAAACCGCTCGCGGCCGGCCAGGCTTCCGCACCCGTGCCGCGGCGGGACCAGGAATGGCCTCTGCGTCGGGCCCGGCATGTACCTGCGGCGGCAGCCAGATGTGGCGCTTGTCCGGCAGATGCTCGGTAATCCGCGACGCCTCCGCAGCCGAGGCGTAAAGCAGGAGATCCGCCGTCGAGAGCCAGTCGAGTTCGACTGCCAGGGATACCGGCTCGTGGTCGGGCACGAGACCGACCTCCCGGAACGAGGCCGCCCGACAGGAGAATAGATCGTGCAGTAGCACGGCCCGTGCGCCCGTCTGGCACTGACTGAGCACCGGAGCAAGCGAGCTGTACTCGGCGACCACGATGACCGAGGCGACCTCGTTGACGGCTGCGAGGAGCCGTTCGAGCTCTGGGCCCCGAGGCATGCGCCCGAGGCTGCTTGGAACGGAGGGGCGGGGCCCCCGGCGGCCTCCGACTGCCCATCTCAGGCGCTCGAGGACGAGCTTCAGGCTGCGCCGCCAGACCGCGACGCCGCAGGACACGAACACGTTCCCGATACGCAAAGTGCCGGGCCATACGATCTCGCAGCCGCGCTTTCCGAAGGCCGCAGAGGGGCGCGATGCGGGCCGGCTGCCGAAGCCCGCCAGCGGCGCGACCACGATGCGGACCCGAAAGCCCGCGGCAAGGAGCCGGTCGATTAGCCCGAGGAGGTAGACGCCTGAGCCGGACCGCACGTCGTCTAGACGGCGCTGGACCAGAAGCGTGGCGATAGGGGGTGAAGCGTTCTGGTTTTGCGTCGACATGCCGTCCCGAAAGGATGAAATTTGCGTGAACTCCGGAACCTGCACTCGTCTTCGAAAAGTGAAGGAATCTATAAGCTCTTGGGTCTAGCACGGTTTCGAAGCGCTTCCAGAAGCTGTCGGCCCACGCGCCGGGCGATCGACGGTTTGCGCAACACTCTCACGACCGCATCCCGGAGACGCCGCGCCTTCAGCGCCTGCAGAATTTCCTCGCTGTCCCGGAGTTCCCGAAGGGCATCACCGCGTAAGGCGAAGAGCGCAGCGGCCCTGGCCGAGAGATCCCCCCCCCGCCGCTCTAGGAACGTCAGGTCGGCCTCAATCAGCGCGCTGATATGCGCCGGGTCGGCGCGGTGCGAGATCGACCCCCGGCGCACTGTGTAGAGGTAGAGGGGCGGGGGCGAGAACACGACCTTGGCTCCCGCGGCGAGGCAGGCCAGCACCAAATGGAAATCCTCGCCGTTGCGCAGGGAGGGATCGTAGCGCAGTCCGTGCTCGAGGAGGAACGCGCGGCGGAACAGCGGCTTGAGATAGCCCAGAGGCCGGCTTCCGGGCCGGACCTGGTTGCCGGCGAGGAAATCCTCGAGGCTCCATTCGAGCGAGCGCTCGAAGTCTGGGCCCGCGAGGAAGGGTTCGGGATCGAGAGGCGCGCCATCCTCCCGCACGGTGCGGAAGTTGCCCATGACCACGTCGGCCTCCGCCGCCTTGCCTTGGTCGATCATCCGGCGCAGGCGATCCGGCTCCATCGCATCGTCGGCGTCGAGTACCGCCAGCCAGTGGCCCCGCGCTGCCTCGACGGCCCGGTTGCGCGCCGCCGCTGGCCCGCCATTCGCCTGCATCCGCAGAACCACGGCCCCTGCCGCCCCAGCATGCTGGGCAGTGTCGTCGGTCGAGGCGTCGTCGACCACAACCACCTCGGTAGCGACGTCTGCCTGTGCCTGCGCGGTCTTCACGCTGCGGGCGATCGTTCCTACAGCGTTCCAGGCGGCGATCATGACGGTTGCCTCGGCCATGGCGGTTGCCTAGCGTTTCCTCCGCGATTCAGACAGAAAGAAGTTACACGCGATGATTGCGCAAGCCCGCACGGTCTGGTCTCTCACGATCCAGTTTGGCACCGTCAGACCCCGCACCACCAGATGTTGTAAGACCTTCGTGGCTGGGGTCTTCGCCGCGACTATGGCCCTGCCACTGATTGCGACGCCCCTGTGTGCGCAGGACACATCGGCTGCCGCGGCGGGGGCCATCGAGGGACTTGCCGACGATCCGAGCGACGGGGCGGTGGACCCGTCTGCCGCATTGGAAGGCTTCATCGAGACCTTCGACGACCTCAGCTGGCGCGATCGGCTCTCGGTGGCCAATTTTGACCGTGAGGGAAGTTTCGCCACCGGTTGGCGCCGCTGGCTGGCCTCGGCGCTGCTGCCATCGGCTCCCAGGGCGGGGGAGGGCGCGCTGCACCTGCGCCTGTCGCCCGCCAGCCAAGGCACCCAGAAGCCGTTCTTCGGTTCGCAGGTCCAGCGCGTCGGCCCGCATCACTTCGGCAGCTACGAGGTCTATATGCGCGCCGCACGGGGCGAAGGCATCGTCTCCTCCTTCTATACCTACACGGGTCCGTTCTTCGGCGATCCGCATGACGAGATCGACTTTGAGTTCCTTGGCCGCGACACCACAAAGGTGTGGCTCAATATCTTCACCGAGGGTGACAACCTCCCGGGCCGCTGGATCGACCTGGGCTTCGATGCCGCCCGCGAGACTCATCTCTATCGCTTCGACTGGCGTCCCGATTCGGTGACTTGGTACGTCGACGACCGCGAGCTGCTGCGCGTCACGGCCGACGAGCATCCGATCCCGCAGACCCCGTCACGGCTTTATATAGACGTCTGGGCCGGCAACGCAGGGATGAGGGAGTGGATTGGCATGCCGGCGGAGAATGTGCGCACGGAAGCCATCTATCATTGCATCTCCTACCGTCCGCCGGGCGACGACGGCCCCACCTGCTCAGACTACGTGGCCAGCACCCTTGACTGAGGCCGCGCGCCCCACCTCGCCCGCCTCCGACAAGCTCGACCCCGAGATCTGCGTCGTGATCGCGGCTTGGAACGCGGAAGGCACGCTCGAGCGCGCGCTTCGGAGCGTGTTCGCCCAGACCGGCGTCTCGGTCGAGGCGGTGGTCGTGGACGATGCCTCCACCGACGGCACGCTTGCTCTCGCCCGGTCCATGGCCCGGGGCGAGACGCGGCTCAAGGTCCTCGCACAGACTCGCAACCGGGGGCCCGCGGCGGCACGCAACCACGGGCTCGACGCCTCGCGCGCGCCTTGGGTGACGGTGCTCGATTCGGATGATGCGATGGAACCCGGGCGGCTTGCGGGGCTGTTGGTCATTGCCCGTGAGGGGGCGTGGGACATCGTCGCCGATGACCTGTGGAAGGTTGCCTCGTTCGAACCCGGCGCGCCGCGCCAGCGGCTCTGGAGCCCGGAGCCGATCGGGCGCCGGGAGATCGACTTCTCCGCCTTTGTGCGCGGCAACCTCTCGCGGCTCCATGGCGGGCGCGGCGAAATGGGATTCCTCAAGCCCCTGATGCGACGCGCCTTCCTCGACGCTCACGCCCTGCGCTACGACGAGACGATGCGGCTGGGGGAGGATTACGCGCTTTACGCCACCGCACTTGCCCGCGGCGCGCGGTTCTGCCTGACCGATCCACTGGGATACGAGGCGCTGGTCCGGCCCGGATCGCTCAGCGGGCAGCATCGTGCGGCGGATCTGGCCGCGCTGGTGGCCGCCGACCGGCGGCTGCGCCGGGAGCCCGCCCTCCGCAGCGCGGACCGCCGCCTGTTGCGCGACCACGAGATCGAGACACAGAAGCGCTGGCTCTGGCTTCGCCTGATCGAAGCCGTGCGCGCCCGCGACTTGGCCGAGGCGGCGCGCTGCTTCGCCGCGCCGCCCGAGGTCGTGGCGCATCTGCTGGGCAATCTGGGCGAGCAGGTGGTGCTGCGCTCCCGTGCCCGGCTGCGCGGATCGCGTGGCCCGGCCTCGCGCGACGGCGAGGCATGAGCGCGCCCATCGGCTGGGGGATCCTCGGCGCCGGCTGGATCGCCGCTCGCTTCGCCGCCGACCTGCGCCACGCGCCAGCGCAGCGTTTGGCTCGCGTCGCCTCGCGCGACCCGGCCCGCGCCCGCGCCGTGGCCATGCCACACGGTGCCACCACCGCCGAGAGCTACGAGGCGCTCGTGCAGGCCGAGGACGTCGATGCCGTCTACATCGCCACACCTGCGAGCCTGCATCGCGAGCACTGCCTGCTGGCGCTGGCCCACGGCAAGCCGGTGCTCTGTGAGAAGCCCTTCGCTCTTTCGGCTCCCGAGGCCCGCGAGGTGGTCGAGGCCGCGCGCACGGCCGGCCTGTTCTGCATGGAAGCGATGTGGACGCGTTTCCTGCCACTGTACGGCCGGATCCGCGCGCTTCTGGACGAGGAGGCGCTCGGCCCGATCCGCCAGCTCTCGGCCGAGCTCGGCCTGCCAGTGGAGGAGAGCCCGGCCACGGCCACAATTACGGCACCGAACTTGGGCGGTGGCGCGCTCATGGATCTGGGCGTCTACGGGCTTTCGATGGCGCATCATCTGCTGGGTCCGCCCGAACGGGTCGCGGTCGAGGCCATCCGCTCGGAGGGGGGCAGCATCCGCGACGTCGCGGTACTGATGCGCCACCGCGGCGGCGCGCTCTCCAGCGTGCGGGCGAGCCACGCGACGAGCTTGGGCAACGGGCTCGAGATCGCCGGTGCCCGCGGGCGACTCGCCGTGGAGGCGCCCTTCATCCAGGCCACGCGGGCGCGACTCGTACCGCTCCGGGCGGGCGGACGCGGGCCGGGCGCGCCCACGGGGCGAGCCGAGCGGATTAAGGATCTCGTTCGCGCCACCCCGCTCTGGCCCGCCGCGCGGGCGCTGGCGGCGCGGGCCCGGGGCGGCGGCGGCCGCACGATCGAGGCGGGCTTCCGCGGCTACGGACTGCGCTTCGAGGCGGAGGAGGTGGCCCGCTGTCTTGCCGCCGGTCGCGCCGAGAGTGCGCTGATGCCGCTCGACGACACGGTGGCCGTGCTCGAGACCGCCGACCGTATCCGCGCCGCACTCGAGGGCTGAGCGTGGTGGCTTCGGCGGACCCGTCTACCCGCTCCCAAACCGTCCCCTGATGCTGGCCGAAGTTCCCTCCGCGTCCCCTCGGCCTTCGAGGACCGCCCGTGCAGGCTCGCTCCGCGTGACGTCCGGTGGTACGGCTGGGCCATTGTCTTTTCTGGTTAGTCGAAGTTCAGCCCATGCCTGTTCGCCTTGATCCACCCGCCGCTCCCAGCCTGCACCCTTGGCGCCTTCCGTCGGGAAGCACGCCGGGCGGAGACCTGCCGCCATGCGGATAGACGTGGGCATCTGCGCCTTCCGGCGCCCCGCGATCCTAGAGACGCTCGACAGCGTCGCCGCTCAGCGGCTGCCCGCGGGCGCCCAACTGCGGGTGATCGTGGCCGAGAACGACGACCGCCCGGCCCTGCGCGAGCGCATCAAGCGCCGGGGCCGGGCTCTCGGCCTCGACCTGCTCTATATCCACGCGCCCGCGCGCAACATCTCAGTCGCGCGCAACGCCTGCTTGGCGGCGGCGGAGGGCGCGCTGCTGCTCTTCATCGATGACGATGAGCTGGCCGAACCGGACTGGATCGGTCGTCTTGTGAAGACTTGGCGCATGAGCCGGGCGGGTGTGGTCTTCGGGCCTGCCTTCGCCGTCTACCCCCCCACCGCGCCCGGCTGGATGCGCCACAACGACTTCCACTCCAACCGCCCTGCCGCGAATCGCGGCGTGGTCGAGACCGGCTTCTCCTCCAACGTGCTGCTCGACCGCGGCGACACCCGCGTGCGCGACGCACGCTTCGATCTCGCCTTCGGACGCACCGGGGGCGAGGACGTGGATTTCTTTTTTCGGCTGCACCGCGCCGGCGTCCAGATGGCCATCGCTCCGGACGCGGTGGTGCGCGAGCCAGTGTCGCCGTCGCGAATGAGTTTCGGCTGGGTGCTGCGTCGGCGCTACACGCAGGGCGCGATCTACGGCACCTGCGTGGCTCCGGGCGATGCAGCGAGACGCGTGGCCGTGATGGCCGCGAGTACGGCCAAATCGGGCTATTGCGGGCTGCGCGCCCTCTTTGCGGCGCCGTGGCGCGACCGGGCGATCTTCTGGCTCGTCCGGGGAGGCTTCCACGCCGGCGTGGTCCGCGGCTGCATCGCCCCGCCCCGCCGCGAGGTCTACGGAGAGACCGCATGAGCTCGCAGCCCCGCACGGTCGCCCTGTTCTACGACGGCTACGAGACCCAGGCGCTCGACCGCCCCCTCGGCCGGTTCCAGTCCGGGACTCGCCGTCGGCTGCGCGCGGCGTGGCGCCGTATCAAGCGGGTACAGGTCGACACCGGCTACTTCACCGCCTTCCTCAACCTTAAGCGCTCGCTCGAGACCCAAGGCGTCACGGTGCGCGTCAACGACTTCGCCTATGCCCGAGCCCACCCCTCCGAACCCATCGGCATCAGCGGTTATCCCCGGGTCTTCGAACGTGTTCGTCTGCCGAACCCGGCCGTATTCGGGCCCGGATACGTGCCACCGCCCGACGAGGTCGAGGCGGTGATGGCACGTTGCAACATCAAGGTGATGACGCTGCCCTCCGAATGGCCCTGCCGGCTCTGGGCTGACCGCCTCGGCGCAGGCGCCCAGCCCATGTCGGTGGCCATCGACCTCGATGCCTGGCCCGACCTCTCGAGCGAGCCGAAAACGCTGGATCTGCTGGTCTATGACAAGATCCGCTGGCACCGAGCGGAGCGCGAGGCCGACCTGCTGGAGCCGTTCCTCGCTTTGGCCCGCGCACGCGGGCTCCGGGTACGGGTGCTGCGCTACGGACACCACCACCTGAGCCAGTTCAAGGAGGCGCTCGCCGCGGCGCGCGGGCTTGTCTTCCTGTGCGAGCACGAGACGCAGGGACTCGCCTATCAGGAGGCTATGGCCTCGGGCGTGCCGGTGCTGGCTTGGGACGAGGGCGTGTTGGTCGATCCGCATCAGGGCCGCTTCGCTCCGTCCGACCTGCGGGTCTCGTCGGTACCCTACTTCGACGCGCGCTGCGGGCTGACTTTCGCCAAGTCAGAGATGGAGGCGCGGTTCGACGCCTTTTTGGCGGGGCTCAATAGCTTCAACCCCCGCGCCTACGTGGCCGAGGCGCTGAGCCCCGAGGCCGGCGCGCGGCGCTACCTAGCGCTCCTGGAGCAGGCCCGGAGGGCGGCCTGATCCCGCCATCCTGCGGAGGGATCCGCGATCACCGGAACAGCGCCACCGCGGCGCGCAGGCGTCGCCAGTCCAACGCGGCCATGGCGCCAAGCGCGGCGATCGCGAGGACGATCGCGAGGACGATCTCAGGCAGCGCGCCCGGGGGCAGCATGGGCCGGAACGCCAGATGCGCGGCCGAGGCCGCGGTTGCCATGGCCACCGGCCGGGCGATGGCACCCAGACAGGCGCCCCAGCCTAGGGGCACGATGCGCCGGGCCAGGGCCCAGCCGCGTGGCACGAAGTACAGCGCCCAAAGCGTCAACGACGCGGCCACCGCTTCCAGACTGTGGAACGCGGCGAGGGTCACCAGGGCAATCTGCACCAGCGCGCCCTCGAGCCGTAGCCGGACCTGAAGCTCCGTCCGACCGGTGGCGCGGAACAGGCAGGCCAGGCAGGTGATCGTCACGGCTTCGAGAACGATGCCCGGGACCGCCAGAGCGAAGACGGGCGCCACACCCGCCCAGTCCTCCGACAGCAGGAACACGAACACGGCCGATCCCGCTGCCGCGACGAGGGCGAGCGGCGGGATCAGCGCCGCGGCTAGGAGCCTTATCGAGGCGAGGTAGATCGCGACCAGCTGCTCGGGATCGTCCTGCGCCTTGGCCATGCGTACGTAGACTACTGACGAAAACGGCCCAACCAGACCGAACTGAGGCAACCGGGTGAAACGACGGCTCATTGCGAAGACGCCCAGCGGGGCCTCGCCCAAGAGCTTGCCGATGGCGACCGTGGCGGCTTCCACCTGTGCCACGCTGATGAGCGAGATCCAGACGGCATCGCGGGCGAAGCGCAAGTGCCCAGCGAGCCGGCGCAGCCTGAAGACGAGACGAGGCCTGAACTGCGAGAGCCGGGCCACGCCGGCGAGCCGGATCGCGGCCAGCAGAATCTGCTGCGCCACCAATGCCCAGACCCCTGCGCCCGCCACCGCCAGCCCGACCGCGATGACCATGCCGGCGGCGGCGGCGAGCATTTGCAGCCGGGCCAGTGCGGTGTAATGCTCACGCCGCTCGATCTCGGCGTTGGGCGCGGCCGAGATCGCCTGGAAGAGCGGCACCACCGCGAGAACCGACACGATCAGCCAGAGTTCGGGTTGGTCGAAGAACCAGGCCCAGAGCGGCGCGAGCGCCAAGACCAGGAGGGCGAGGCCGATGCCCACCCCTACCAGAAGCCAGAAGACGCTCGACCACTCTTCCAGATCCATGCCGCGAGAGCGGATCAGGGAGCGACCGAGCCCTGCATCGCTCAGCGAGCTCGCGAAGATGACCACCGTCATCGCCAGCGCCATGAGCCCGAACTCCTCGATGGTGAGGTAGCGGGCCACGATCGGCAGCACGAGTACCTGCGATACGGCGAGGAAACCGCGCGCGAAGACCAGCGAGCCGACGTTGACGAAGAATCCTCGGCGGGCGGGGATCTCGGAGAGCGGCCCCCCGGGCGGGACGCCGCCAGACGGAAGGCCTGCGGGACGGGGATCCGTGCTCGGACCCGGCGGGTTCGGCCGGTCTGTCATGGAGCGGCCGGGGCGGTCAGTTCAGGAATTCGAGGTCGGACCAGGTGAGGACCTCGATCCCGCCCGTGGGTCTGTCCGTGGCACCGTCTGGTCCGGCGGCACCGGCTGACCGCTCGGACAGCCAGTCCGATCGGGCGAAGCCGGGCCAGCAGTGCATGGATCGACCGATCCCCTCCACCGGAGGAGGCGTCCCGAACCGGACGGGCCGGTACTCGGCGCGGAACTGCGCGTCTTCGAAGATGTCGTCGAAGGCGTCGTCATTGGTGGTCCAGAAGGTCTGGGTTCCGCCGCGGCTACAGGCCCGGTTGAAGGTGGCGAAGACGTCGGGCCGATGCGCCCAGAAGGTCGCTTTGTCGAAGCTTGCATGGTTGCGCATGCCGACCTTCACAGGGTTGGCATGGGCCATCTCGGTCCAGTTCAGGCCCAGCAGATCATAGATGTGGCCGTCATAGGCAAGCGCGATGCCGCCGGCCGGCCCGACCCCGATCGAGGGGCGCGATTCGAGCCCGTTCAGGTAGCTGCCGAAGCCAAGGCCCTGCTCGACGAGGGTGAACTCCTTCACCACGTCGAACCGCGTCTGATAGTAGTGCAGCCACCCGACCGTGCAGGTGGCCAGAACGCCCGCGGCGGCCGGCAGCGCGACAGGCAGACTCTTCGGCCTTCTGCGGCTCAGACGTACCGCCGCGAGGGCGATGCCGACGGCAGCGGCCACCGCGAGCAGCGGCCAGATCGGCTGGTAGAAGCGCCACAGCGCGAAGTGGTCGCCGCCCAGCCCGGCATAGACGCCGAGAAAGCCGAACACCGCCGCCGATCCGATCAGCAGCCCCCGCGCGCCCGGCCGGTCCGCCTGAAGTCCCAGCAGCCCCCACACCGCCGCGCCGGCCCAGAGCGCCACGAACAGGTCCGCGAACGGCGCCCCCAAGACGAAGCTCGCGGCGTATTTCAGCCCGTCGGCCAGACCCTGCAGCGTGTCCGACGAGACCTTGGCATAGAACGTGTTCGGGAACGGCTGGCCGAAATACCACACCCGGAACGCCGTCACCGCCACGAACACGGCCGCCATCAGGGCCAGCGCCGCCGCGCCCCGCCGCCAGAAGCGCGGCGCCAGCAGCGTGCCGAGTACGATCAGCCCCGCCGCCACCGCGATCCCCTCGGGCCGGATCAGGGGCAGCGCCGCGGCCGGCAGGAGCAGGCCCATCTCTGAACCCTCGGGAAGGGACGGCGCGCGCCGTCCGACCTCGCCCTCGGACCAGATCATCAGGTGCAGCACCAGCCACAGCACCGTCGCCGACCACAGCGCCAGCTCCATCATCGTCCAGACCGACCACAGGAAGTAGCCCGGGCTCGCTGCCAGCAGCACCGCCAGCACCGCTACCGCCACCCCGCCCACGCCTTCCGCCCCGTCGGTCAGGCGCGTCGCGATGAGACGCGCGATCCGCAGCACCGCGAGGACCGCACCCACCGTCAGCAGCGTGCAAAGCCCCAGGATCAGCCATTCGGGCGTGGGCGTGACGGCATAGAGAACCGTCAGCATCCCCACCCAGAGCAGTGCTGTGGATCCTTCCACCCGCTCGCCGCCCACGTTGTAGACGTAGCCCGCTCCGTTCGCGAGGTTCTCGGCATAGGACCGCGTGATCGCCGCGTCGTCGATCCCGATCGGCGGAACGCCACCCACCAGAAACCACGACAGGCCCGCCCCGAACAGCGTTACCACGACTGCCACGAAAAAGTCGGTGCCGAACCATGCGCCGCGCTTCATGAAATGTCCTTCTCGTACCCGAACGGGCCTCCAAGCCCGGAACATGCAGGAGAGCGCCCATCGAGACGCTGGGATCCCGCGGATGAATTTCCAGGGCCTGCAGGATCGCTGCAGCCCGAAGCAGCGTGCGCGCACGCCCGAGGCTGCCCGACACACAGAGTCCGTTCCCCCGAAATGGGAGGCACGGTGCCCGGCACGGTGTCAAATGAGCCGGACGCCCCGGACGCATCCTTGTCTCCACCGATGCCCGGGTGCAATGAAATTGCCAACGCCGAAGGTCCGTCACACCGAACACGCCTCGAACCGCCATGACCCCGTCCCAGACCGTCCTCTGGGCACACAAAGCGCCCTTTACCGGAGACGCGACTTGACCCCTTCCGCGACCCCTGCCCATCCTAGCATGCCGCCCGTCTCGTCCCGCGCTGCTGCTCCGCCGGGTCCGACCTTCCTCGGCATCGGGGCGCAGAAATGTGCCACCTCTTGGCTGCACGACGTGCTCAACGGCCATCCGGACATCTTCACCAGCGTGCCGAAGGAGATCGACTTCTTCACCGCGCGCTACGACCACGGCTACGAGTGGTACCTCCGCCACTTCGCCGACGGGGCGGGCGCGCGGGCGCGGGGCGAGACCTCCCCCTCCTACTTCTACAACCCGGGCGTGCCCGAGCGGGTGCGCCTGTTCGACCCCGCGATCCGGATCATCGCGATCCTTCGCGACCCGGTCGACCGGGCCTTCTCGAACCACCTGCACGAGTTGCGGGCGCGTCACATCACAGCCGAGCGCTTCGAGGACGGGCTGCTGAACAACCCGCTCTACTTGGAACAGAGCCGCTATGCGACACATCTGGGCCGCTGGCTCGCGGTGTTCCCGCGCGAGGCGGTGCTGCCACTGATCTTCGAGGAAATCACCGCCGAGCCCGAGGCCGCGGTGCGGCAGGTCTACGAGTTCCTCGGCGTCGATCCCGCGGGCCGGTTCGATGCGAGCCGCCGCTCCTCGAACGAGAGCGTGGCCTACCGCAACGAAGGATTGCAGGCGGTGCTCAGGCGCGGCGGCGATGCGCTCCGGCGCGCGGGGCTGGGCGCGGGACTGGAGCGGATCAAGGCGCTTCCACCGCTCAGGGGGCTGATGGAGATGAACAAGCGTGACCTGCGCGTAAGCGCGCCAAAGCCCCTGCCCGAGACCCGTGACCGCCTGGCTCGGGAGCTCGCGCCAGAGATGGAGGCGCTGGCCGCCCTGCTCGGGCGCGATAGCCTACCCTGGAAGAGCTTTCCGGCGCGCCTCGGAGCCTGAAACGGGTCCTGCGGCGGGCCCGGAAGCAGGGGCCGGAGCCGGGCGCGGAGCGGCGCCGGCACGGGCGCCCTTGCCGCTCAGGCGGGTCAGGATCGCGCCGCCGATCTCCATGCGTAGCGAGCGAAACAGCGGCATCCGTTCGACCACCGGCTTTATCGCGGTGCGGTTCGACCGGATTACCCAAAGGCCGAGATCGACCGAGTTGGGCAATCCGACCATGTCGGACAACCCGGCCAGCGGCGGCGCGTCGACGATCACCACATCGTAGCGCTCGGAGAGCTCGCGAAACAGCGCACCGGCGCGATGCGTGCCAAATAGCGTCGCAGGGTCGGCGCTGGCAGGAATGGTCGGCAGGATCGAGATGCCCAGATCTGGGTCGGAGCGGATGGCGTCCTCGGGGCGGGCCTCGTCGTAGAGCACGTCCACGAGGCTCGGCCCCGGGGCGAGCGCGAAGCGCCTCGTCAGGGCAGCGCCCCGCACGTCGGCGTCCACGAGGAGGCAGGAGCGCCCCTCCCGCGCCAGAGCCCAACCGATCAGCATGGCGAGCGAGGTCTTGTCGCCGCCCGAGGCGTGCGAAACGAACATGGCCGAGCGCATCGGCCGGCCGAGCGCCAACTCGAGGTTGCGCACCGTATTGCGCGCCGACATCGCGAGGCGCCCGCGGTCGTCCTGTCCGAGCAGACGGGCCAACCGGCGAGCCCCGGCGCGGCGCGGCAGGCGCGGCAGGTGACCGAACACCTTGAGCCCGGTGCGCGGCGTCACCTCTTCGGAGGAGGCGAAACGCTTGGGGAGCAACTCCAGCAGGAAGACGATTGCAAGGCCAAGGAACAGACCCACCGCGGTGGCCAGTATCAGCGTTACCCTCGTGCGCGGCAGGGCAGGCGCGTTCGGGGGGGCGGCGTAGGAGATCACCTCCGCATCGGCGGTGCGCAGGTTCTGGATCTCGCGCGATTCCTTGAAGCGGCCGAGGAAATCCTCGTAGACGCGGCGGTTGGCGTCGGCCACCCGCTCGAGCTGATTCAGGGCGATCTGCTCGCGCGAGCGGTCGAGGATCACGCCCTGCAGGGCCTCGAGGCTGTCTTCGAGCGCGCCGACGTTGATCTGCAGCACCTCCACACTGTTCTGCAGCTCGGTGAGGGAGCGATCGACCTCGATCCCCATTTCGACGCGGGTGGCCGAGGCCCGCTCGCGGACGCCTTCGACCTGCGAGCTATCCTCACCGAAGCGGCGCACGGCGTCGCGCTCCTCCTGACGCAACTCGGAGAGCTGCGCGGTGTAGGTCAAGAGTGCCGACGAGGGCAGCACGCTGGCCGCGGCCATCAGACCCTCCTGCTCCAAAAGAGCGGTGGCCTTGGCCTCGCGCGCCTCGGCCTCGGCGAGCTCGGTGCGGGCGTTGACCAGCTTGGTGGTCATCTCCTGCATCTGCTGATCGAGCCGGGTGGAGCTGTCGATTCCGCTGTCGATCGCCGCCTGGAAGGCGAGCGCCTCGTTCTCCGATTCCTCCAGCACGCCGGCGAGTTCGCCCACTCGCGTTTCGAGCCAGGAGGTAAAGCGCTGCGCAGCCGCGAAGCGGCGGTCGACCACGAAGGAGATATATTCCTCGACCACGGCATTGGCGATGCCCGCCGCCTTTACCGGATCCTCCGAGGTCACGGTGACGCCGACCACGAAGGAGCTCCCGCGCTGGCGCACGGAGAGCTTGCGGCGCAGCGTGTTCACCGCGCCCTCGAGTTCGCCCAGCATGGCGCCGCGGGCCTGCGCGGCCTCCGTCATCGCCTCCGACAGGCCGCCTGTAACCGCAGCGCCGTCCGCGCCTTCCGATACGCCCTCGCCTTCCGCCTCCTCCTCAGCGGGTGCCGTCCGGTCCAGGCCGAGGACGCTCTTGGCGGCCGTCTTCAGCCCCGCCTCGGCGGCGTCGAGCAGCGGGAAGAGCGGCTCCTCGGGCGGGCGCAGCGCGGCGTTGAACTCCGGATCCTCGTTGAGCCCGAGCCGGCGCACCACCCGCACCAGAAGGGCGCTCGACTGCAGGATGGCCAGCTCGCCTTGGATCACCGTATCCGTGAGCGCGCGCTCTTCCAGCAAGTCGGAGGAGCGCCGGTCCACCTGCCCCTGCCCTCCCAGCAGCATCTCGGCCGACGCCATGTAGAGCGGCGTGAACCGAGCCAGCGAGAAGGCCGCGAAGGCGATCGCGAGGATCACGGCGAGGATCAGGATCCAGGCACGCCGTCGCAGGATCGCGAGGACATCCCCGAATTGAAACGGCATATCGGGACGCAGCGAGCGATCGTCCTCGGATCGGGCCGGCTCAGCGGGAGAGGGGACGGCCTTCAGGCCGGTGGTATTCATCTTCGCGTCGACCTCGTACCAGAACCGCGGCTCGGAGCCCGCGCGCGCCGCATGTCCAACCGCCACCATGGATCCGCCACCGCGCACCCGCCTGGCTCTCCGCGGCTGAAGAAGGCCCGCCGTGCCTCTGATTGCAAGAGGATATGCTGCCTACCGGCCCCTCGGATACACTGGGGACGGAACAGACGACCATCGAGATGCCGCACTGCGTCTGATTCTCCACAGATACAAAGCAATAGGTGAAGCGGGGCGGATGTCCCCTGCCCGCACCGACACGGGAAGGGGAAGGAGTACCCGCATCCAGACGGTCCGGGGGAGGACCGCTTCTGGACCCGCGCGGTGCAAGCCCCGTCCACCCGCTGCGGGCAACCGTGGGTCCGAGGATCCGGTCCGTACCAAATTGTGAGGGGGTAGCTGGATCGCGGGCGTGGCGGCGCGTATCGTCGTCGGGCGGTTTCGGAGATGGTCATGAGGATACGGGTGGAACAGCGGATCGGGGAGGCCGGACTTCGTGCGGGTCTGAAGGGCCAAGCCGGACCGGACCGCCGGCGGAACTCTGACGAACGGGAGCCCGAGGAACGGGCCGCCGAGAGACGGGCTACCGGAAACCGGCCTCTCGGGGGACGGGCGTAGGTGGACGGCCTCGACATCCTCGTAGTGGCCGACCCGCGCTTCTCGGGCGGCACTTCGGCGGCGCTCGCAGCCGACGTTCATGCCTTCTCGGCGCTCGGGCTCCGGGTCGGGCTTCTCTGGGTGGCGTCGGGCTTTCTCGACGGCACGCCCGAGCGGCCCAACCGGGCCGTGATGGGACTGGCCGACCTGCCGGGGGTGGAGATCGTGAGGACGGGCGGGACAGTCCGGGCCGAACTCGCCTTCCTCCATCACCCACTGGCCTTCTTCCACGGGGTGCGCGCCGAGGCGGGCGAAAGGGTGAGGATCGACGCCGCGCGCGCCGTGATCGTGGCACACCACCCACCGTTTCGGGGCGACGGCTCGCTCGAATACGATCCTCTCATCACCGCCCTTCGGGTACGCACGGCCTTCGGATGCCGGCCTTGGTGGGCGCCCATTTCCGGCGTGGTGCGCGCCCAATTGCGCTCCTTCTCGCCACTCCTCGTGATGACCACGGAAGACTGGAGCAATGTCTTCGACCCTGCCGCTTGGCGCCCCGGCCGTGCTGCCTTCGCCATGCGGGGCGCGGGCGACGCGGGCGGCGAAGACGGCCCCGTGGTAGGGCGGCATGGCCGGCCCGATCCGCTCAAGTGGCCCGCCGAGGCCGGCGCCGCGACCGCCCCGCTCGCTCCCGGGCCCGGATGGCGGACGCGGGTGATGGGCTGCCCCGAGACTGAGCTACGCGCCATGGGAGCGGATCTCTCCGGCTGGGAGGTGCTTCCCTTCGGTGTCCTTCCCGCGCGCGACTTCCTCGACGGCATCGACGTCTTCTCGTTTTTCTACCACCCCCGCTGGGTCGAGGCGTTCGGCCGTACCGTGGCCGAGGCGATCCTGATGGAGCGGCCCTGCGTACTCGACCCGCGGCTGAAGCCGACTTTCGGCGACCTTGCGGACTGCTGCCGCCCGGAGGAGGCGCCGGCCTGCCTTGGGCGGCTGCGAGACGACCCGGCGGCAGCGCGCGCGCTGGCCTCCGAGCGTCGCGACCGCGCCGTGCGCCGTTTCGGCGCCGAGGGCGTCGCGCTGCGGCTGGCCGCCCTCAGGACCGACCGGGGCACACGCTCGCGGCTCGGGCCCAAGGCGGCCTCCGCCCCGGTCGCGCTGCGTAAGCTGGCAGGGCTCACCCGGCGGCGGCTTGCTGCGGGGCGCGCCTGATGGCACGGATCGATGCCGACAACGCCGAGACGCGGCGCTACGATCTTGCCGTGGTGGGCGCCGGCGCGGCGGGGCTGGCCTTGGCCAACTCGGCCCATGCGGCTGGGCTTTCGGTGCTCCTGCTGGAGCGCGGCGGCATCGAAGCCGCGCTGGACCCCGATGAGCCTGAGGTCGCCCCCGATACGCCGCACGACCCCGTCGCACGCACTATCCGGCAGGGGCTGGGCGGCACGCTAGACATCTGGGGCGGGCGCTGCGTGCCTTTCGACCGGACCGATTTCGGCCGCCAGCCTGGGAGGGCCGGGGTTGGGGGTGGGTCCGAATCCGGAGGCAGCACTGGTAACGGCGGCGCCCTAGGCTGGCCGATCCCCTACGAGGACTACGCCGCCTGGGTTGAGCCCGCCGCGCGCTTTCTGGGCGTCGAGCCCGTGTTCGAGCGCCCCGCCCCGGCCGGCTGGGATGCACTCGAACCGGCCGGCATCCGTGTCGACACCGTGGAGCGGCTCGGGCCCGGCCCTCTGCTGGCCGCGCTGCGCCGTCAGGCCCTGACCGATCCCGACGGGCCGGACGTTCTACTCGAGAGTCCGGTTCTGGGTCTGCTCTGGTCGGAGGGAGGCAGCACGAACGCCGCTGCGGTGGCGGGGGTCGAGATCGGCACGCCGGGCGGTCCCGACAGCCGACGCCTCCGGATCTCCGCGGAGGCAGTGGCGCTGGCCTGCGGTGGGTTGCAGACGACGCGCCTTCTGCTGCTGGAGGACCGTCGTCATCCCGGGCGGCTCCGCGGCGCCGACGCTCTCGGGCGCGGCTATATGGGCCATCTCACGGGATCGATCGCCGAAATCACCTTCACCCGCGGCGCCGACCCAGCCGAGTTCGGCTACCGCCGCGACGGGCTGCGAAGCCCGGCCCGGCGCCGTATCCTGTTGACGCCACCCGACGGCCCCCATGTCGCGCTCTGGGCCGAGTCGCTGCCCGGCGCCGACCCCCGGCACCGCTCGGGCGAGCTCTCGCTCAAGGCACTGCTCGCGAACGGGCCGGGAGGCGCCGGGAAGGGCATGATGGGGCGTCACGTCCTCAACCTCCTGCGTGACCCGCGCGGCGCCGCGGCGGGCGCGACATCGGCCGTGCGTACCCGGCTCCAGCCCGGGGAACGACATCCCGACAGGCTCGTCGTCCGCGGTCCCGGCCCCTACCGCCTCGCTTACCACGCCGAGCACCTGCCCGAGCCCGAGAGCCGGGTGTCGCTGTCGGAGGTCACCGACGCTCACGGTCAGCCGCTGCTGCGGATCGATTTTCGCTACGGCCCGCCCACGCTCCGCGGCACGGTGGCTGCGCATCGCCGGCTGGCCCGCGCGCTCGAGGCCGCGGGCCTGGCACGGCTCGACATGGAGGGCTCCGACGACGCGCTGGCCGCCCGCGTCGAAGCCTTGGCTCGCGACGGCTACCACCAGATCGGGCTCGCACGCATGGCCGACGACCCCCGCCACGGCGTGGTCGACCGCGACGCCCGCGCTCACGGCACCGCCAATCTCTACGTCGCCTCCGCAGCCACCTTCCCGGTCTCCAGCCAAGCCAACCCGACGCTCTCGGTGGTGGCGATGGCGCTCAGGCTGGCGGCGCATTTGGCGGGCCGACGGACCGTGTCCGCCGGGTGCGGAGCCACGATGGATCCTCCGGAAGCCGTATTGTGACACCGGCGATCTCGCTTCTCGGCCATAAGCTCCGGATCACGCCCGAGTTCCGCGATCATGCGCTGATCACACTCTGGATCACAGTGACGTTCAGGCAGTTCGACAACGATGAGTTGATCCTCTATCCGCTGGCGCTCTACTTCTTCTGGACGTTCGTGGGCAATTTCCCCCAACTCTTCGACCTAGTCGCGCGCTCCTTCATCCTGTGGATCTATCCCCTGTGGTACTTCCTCTCGATGACCTGGAGCCCCGATTTTAGCGGGGCGTTCAGGACCACCCTCCAGCTCGTCCTGACCTTCATGATCTGTTACTGCGCTGTGCTACGCCTCAGCCCCAGGCACATCATGCTGTCCGTACTCATCGGGGCAGGCTGGCAAGGCGTGTTGAGCTTTCTCGCCGATCCGTCCGGCATCAGTACGCGCGGGGTCTTCGCCAGCAAGAACGCGCTCGGCACCGCCATGGTCGTGCTGTGGATATCGGCGCTCTGTGTGACGCTCGATCGCGGCTTCCGGCCCTGGATCCGCTTGGTCGGGCTCGCCGGCTGCGTGCTCGCGCTGCGCATGATCGAAGTCGCGGAGAGCGCCACGGCCGTGCTTCTCGCGCTGACCGCCACGATGATCGTACTGGTGCTGCGCGGGCGCGGCCTGATCCCGACCTCGGTGCTGATGATCACGGCGTTCTTGGTTTGCGCCGCGCTCGCGGGCGGGTTCGCCTACATCGCCCTGGCAGTGTCCGAGTTCGACCCGGTGGGACAAGTGCTCGGATATTTCGGCAAGGACACGACGCTTACGGGTCGGACGGTGCTCTGGGCCTACGCCACCGAGGTGATCGCCGATCACCCGCTTCTCGGCGTCGGACATGGCGGCTTCTGGACACCTTATGACGGCTTTTCCACCGCGCGGCGGATCTACAACGAATTCCACAAGCCGCCCTACGCACATTTCTCGTTTCACAGTTCCTTCTACGAGACCGCTGTGCATCACGGGCTGATCGGGCTGGGGATCGTGATCACGGCGACGTTGTGGTGCCTGTGGCGGATCGGGCTGGCGGCCCTGCTTTTGACGGGAATGCCCGTCATCTTCTTCGTCTGCATCTCCCTGATCACCATGGCTCGCAGCTTCACCGAGGTGGGGCTCATGGCGCCCTTCGCGCTTCTGTCCATGCTGTTCGTGATAGGCGCGCTGTTCACGCTTAAGGGAAGCGAAAGCCCCGCCCACGCGCCAGAGTCCCAAAGCGGGCGCCTGCCGGATTCCATAGGTAGGAGACATCCCGCCTGACGGGTGCCAGTCTGCTCCCGTCCGGAGCCTCCGCCCTATGCCGGAGGGACTCTGGCGGACTTCGCGAGGTCGTCGAAGGCGCGCAGCCGGGCCAGAAGGGCGGGCATCTCGGCCAGGGGGATCATGTTGGGCCCGTCGGAGGGGGCGGCGTCCGGGTCCTCGTGGCACTCCATGAAGAGCGCGGCGCAGCCCACCGCGAGGGCGGCGCGCGCCAGCACGGGGGCGAACTCGCGCTGGCCTCCGCTCGTGGCGCCGCGCCCGCCGGGCTGCTGCACCGAATGGGTGGCGTCGAACACCACCGGCCAGCCGGTGGCCGCCATCGTCGGCAGGCCGCGGAAGTCGCTCACCAGCGTGTTGTAGCCGAAGGACGTGCCGCGCTCGCAGAGCAGGATCCGCGCGTTGCCCGTGGACGCGATCTTCGCGGCGACGTTGGCCATGTCCCAGGGCGCCAGGAACTGCCCCTTCTTGACGTTGACCGCGGCCCCCGTCGCGCCGGCCGCGAGCAGCAGATCCGTCTGCCGGCAGAGGAAGGCGGGGATCTGCAGCACGTCCACGGCCTCGGCCGCGGGCGCGCAATGCTCCGGCAGGTGGACGTCCGTGAGGACGGGGCAGCCGAAGGTCTCGCGCACGGAGGCCAGGATCTCGAGGCCCCGCTCCATGCCGATGCCGCGCTCGGAGCCCAGCGAGGAGCGGTTCGCCTTGTCGTAGGAGGACTTGTAGATCAGACCGATCCCGAGCGCGTCGCAGGCCTCCTTGAGTGCCCCCGCGACGTGATGGGCGTGGTCGCGGCTCTCGATCTGGCAAGGGCCGGAGATCAGCGCGAAGGGGCGGTCGTTCCCGATGGACACCTCCCCGATCGCGACCGTCCGGGGCGCGATGGTCTCGTCCGTCATGCGTTGAGCACCTCCTCGATGCGGGCCACGTCCGCGGGGTTGTTGAGCTCCCAGAACACCCGGCCCCGCGCCTCCACCTCGACGCAGCGCACCGCGATGCCGTGCTCGAGGAAGCGCAGCTGCTCGAGCCCCTCGTGGCGCTCGAGCGGGCCCGCGGGCAGCGCGGCGTAGCGCGCGAGCGCCCCGGGGCGGTAGGCGTAGAGCCCGACATGGTGGAACACGTCCGCGAAGTCCGTCCCCTCGCGGTCGGGCGGCAGGTAGGGGATCACCTCCTTGGAGAAGTAGAGCGCCCGGCCGCCCG
>CAZWWR010000037.1:0-21173 GCA_964637265.1 uncultured Jannaschia sp.
CGCTCCCAGGAGGGCGAGCTGTTCTGGCTGGGGAAGGACCACCGGTTCAACTACGTCGACCTGCGCGTCGCGATGGTCGAGGCGGCGGAGAGCCACGGGGTGCGGCTCGAGGCCACGCGCAGGCTGGACCGGGGCCTGGTCCACTACGCGGCGCGGACGCAGGAGGTCTACGCCGCCCGCGAGGCGGGCAGGGCGCCCGTGGAACGGGAGCGTACCGGGCGAGACTTGAGGACCGCCGAGGCCGAGGTCCGGCAGGTGGCGAAGGAGTACAGGCGGCTGGGGCGGGCGGAGCGGGAGGCGGAGCTCGGCGAGGCGTTGTTCCGGGCGGGGGAATTGCTCGCGCGGGGCGGGCGGCTGGAACCGCATGGCGCGGTCTACGCGCCCAAGGAGCAGAGCTTTGAGGAGCTGCGGGCCTCGTTCGAGGCGCGGGTGGAGCGGGTCGACGCGCTGATCGCGGAGAGGCCCGACGCCGAGCGGCCCGCCCTGGAGAAGGCGCGTCACGCCGTCCTACGGGACATGGTGCTCAAGGGGGACGTCGCCGAGACCGACCTGCGCATCGACCGGGAGGCCGCGCTGATGCCACCGTCAGACGGAGGGACGTACTCCGCGACGAACATCCGGTCGGAGGGGCTGGTCGAGCTGCGATCTTCCGAGCTCCGCGCTCGCGTCGAGACCGCTTTGCGCGAGACGGGGATTGGATCGGCACTGATCCTGGCGCGCATCGAGGCCGGGGCGGAGGACAGAGCACTGGAACGCGCATGGCTCGCCCAGGACCTGCGCGCGATCGCGGAGCATTGCGAGTTGGACCCCACGCGCGACGACCATCGCGCGCTCGCCGAGGCGCGGCACAACGAGATGCATGTCGATCTGGGCATTGCCCTGGCCGAGGCGGGGGTGCTGCGGACCGACGGGGTCGAAGAGGTCGACGCGCTCGACTTCCACTACGACGCGGGCGCCGTCGAGGAGAGATGCCAGGCCATCCGGGCGGGGCTACTCCGCGATAGGCTCACCGAGGCGCAGGTGGCGGACCAGGCCGACGCCATCGAGGACCGCGCCTGCGCCGAGATCGCGGCCGAGCAGCGGGACTGGATCGAGCGGATGGCCCAGGACGCGGTGTTCCCGGCCACGCCGTCCGCGCTCTATCACGAGGCAGAGGACGGCACGCTCGAGCTGACGGGCGACAAAGTGAGACGCGAGGTGCAGCAGGGCGTCGGGTCGCTGCTCGAATACGTGGGCGGCGCGGAGGACGTCGCGGGGACGATCGCCGCCTCCCTCGCCGAGACCTTCCCCACCATGCCCGACCACCTCGCCCGCGGGCTGGGGCAGAGCTACGCCACCGCCTATGCGCTCCGGATGGCGGAGGTCGCGCAGGAAGCGCCGCACGGGCTCGAGGAGGGGCTGAGGGAGGAGGAGACCACAGTGCGCCGTCAGGACGCCCCACGGGCCGCTCAGGGGCTCTCCCACGGTGCCGGGGCCAGCCCCTGGGCGCGGGAGGTGCCGTATCCGGAGATCGATCGCGTCGTCGCCCGCAGGCGCGACGAGAGAACGGCGCGGATCTTCGACGACGACGTGCAGCGTCGGGCGTTCCGCAGGGAGGTGGAGGAGGCGCTAGGCTTTGATGCCGTCACCACCCTGCGCTCAGGTGATGCGAGCGCGCTGGCTCCAGTTCTCGACGACCGTACGGACCAACTCCGCGCCGCGCTGGCCTACCTGAAGTCCGAACCCGATAGCGCCGTTACCCATGGCCACGCCATCCGCAATGTCATCGACGAGCTCGTCAAACGCGAGATCGACGCCGAACGCCTCGTGCACGGGCATACCCACCGGCAGGGCCTTACGCATTGAGTACGGACAAGGCGGCGGCGTTGGACTTGGCGGATCGGACGGAAGCACAGACCCTGAGCTGAGGATCAGCGAAGGGCGCACTTATGCAAACTCTTCGAGATTTGCGTGCGGTCTCCCTGGGGCGGAGCCCCGGCCGACGGCCACCCCCCTCGATGCCTGAGGCATCGACATGGAAGAGCGCGTCGCCCCTTCCAAACCTTCCCAGACCAACCTCTGCGGTTGGATCGCGCGCCGAAGGCTCTGACTCCCGGCACGACCGATGCCCCGCGGTGGAAGCCGGTCCGCCGGGAGCACCTCGCCTTCGGGCGGCTCGGATCGCTCGACCCGCCGGTGCCAGGGGGCGCTGCGGGGCCGATCCGCGCCGCGGGGGTCGCCCGTGGCGAACCGCCTGCGGCCTGGTCCACGATCCCGCCCGCCAGGAGGCCGGGGATCGTGGACCAAGCCGCAGGCAAGCCCGGACCTTGGAGGCCCAGAGGGCCTACTCGGACCGGGCGTCCCTCCGGCCCCGGCGCCAGCCTTCTGGGGGGCGGGCCGGGGCCGGAGGGACGGAAGGCGTCGCGGTCCGCGCTTCGCGGGGATCGGTGGTGCTCGGGGCTGACGGTCTGCGGGGCAGGGTGCCGCCTCGCGGTCCTGCTGTGGGGGAGGGCGGATGGCGAGCTACCATCTCTCGGTGAAGACCATGAAACGCTCCGCCGGCCGCTCTGCCGTGACCGCCGCGGCCTACCGCGTGGGCGAGCGGATCAAGTGCTAGCGTGAAGGACGGGTCCACGACTACACCCGCAAGCAGGGCATTGAGGAGACGTTCCTCGTCGCGCCCGATGACGCTCCCGCCTGGGCGCAGGATCGCTCCGCCCTGTGGAACGCCGCCGAGGCCGCCGAGACCCGCAAGAACTCCGTCACCGCGCGGGAGTGGGAGCTGGCGCTGCCCTCCGAAATCGGCGCCGCCGAGCGGTCGCAGATCGTCCGGGCCTTCGCCGAGGCGCTGGTCGACCGCTACGGCGTGGCCGTCGACGTGGCGATCCATGCGCCCCACCGGGAGGGCGACCAGCGCAATCACCACGCCCATGTGCTCACCACCACAAGGGCGCTCGCGACCGAAGGGTTCGGGGCGAAGACTCGGTTGCTGGACGCCAAGCAGACCGGAGGCGCGGAGATCACCGCCATGCGCGAGCACTGGGCCGGGCTGCAGAACGAAGCGCTGGCCCGCCACGAGGCGGCGCACGCGCTCGAGGACGGCGCGCTCGACCGGGTGGACCACCGCTCGCTCGCGGCGCAGCGAGCCGACGCGCTCGATCGGGGCGATGATCTAACCGCCGAGGAACTGGACCGGGATCCGGAGCTGAAGCTCGGCCCCGCGGCGAACGCGATGGAGCGGCGGGCGCAGGCGGCTGCCGAGCGCGAGGGGCACGACTACGTTCCCGTCACCGAGCGAGGCGCGGTGGTGCATGCCGCCCGCCAGGCCCGTGCGCTCTTCGCCGAGCTGCGCGAGCGGCTGGAGGCCGCGCGGGAGGCGGTCCGGGGGACCTACGATGCCGAGCGCGAGGCGGGGCACGGGCGGGTCTCCGCAGGGCTCGCGGCGCTCCGGGCGGCGGCGGCGAAGGACCGGGAGCGGGCGGTCGGGCTCGGGACGAATGACCTGCGCGCGCGGCTGGCGGGGGTGCTCGGGCGCGAGGGACCGCAGGACGCGATTGGGGAGGGGCAGGGTCGCGAGGGCGGGCCGGGCCGGACGGCGGAGCGGCTGCGCGAGGTCCTGGGGCGGGAGCGCGGCGGGGTGGAGCTAGGGGCGGACATCGGCGCCGACGAGGACGCGGCGCGGTCGGTGCGCGAGCGGCTCGACGCGGTATTGAACGGGTCTCGGACGGAGTTGAGCCTGGACGATGCAGACGACGTTCGCCGCGAGGCAGCGCGCGACGAGGAGCGGACCGTCCACCGCGAAAGCGGTCACGACGAGGGCCTCAGCCACTAACGTGGGAGCCAGTCCTTGTGCGTACACACCAATTCGATTTCGGCACTTGGCTGGCGCTGCGCCTCTCGGGCTGCTCTTGTGAGCGCATGGGAACGGAAGGCGGGCGGCATGTCACGATACAATCCTAATCGTCAGGTCGTCCCGATCTACGAGGCGGCCGAGCGGTGGCGGCGGGATTGCTTGGAGGGCGAGGGTTCGGTGCTCGTACAGGGCAAGGCGCTGTGGACGGCCGAGAGGCTGGGCGAGCTCGACCGCCACTTCGTCCAGAACCTCGATGCGGGCGAGGGCACGTTCCTTCAGAAGCTCGAGGCACAGCTGGCATCCAGCTCGCCCGCTGCGCGCCAACTCATGGCCGAGCTGCTCTGGGTGCTGCTCTTGTTCCCGTCGAACATCGGTGCATCCAAGAAGCGGGAGACCGTCAGGGAGGTGTGGGCCTGGTCCGATGAGGCGTTGCCCGAGGATCACCCGATGCTCGCGGATGCCGTGCTCGACGGCATCGGCTCCGGGGGCACGGCCTTCAACACGCAGCGTTGGCGCGAGCTCGTGTTGCTGATCACCGCCGTGCGCGACCTGAAGGGCCGCGGCTCGGACGACCGGCGGGCGCTGCTGTCGGACCCCTGGACTTTTAGCAAGTGGTTCGCGGACCGTCCGGAGGCGCCCGGGCGGCAGCTCAGGCACATGCTGCCGCATCTGCTGTTCCCCGACACCTTTGAGCGCATCAGCTCGCAAGGGGACAAGGAGCGCATCCTGTCGGCCCTTGCCGACACGACGGCGAAGGAGGTCAAACGCTGGCCGCTCGACCGGATCGACCGCGAGCTTCTGTCGCTGCGGGAGCGCCTCGAGCAGGGGCAAGGCGGACCGATCGACTTCTACGCCGACGAGCTCAGGCCGAAGTGGCACGAGCCCAAGCTGCAGCCGCCTGTCCCCACAGCCCCAGCCGCGGACGATAAAGCCGTGAGTAACGAGGCCTCGGCGCCGCCTGCTCCGGCTCTCGCAGACGCGCCGCTCAACTTGATCCTCTACGGCCCGCCCGGGACGGGCAAGACGCACCGGCTGATGCGCGACCACGTTCCGCGCTACCGCGGGCCGGACGGGGACCGCTTCGCGTTCGTGGCTTTCCACCAGGGCTACGCCTACGAGGATTTCGTAGAGGGCATCCGTCCCGCGGTGGTGGAGGGCGCCGTCAGCTACGAGGTGCGCCCGGGCGTGCTGCGCCGTCTGTGCGAGCGCGCGCGCCGCGACCCGGGCCGACGTTACGCCCTGCTCGTCGACGAGATCAACCGCGGCAACGTCGCTAAGGTGTTTGGCGAGCTCATCTCGCTCATCGAGGTGGACAAGCGCATCCGCACCGACGGGGCAGGCGCAAGGCTGGAGGGGTGCACCGGGCTCGAGGTCACGCTGCCCTATTCGGGCGAGCGGTTCGGCGTGCCCGCCAACCTCGACGTGATCGCCACCATGAACACGGCCGACCGCTCGATCGCGCTCCTCGACAGCGCGCTCCGGCGGCGCTTCCGCTTCAAGGAACTGCTGCCCGAGCCGGAGCGGCTGGGGGAGATCGACGACGGCGAGGGCGGCACGATCGACCTCGCCGAGCTTCTCGCGACGCTCAACGCGCGTCTTGCGCACCTGCTGCACCGCGACCGCACGCTAGGGCACAGCTATCTCATGGCCGTGCGGACGTTCGACGATCTGCGCCGCGTACTCTCCCAAGAGATCCTGCCGCTCCTGCAGGACGCCTTCTACGATGACTGGGGGCGCATCCGACTCGTGCTGGCGGACACGTCGGCTGATGCGGAGTTCCAGATCGTGCGGGCCCGCGCGGCGGACACGGATGAGCTCTTCGCCGGGGCGGACGCAGCCGAGGTGGGCGAGGCCGAACTGTTCGAGGTCGTCTCCGAGCGGGAGATCACGCCGGACGCGGTGCGCAAGGTCTACGAGACCCCCGGGTGAGACGCCTGTCGGTTCGCGAGCGAGAGGTCGTTCCCGTCGGAGGGGACGGCCCGCTTTCGGAACGCGAGGCGGAGGCCTTCGCCGCGCTCGGCCCGCGGCTGCCGTCCGGGGCGCTCGAGCGGCAGCACTGGGCGATCCGCTTCGGCCCCTTCTGCGGCGTGATCCGCGTGCCCGGCCTGACGGTCGAGGTGCTGCCGAAGACAGGGCTCGATGCGCGCCCGGACGAGGACGCGCGCGGCGTGCTTGTCGCCATGCTCGCGGCGGCGGGTCACCTGCGCGTCGCGCACCCGGGCGCCGCGGGCCTCGGACGGCAGAGCCGGCACCTCCTCGATGTCTTCATCCTCGACTTCTGCGGCCTCGTCGCGGCGGCGCTGCGCGGCGGACCCATCACCCGCTACGTCAAAAGGGAGGAGAACCTGCGCGCCGTACGGGGTCGTCTGCAGTTGACCGAGCACTTGCGGCGCAACGCGTTTGACCACTCGCGCGTCCTGTGCCGCTTCGACGAGCGCAGCCTTGACAACGCCCACAACCGCGTCCTCAAGTCGGTGATTGGGCAGCTTTGCGGGCAAGCCCTCGGCGGGCGGGCGAAGGCGATGGCGACCTCGCTGCTGCACCGCTTCGACGCGGTCGCCGACCTACCCGCGCGCGCGGCGGACGTGGATGCCCTGACGTTCGACCGTACGACGGAGGGCTGGCGGGGGGTGTTCGCGCAGGCGGGCTGGCTCCTGCGGCGCCTCTACCCCGACGTGAGGGTCGGCGACGCGGAGGGCTCCGCTCTCCTGTTCGACATGGAGCGCCTGTTCGAGGCTGTGCTGGGACGCCGGATCGCGCGCCTTTGCGCGCACCACCCGGGGCTGGGGCTGCGCGTCGTCCTGCAGGGACCGCCGCGGACCCTTGCCGACGGCGCGTTCGGCCTAAGGCCCGACGTCGCGGTGACGGATGCCGCAGGGAAGGTGATCGCGATCCTGGACGCCAAGTGGAAGCACCTCGATCCCGCGGCGCGCAGCGGCGGGGTGGCGAGCGCCGATGCCTATCAGCTCGCCGCCTATGCGGGCCGCTACGACTGCCAGAGGCTCGCGCTCGTCTATCCGGCTTCGCCAAATTGCCCGGCCGGCCAAGTCCGGAGCCACCGCCTCTTGCTACCGGGCGCGCCCAGGCTCGACGTCGTCGCCCTCGAACTGACCGACCTCGCTGCGGGACGCGGCGTGCCCGCAGGGCTCGGGAGCGTACTCGGCATCGGGTCGGGATGATGAAGGCGGAGAGTCGGACGGTGGCGCTCCAGAACAGCTCAACGCGTGACATGGTCCGAACCAACCCTCTTGAAGCAGATCCCGGCCGTCACGCCAGCATACTTTTGGAACGTTCCCGGCAGGCAGACCCTCTTCAGACCCCGACCTCATGGTCGAGCCCGATGACCCACCGCTGTGCGGTGTGGCGGACGAGGGGGAAGACGAGCGGCACGATCCACGGCGCGGCGCGGACCGTGCGGCCCGGCAGGGTCGTCGCGCGCGGCATCGCCATCGCGCGGGTGATCTGCCCCACGACGCGCTCGACGAGCGGGCGGCGCAGGGCCTCGTAGCGGCCCAGCCGCCCCTGGGCTGCGAGGGTCGCGAACACGTAGGCGTCCTCGATCCCGAGGTTCATCCCCCGCGCGCCAATCCCCGCATGGACATGCGCCGCGTCCCCCGCGAGGTGGATCGCGCCTTTCGAGAACCGCTCGGCGACGCGGTTGGCGATCGCGAACTCCGATTGCCAGACCGCCTCCCCCACCTTCGCGCCCGCGGGCAGCGGCGCGGTCAGGTCCGGCACGTTGCCGAGAAGCCGCCAGAGCGATCCCTCGTGGCGCACGAGGAAGAGCCCGCCCTCGGGCGCGAGGAAGATCTGCGCCGCGTCGGGATCGAGCCCGGCCGAGGCGGGCAGGTCCAGCTCCGCGTCGATCAGGCGCCACGGCTCGTCATAGGCCGTGCCGGGGAAGCCGATGCCGAGTGCCTCGCGGATCGTGCTCCCGGCCCCGTCCGCGGCGAGCACCGCAGAGGCCTCGATCCGCTCGGGCCCGTCCGGCCCCGCCACCGTGACCGCGGCCCCGCGGGCGGTGGCCTCCACGCCCATGGCGGCGATACCGCGTTCGACCGTCACGCCGCGCTCGGCGAGGACCTCCTCCAGCATCCGCTCGCTGTCCGCCTGGGACTGCACCAGCATGAAGGGGAACCGGTGATCCACCTCGTCGAGCCGCAGGGTCGCCAGCACGCGTCCGGGTCTGCGCAGGTTCAGCCGCGTCATGCGTCGCCCGTGGGCGAGGTAGCGCGCCGTCACGCCCGAGGATTCCAGCAGCGCGAGCGAGCGGGCGTTGACGCCAAACGCCTTGGAATGAGTCGAGCGGGCCGCCCTCCGCTCGATCACGCGAGCGCGCACGCCCCGCTCGGCCAGAAAGAGCGCGGCGGCGAGGCCGGTCGGGCCACCGCCGACGATGAGGATGCCGGATGTATCGGGCGATGGGGGCATGTCGGGCCTGTTGATAGCATCTGCTAACAACTTGGATGGCGGAGCCCTCATGTCAAGCGGTTCGCCTTGGCGTAGGCTCGGCGTCATGCCCGCCGCCATCGACCCCGACCGCCTCCTCAACGCCGCCCTCGCCGTCTGGCGCGAGGAGGGGTTCCGCGCCGCCACTACCCGCAAGGTCGCGGCCCGCGCGGGCGTGGGCGAGATGACCCTCTTCCGACGCTACGGGGACAAGGCGGGCCTGATGGCCGCCGTCCTCGAGCGTGAGGGGCGGCGCTTCGCGCCCGAGGCACTCGCGCCCACGGCGGACGTCGCCGCCGACCTGGAACGCGTCGTGGCCGCCTATGCCGCCCTGCTCGATCGCCTGGGCGCCGTGGTGTTCGACTTCCTGCTCAACGCGCCTGCGGAGCCCGCCCTTGCGGGCCTGCGCCCCGTCCCCCTCGCCGCGATCGATCGCGCCGCCGAGGTGGTCGCGGCGCATCAGGCTGCGGGCCGGCTGCGTGGGGGCGATCCTCGGGCGGCCGTGCTCGCGCTCCTCGGCCCCGTCCTGGCCGGCACCCTCCTCGCCCGCGCCCAGCCCGGCGCCGTGCCCGCCACGGACCCGAATGCGGTCGTCACGGCGTTCCTTGGAGGATGGGCCGATTAGGGCGCAGGCCAGCGGTACGTCGGGCTGGAACGGTTCGAGCGTACCGCATGGGTCGACGGAGACCTTTCGAAACAGGAGCAGTGTTGGGTCTAGGGTCTTCCGAGACAATGGGCCGGGCGAGAACGGTCGTTATTGCTGGCGACAAAACGTATGAGCCTTAACGCTATTTGGCCTTCCAAAACACCAGAAGAGTCAGCGCGATACATACTGCAAGTGCCGAGTTCAGCAATACATATAGCATTGGCCAGAGAACGCGTAGCGCGATTGTTCCTGTTTCAGCGGGCTGCCAAACTGAACCAACGGTAAATGACAAAGTGAGGCAAATAGCAAGAACGACAATAAGCAATATTGTGCTTCTTAGCAGGCGGTCTCGGTTCTTTTGCTTTGCGTGACGTTGATAGGCGGATAGTGCAGCCGTACCTATCAAAACACCGGATAGTGCGGCCACTACCTGAACAGTTGGTTGGTAGTATGCACTTATCAAATCAATAGACGACAATTGGTCTTGCCAAGGTGCAACCAAGGCTGCGAAGCCGGTCAAAAACCACTTTTTAGGATCAGGTAACTCCATATCACTCGGTCGAGTAAAACTGCACGGGCATCTCGGCTATGGCGAAACCTGTTGGCGCATAGAATATCAATGAAGTGTTCGTAACTGGCTCCTCGCTCAAGCTACCTTCGGCCGTCGCCTGAAATGCGAATGAACTTCTTCCAACCGAAACTGAACGCTCGTCTGTCTCCTCAATACCCGAAGGAAAACCACCCTTGATCAGTATCGGCTCATCATGTCCGAACATGATCCTATTCATTGATATGTCTTTAAAGCCAATAAAATAAGCTGAGTCCCAATGTTCGCCCGAAACTTGATAGGCGCATCTGTGTTCGACAAGCCCGGTTTCTGGATCAACGGACGAAGTAAACTCCATTGCCACATCTTCTAAGATTTCTGGGTAGCTCTCGACCGCCTCACGCATCTGACCCAAGTTTTGAAACTTGTTTGCTTGGCTCAATGGAACGCTCGTAAGCGAGATCGTTTCAAGCGGATCATAGCTACGGGCACTCAGGACAATAGACTCATCGTAGCTAAGCGTATCGGCCTCCACGCTAGTGGGCCTAGCGCCGTACCAAAGGTTGTTCTTTCTCGAAGTGAACTTTGGTTCACTATGCGTTGTCATTACGTAGCTAGAACCGCCTGGACGCACAAATCCTTTAAGAGAAGTCGTTTCCCACTCAGCAAACAATCCTCGGCTTGAAGAGTTGCGAACGCAGTGGCAAAGCCGATGTCTCCCGTCATGAGGCCAGCTCCAAGACTTATAAGAAAACTCGTATGACCCCGTTGAGATGTTTGAATCCATTTGGCCGCAGTCAAAAGATTGGGCGTGCGCGTATGAACCAAGAAAAATGCCTGAAACAATCATAATTAGTTTTCGCATAAAAATCCTCCTAAGAGTAGTAGCCTGGTGGGACACCGTGAAATGCTAAGATAGCATTCGCGCCTCTTTGTGTGAAGGTCTCGTAGTGTTTCGTGTCAATAACCCCCTGACAAAACTGTTTGGCCAAAAACGGTCGTTTGCGCAACAGCGCCCTGCCCCATCGAAAAGCAGGCGCAAAATTATGTTGCAAAACAATTTGATTGAGCAACAAGAATGTGCAACACTCATGAGATGAAATTCGGATATGCCCGCGTCTCCACCGATGACCAGCTCACCGCCGCGCAGCTCGATGCGCTGTCCGCGGCCGGGTGCACGCGTGTCTTCGAGGAACGGGCCTCCGGTGGTCGGTGGGACCGCCCCGAGCTTCACCGCATGCTCGACCAGCTCCGCGAGGGTGACGTCGTCGTCGTTTGGAAGCTGGACCGTCTCTCGCGCTCCCTGAAGGACCTCCTGGACATCATGGCGAAGATCGACGGGGCTGGCGCCGGGTTCCGGTCGTTGACCGAGGCAATCGACACCACAACGCCCGCGGGCCGCATGATGATGCAGATGGTCGGGGTCTTCGCCGAGTTCGAGCGCGAGATGATCCGGGAGCGGACAAAGGCCGGTCTGGAGCGCGCCTGCAAGAAGGGGCGCCATCCGGGCCGTAAGCCTAAGCTTTCCAAGGATCAGCGCCAGGAGATCCGCGAGCTGGTCGCTTCCGGGCGCCGCAGCGAGGCGGAGGCCGCCAGGCTCTTCGGGGTCCACCGCTCGACGATCGGCCGGCTCCTCCGGGAGGAAGTTCCCGATGCACCAGCTTGAGCTCTTTCCCCAGGACGTCCGCATCGAGCGGATCGATCCCGATCGGAACATGCACCGTTTCTACCGCCTACATATCCAGCCCAACCTCTTCGGCGGGGCGACGCTGTTCCGTGAATGGGGCCGCATCGGCACCGCGGGCTCTCAGATGACCGAGCAGTTCGACGACGACGGGCGCGCCCTCGATGCCCTGGTGGGGCTCATGCGCGCGAAGACACGGCGGGGCTATCATCCCCAGGGCGTCCGGCCGTCCCCACAACAGTATCCGGGTGATCTGTAAAGCTGCCGGCGCGAACTTCAGCCCCCTGCCCCAGGTCGGTGGCAAGTGCCGCGTGGTGGGTTTAACCGTCTTACCAATAGTGTTAAGCGGCGGTTCTGCCTATAGCGGCTATCCAAAGGAAGATGCCCCGACGCGGCGCACCTTCCCTAGACTGGACATCGGCCAGGCCTATTGAGGAACACGGACCGATTGCCAATCCGTTAGTCTAAGCACTGACCAATAGGTCGCCTAAAGAAGTGTGACCTCTACAAAATATCATTTGTTGATGAAAGGTCCCTCATATCATATACGTGAAAGCTCAAATCATCCTGGCCGTAAAAGCGCAGAAAATCTCGCGTGTCGTATGTGGCAACGTGAACTGCAGGCCTCAAATCAAGATGAACCGTAATCCGGTTTGCTAAATCAAGTAGCGCCGCATCGACAAAATCGACATGGAATCGAATTGCATATGAACGCGCAGAATCAATCGAAGCCGTCGTTTCGCCAACACAGATGACTTCACCTGGCGTCATAACCCATTCCAGGAGGTAATTAGAAAGGTGAGGCTTCTTACGTTTTCCAGACAGGAAGCTCGAAGCCTCCACTAAGGCGGATCGTGTCACCGCCCAACGATATTCACCCATATCAAGCGCCGCCTTGGTGTGCTCATGGGTAGTCTCGTCAGGATCGCAAAATGCAACAAGAACATTCGTATCAAGAAGAGCAATGTTCCGCGGAAGCTCAATATCCGGCTCGATTGTACGCCAGACCGGCAACCTATCCGTCCGTCTCTATGCCGGCCGCGGCCATTGCATTTAAAATCAGTTCATCCAGGCTGGTATCCGCTTCCGATTCTTGACCAAGGTTCTCGGATGACACTATATCCGTCGTCAAAGCTGCGATTTTGTCTGAAAATGATTCGTCTTCAATAAGTTGGCGCAATACAGGAATACGTTGAAGGTGCTGCGGTTCGAATTTCTGAAAGCCGCCTCGAAACTCAGGTGTGGTTCTCTTGACTAGCTTACTCACGGGCGTGCTGTTCAAATAACCCAAGAGCGGCCGCAGGAGATCCTCGCTTTCGGGAACTACTGCGGTACCCCCGACCATAAACAAGCTCCCAGCCTCGTCCGCTGCAAATGACGTGTCCCGCGCAAGATCTCGGATAAGGAGTTTCGGAGCCCGAAGCCAAGCCTCGTCTCTACGGCGCACCAATTCATACCATTTGAGACCAGAAGCATTTATGCTTGTGCGGCTAGAGAGAATTGCCCTGTAGGCCTTAAGGTATCGATATGTCTGCGGGTAGTTTTCTTCGAGTTCTGCCTCTGAAATACATACTCCGCCTTTGTATGGGTATATCAAGTATCGGGTAGGAGCGAGAGTTGCATACCGCGCAACTTCAGACCCATAGACTACTGGTTCAAGAAGCTCTCGCTCGACAAGGTAGCTATCGCCCAGGCCGTTTGTTACGTTTACAAACTGCTCTCCTTCATCCCCACCATTAACAATGAAGATGTCATTCGCACCTGTTCGTATCCCCTGAACGACTGCAGACACCTCGCTTAATGGAAGAGATGCCTCCGACACTCTTACCTGTTGAAGTTTTTCGCTATCAGACAGCAGGAGCCAAGGACTGGATCCGCGGGGATGTGTCGCTCGAAAACGCCGAACCACACCAGTATCAGGACCTTCTCCTAGAAGGATTTGGGCCATGTACCGCTCCGGAAGCTCCTCAACTTCGATAACATCCAGATGGTCCACGTCCGGTGCCATGACAGCTCTATGTGATGCAACAATACAGCCAACGTATGCACTAGTTCCAGCAAACACTTCATTCGAGCCAAAATCTACTATTTGTTGTATGTCCATCCGAGCAGTTAGTATCGACCGGATCGGTCCAGCATTCTTGTTCCGGAATAACCGGTTTGGCATAACCATGCCGATTGATCCGGTTGGATCTGTCACTCGGATTGCTTGCTCGAGGAAGAGATACGAAAAATCGTAGCGTCCCTTTGCGGAAGCAAAGCGCGTCTCCAGTTCGTCGCGTCCTGACACACGTGCGGTAGCGAGGAACGGCGGGTTGCCCAAGCAGATGTCGTACGCCTTGGAAAGGTCCCCCCAGCTATCCGGTGCCAAGCCGTCGCCTTGAACAACAACTTTTGAAAGATTAGGGAGTGGTAAAGGGTCAGGTTCTTCCGCAAGCCGGTTCCAAATATTCAGGCGAGCGACAGTTACGGCCTTTTCATCAATATCAACACCAGAGATGTACCCGCCTTCGATCAGCTCACGCGCCCAATTCTTATTTTTGTCCCGCGCCTTCAATCTCGGGAGCAAAGCGTCAATTGCACTTACCAGAAACGATCCTGAGCCGCATGCAAAATCAATGACCTTTGGAATGGCATCATCTCCCGCATCTTTGAGAAAACGTTCGACGCAAGCAGACGCTAAATGCCTGGTTAGGTACTGTGGCGTATAATACACACCTCCAGATTTCCGAACGCTAATCCGTTCAACGTCAAGTGTTTGCCCGGCGAAGAGATCGAGCTGCTTGGCAGGTGCTCGCGGGCTCAGGATTGTGGAAAGATATTTCTCATATGCCAGTCCCAGAATATCGGCATCGATCCAAGAGAAGTTGTACTTGTATCCAGACCGAGAAAGTCTTGCTGGATAATACAAATCCGAGATTACTCCAGAAATAATATGCTCGGGAATAGCAGTGAGTTCAACTTGAGAGAAGAGTTCGCTACCAACATGAATACGGGCACCTTCAAAACACTCGATGAGCACATCAAGCTTGAGAGTGCCATGATCGCCAATTGCGCCGGACAACACAGGAACGTCAGGCGCAAGCTTCTTGTCTTCAATCGTACGAAGAACAAAGAGTTTTGCAAAAAGCGTTTGCAATTGTGCGTCGACAGCATTTGTTGATTTGGACTCTTTTAATGCTCGTTCGCGCCAGCCATCTAGGCGATGAACCAGCTCGTCGTCGACCGATTGGAGGAGACGGGTCGGTGCGGCATGCGTTGCAAGTGCTGCTTTGTCAGGAGCTCCGCTAAGTACACCGGATGGGCTGTACGCAGATAGTCCATGCTCCTCCGTATCGATATCATCCCAAGGAATCGTAGGGAGGAGATACCAGTCGTCCTCCGACAGCCAATGCGAATTAAAAGGCGTCAGGCCGACACTGTCTGCGAAGATGCCCCACCGAGTTGATGCGTGATAGCCGTAGAACGCTGCTAAGCTCTTCGCATGGCCAACATTGGCTTCGTCAACGAGATCGTCTTGGCAAGCGAACAGCGCGGCAGACTGATAGGCCAACTTTCCACGCGAAACATTAAGTCGAACAGTATCGTCCGAAACACTCCGTGTTCCAAGGTTCGCGGATTGCCACCCGAGAGAGATAGCTAGTTGCGCAGAAGGCGAAATCCCTGCTCGTCTCGCGGTGTCCCTTAGGCCGTCTAGACTTCCTGGTATGTTCATAGGCAAGCCCCGCGTACCAATCAGATAGTTCTGATGTGAGGGTCATCCCTCTAGGCAGTTGATACGGTGATGTTCACGATAGGTCCACAGTGCGCAACTACTGCTACCGCGCGGGCCAGAATTCGTGGTTCGCGGGGATTTTCGCCGCCAATCGGTGCGGCCGAAACATGCAAGAGGCTGGCGCAGCGAAGGACCGCTTCCCGCTGTCCCCTGCCGCATCCGGTTCGAGTTCTACCGAGGTTGTCTAACAGAATGGCCCAGTCCGTTAACCGGCGGCGACCCCCCTGCCCTACCGGCGCGCGAGCCTCTCGGCGGGTGCCGGATATGCCCCCGGACAACCGGCCTCATCGTGAGATAACGCCTTATATGTAAGGGCAAGCACGTCACGTAGGGTCGTCTGCGGTTGAAGGAACAACTCAGCCTGTTGAGCCGCCCAGGCGATCTGCTCGCCCCCTACCCTATTGACCCTCGTAGCGATCCATCAGGATGCCCAGCATGTCGGCATAGGTCCGGCGATCATCGCGGCACATGGTGCGGAACCGATCGATCACGTCGAGGGGCGCCTTGATCGATACCTGGCCGTCGCGCTGCGGCTCGCGGGACGGCCAACGATGCGGCTCGGGAGCGACGGTCGGCGCGATCGTCGACACGGTCTCGACGACCGGTTCGGGCGTCGGTACGGGCTCGAACTGGCGGAGACGGTTCAGATCAAGCGACCTCGGCATGGCGCACCCTCTCCAGCATGTCGATAACCTCGGCGGCGAAGGCCTGGGCGTTGGCGATGGCCTTGTCGATGCCGTTCACCTCGGCTGGGTCGAGCTGGCGCAAGCCGCCCCCGGCATTGTGCAGCGACGAGAAGGCGGTGCGCCGGTTGAGCTCCGCCGTCAGGGCGCGGGTGCCCTGGCGCAGCTGGCCGTTGATATGCCGCTCCAGCTTCGATTTCACGGCCGCGTTGGTGCGCGCGAACAGGATCGCGGCCGGGATGGGACGGCGGCGGGCCCGCGCCTCCATCTCGATCTGAGCCAAGGTCTCGATGGCCTCGTCGGCATCCTGCTGCTCGTCGCCCGTGGGCACGATGACGAGGTCGGACTCACTGATCGCGAAGGAGGTCAGACGGGAGGCTGACCCCTCGAGATCGATGAGGACGAAGGCCGCGCGGCGGCGGGCCTCGGCAATCTCGTCCTGAATGGCGCGCTCCCCCGCGCTGGCTCGGACGGTGATCCGGCCCTCGATCGGCCTAATTTGGGACCAGCGGGCCAGGCGTCCGGCTGGATCCGCGTCGATGACGATGACGTCCGTGCCCTGGGCCAGCTCGGTGGCAAGCACGATGGCGGACGTGGTCTTTCCGGCGCCTCCCTTGGAGGACGCGAAGGAGATGACGGGCATTTTCGCCTCACTGTTTTCTGCTCGTGGTCCGAGCGTCGCACGCGCCGGATGATCCGGGAAGCCCTGCCCTGCCCTGTCGGTGCTAGGTATGGCAGGCCGGTGACAGAGTAGGCATGGCCGGCCCTGGGTACCCTGGGCATGCCATGGGTACCCTACGCTACCGTTCCTGGAGGATTGCCAACTTCTCGCGCCCAAACGATCACCGATCCGATTGTCGACAGTGCGGCTTAGGAACTTCAGGCTACCTAGCATCTGCATTGAAACAGGTCATCATACGGGAATCTCGGCCTTGCACCGTAGCCACAATGTAGCTACATAGGCGCTCTCAGGAGGTTCCGATGCACCCGAACGCCCAAGGCAACGACGATCTGATGCGGACCCGCCTGCCCCGGGAGCTGAAGGCGCGCGTCGAAACGGCCGCGGCTCTCATCGGGTTGGACGCCTCGGCCTTCGTGCGTCGGACCATCGCTCAGGCGGCCGAGGACGTGCTGGCAGCGCAGACAAGCTACCGGATGACGCCAGAGGACCTAGCGGCCGTCGCGGCGGTACTCGACACGCCACCGGCGCCGACGGCGGCCGCGCAGCGCGCTGCAGAGCGCTACGAGGCGCGCGTAGTGCATGCCGACTGACGGCGACGCCGTCGAGATCCGGCTGTTCAATCCCCAAACCCACGATCGGGCGGCGTTCGATTGTGGCGTGGGGCGGCTCAACAACTTCCTGCAACGGAGCGCCAAGAAGCAACAGAAGGGCGATTTCGTCCGCGTCTACGTGGCCATCGCGCCAGGGCAGGGCAGGGTGCTGGGCTACCATTCCATCAACGCCTACGGGCTGGCTGCAGACGATCTCGGCCCGCTCGCGCCCAAGGCCGCGCCGAGCCACGGAACGGTGCCGGCGATCTACCTGTCGATGATCGCGGTGGACCTGTCGCAGCAGGGCCGCGGGCTAGGCAGCATCCTTCTGGACCACGCCAAGCGCAAGGCGTTGGGCGTCGCGGACACGTTGGGCGCCTGGGCCATCGTCCTCGACGTGATGGAGGAGGGCGGCAGCGACGCCGTGCAGTCCCGCCTAGCCTGGTACGGCAAGCACGGCTTCATTCCGTTCCCGAGCGCGCCGCTGAAGATATTCCTGCCGATCGCGACCATCCGCGCGACCTATGGCGGCTAGGATCAAGGCCGCCCGCGTTTCTCGTAGACCTTCTGGCAGAATCCCAGGAAGGCCGCATCGGGATGGCGGGGCGGCTCCATCATCCATTCGCGCCATTCCTGCTCCAGCACGCGCACGTCCCAGCCGGGCGCGGCCTCGCGGGCCTTCTCGTATGTCTCGGGCGACAGCCTGACGGCGGCGACCGTCTCATCAAGCAGGGCAGGGGCGCTCATCGTTCCGCGGTTATGGAAGACGACCATGTCCGTCTCTTCGTCGTAGGTGACGCGGTAATCGGGCAGGTGGTCGTGACGGACCAGCTCCTTGATCATCTGCCGGAACCGCTTCTCTGGCGATTGCGAACCCGACTTTAGAAGGAGCTTGGCGATGGAGATCTTCCAGGATTGCTGTTGACCGCAATGCTTGCGCGCCAGCTCGTAGACCCGCCGCTCGACCGGCTTGCGGAGGCGGAAATAGTCGCGATGGAGCGTCAGGACCTCTTCGTTGCGGATCGCGTTGAAGACCCAGTCACTGAGCTTGACCTCGCACCAGAGCAGGCGACCGTCGAGGCCCTGCTTGCGCCGGATCGAGGAGGCGTCGATCAGACCGAAACCGTCGATCTGCTCCTCGTCGCCGGTCGTCACGTTGGTGCGGATGCGGGTGCCTTCCAGCCGGTCCAGCGCGTCCATGAGTGACAAGTATTCCCGCCCCGACGTCCCCCGATTGACGAAGATTAGCAGCTCGCGGGAGTTGATCCGAACGCGGGGGCTGACTTGCTCGCCGCGCTTCAGCTTCGCCATGATCTGGCTGATGCAGTAGATCAGGATGTCCTTGTCGTAGATCGTCGCGAGACCCTTCACCGAAGGCGTGACCTCCAACCAGTGATCGCCGTTGACGTAGCGCTTGACGCTCGTTTCGGGCTTCTTCGACAGCGAGTAGAACGGATGCTCCATGTGCTGCATCACGTCCTTGAGGACCGCATCGGCCACGTCGCAGATGAACAGGTTATGCTGCGGATGCCGATCCGGAAGGAGCGGAGCCAGGGCCCCCCGCTTCGTGTTTTCAGGTACCATGAGGAGACATTCGTGTTTTCAGGTACCGCCGTCAAGATTCGTGTTTTTAGGTACCGAATGGAGGATTTCAGTTACCAAAGTTCGTGTTTTTAGGTACCGGGGGTATCTACAAGCCTCTTGAGAATAAGGATACTTTGGACGTTATCCACAGCCTAACACATACTTAACACCTATTTAACACTCAGTCCCCCATCCAAGCGAGGCAAGAATATCGGTTTTCGGGTCCTCTACCGAACCGCTACCGACAGCGCCGCGCGCTTCAAAACGCCCGAAACCGCGTATCCAGCGCTCAGCCGTATTGGCCGTCGCGTGCGAGCCGTGCGTGTCCTTCCGCTTAGCGATCCCGATCAGAGCCAAACGCGTGTGATGATCGAAGGGACGGAGTCGCGAAGGGAAAAGAGCACTGGATGGAATCGTTGCCTTCTACAGCATAGGTTACTACGTATCTACATCACGCGTTACGGAGCGAGCCGCATGTCCCCGACCACGATCACGAGCCGACGGTTCAACCAGGATGCCAGCGGCGCCAAGCGCGCCGCCCTGGACGGGCCCGTCTTCATCACCGACCGGGGTCGTCCCGCCCATGTGCTGCTCAGCATCGAGGCCTATCGCGCGCTGACGGGCGAGGCGGCAGAGACGACGCCGAGCATCCTCGACCTGATCGCCGATCCGGCGGCGGACATGCCCTTCGAGGCCCCGCGGCTGGACGCGAAGGCATGGCCGGCCGACTTGACCTGAGGTGTTCGTCCTCGACACGAACGTCGTCTCCGAGCTGCGCCAGGGAAGGACCCGGCGTGCCGATCCGAACGTGACCACCTGGGCGAGGAGCGTGGCTCCGGCCGACCTCTATCTCTCGGCGGTGACGGTCCTGGAGCTCGAGCTGGGCGTGCGGCGCATGGAACGGCGCGATGAGGGGCAGGGAGCTGCGCTTAGGGCCTGGCTGGACGGGCAGGTGCGCCCGGCCTTCCAGGGGCGCGTGCTGCCCTTCGACGAGGCGGCGGCCCTCCGCTGTGCGGGCCTGCACGTCCCCGACGACCGCTCCGACCGGGACGCGATGATCGCGGCGACGGCGCTGGTCCACGCGATGACGGTGGTCACGCGCAACGCGGCCGACTTCGCGCCCACCGGGGTCGCGCTGCTGAATCCGTGGCTCGAGTCGGAGCGTGCAGGCAAGGACGGCTAGGCGTCCCTCACCATCGAGAACGGATCGGTCCTCCCAGGTGGGACAGCGAGCCATTCGGCGGCGTTCTGCCGGTGGCCCGATCCTCCCCGGAGGCTCGCTCGAACCCCATGTCTGCAAGGGCGTTCGAGCAGTGTGCCCCGATGCAGAGACCTACATCCGAAGGTCCAGTCTGAGGGATGGGGATGTTTGGCAGGAAATAGGCTGTCTTTGTTCCTGTCTTTGTTCGCGCTTCGTGCCTACGCTGCTCCCAGACGTCCACCATCCCCATTCCGAGTAGCAGCCAGCCGCGTTCCCGTCCGTCCCCGATCTCCGAGGCCCTGCCATGCCCCGTCGCCGTCTCACGCCCGAGCAGCGCCGCGCGATCGTGGCCGCGGGGCGTCGCGGGGAGCGGGTTTCGGTGCTGGCCGAGCGGTACGGCGTCACGCCCCGGGCGGTGCAGTACACGCTGCGGCAGGCGGAGCGGGGCCGCCGCGACGGGGGCACCCGGACCGAGACCATGTCGGTGATGCTGACCCCTGCGGAGATGGCCGGGTTCGACGCGGCGCTCGTCCGGGCCGGTGTGCCCAGCCGGGCCGACGGGATGCGGCTGCTCGTGCAGGCGGCGGGGGCGCTGTTCCAGCCGGACGCGCATCTGGCGGACGAGCTCGCCGGGATGCGGGCCGCGCTCAACCGGGTGGGCAACAACGTCACCCAGATCGCCAAACGCATGAACGAGGCGACCCTGCGGGGGGCGCGGCCGCCGTTCTCGGATCGGGACCTAGCACAGATGCGGCAGCTGGCCGGGTTCGTGCTCGACTTCGCGGACCAGGTCGACCTGCTCGCCCGGCGGCGGGTGGAGGGGGTGAGCCTGGTGGTGGGCGACGCGCTCCGGGAGCTGGCCGATGCCGAGGGGTGAGCGGGGCAGGGGAGGGGGACACGGTGCGGGCGGTTCGACGCGCCCGCCTGGCTCTGCCGTCACCTCCGTCACCGGCCGGCTCTTCCGCGAGAGCTGGAGCCGGGTGCGCGGCTCGCGGCAGGGGCTGGGCGGCGATGGCGGGCGGCGACACGGCCAGATGGTCCGGGCGGCGCGGGGCAACCGAGCGGCGGTGTTCAAGGCGATCCGCGGGGGCGGCTGCCACGACCGCGCCGCGCTGGTGCGGCAGCTGGAGTACCTGACGACCAAGTCCTCGCACATCGTCGACAGTCGCGGGGTGCTGGACGGACGGACAATGCTCACGGCCGACGAGATCGGCGCGGTGGCCGACCGCTACGTCCGGCGCTGGAGCGACGGGCTGCACCCGAAGCTCGGGCACACGACGCATATGCTGATGTCGTTCCCCATCGGCACGAAGGGCACGGATGTGCGCGACATTGCCTCGGAGGTCTGCGCGCGGTTCTTCAGCGCCGAGGACAGCCACTTCGACTACCTGATCGCGGTGCACGAGGACCGGGCGCATCCGCATGCCCATGTCGTGCTCAACCGTCGCTCCCAGGAGGGCGAGCTGTTCTGGCTGGGGAAGGACCACCGGTTCAACTACG
>CAZWWR010000038.1:0-20980 GCA_964637265.1 uncultured Jannaschia sp.
CTCGGACGTGTTCGAGGATCTGTTCGGCGATTTCATGGGACAGCGGCAGGGAGGCGCCCAGGGCGGCGGCCGGCCGCGGGCCATGCGCGGCTCCGACCTGCGCTACAACCTCCGCGTCACGCTCGAGGACGCGTTCTCGGGCCTGCAGAAGACGATCCGGGTGCCCACCGCGGTCACCTGTTCCGCCTGCGAGGGCAAGGGAACGGAAGGCGCGAGCGAACCGGCCTCCTGCCCGACCTGTTCGGGCCTCGGGAAGGTGCGGGCGCAGCAGGGCTTCTTCACCGTCGAGCGGACCTGCCCGACCTGCGGCGGCGCGGGCCAGATCATCAAGAACCCCTGCTCCGGCTGCGGCGGCGCGGGCCGGGTGGAGAAGGAGCGGCAACTCTCCGTGAACATCCCCGCCGGCGTCGAGACCGGGACCCGCATCCGCCTGTCGGGCGAGGGCGAGGCCGGGATGCGCGGCGGGCCGGCGGGCGACCTCTACATCTTCATCGAGGTGGCCGATCATCCGATCTTCCAGAGGGACGGTCAGGATCTCTACTGCCGCGTGCCCGTGACGATGACGGCGGCCGCACTCGGCGGCGAGGTCGAGGTCCCCACGATCGATGGCGGCCGATCCCGCGTCCGGGTCCCGTCCGGAAGTCAGACCGGGCGGCAGATGCGCCTCCGCGGCAAGGGCATGCCCTCGCTGCGCGGCGGACCGGCCGGGGACATGTATCTCGAGCTGGCGGTGGAGACGCCCGTGAACCTCACGTCGCGCCAGAAGGAGCTCCTGCGCGAGTTCGAGGCGGCAAGCGACGACAACCACCCCGAAGGCGCCAGCTTCTTTCGAAAGGTCAAGGGGTTCTGGGACGGGATGACTCAGTGAGCGGCCGCGGCGGCGTCGAGCCGCCGAGCCGTTCGGCGAGGGTCGCGATGTGGGCGGAGCCGATCCCGCAACACCCGCCGACGATGGTCGCGCCGATCCCGACCCAGTCCGAGACGACCGCCGCGTAGGTCTTGGGGGTCAGGTCGGGGCGGAGGGGACTGAGCGTCTCGTTGGCGGCCGGACGCGAGGGAGCCGGGGCGAAGGCGTTGGCATAGGCCCCGATGGGCATGGAGCCCGCGAGGGGCAGCGCCGCTTGGAGCGCCGGCGCGACGACCTCGGCACCCGAGCAGTTGAAGAGCGCCGCCTCGGCGCCGAGACTGCGGGCCAGCGCGATGGCCTCGCTGGCAAGTTCGCCCGACCGCAGGCGCGGTGCCGAGGGCGGCGCCACCTCCTCCCCGTCCTCCAGCGTGAACGCCAACCAGAGCGGGCGTCCGTCGCCGCGGACCGCCGCCGCAGCACCCCGCGCCTCGTCGAGGGAGCTCAGCGTCTCCGCGAGCCACAGATCGACGTGAGGCGAGAGACCCCGCACGAGGGGACCGAGGATCTCCGCCGCCGTCACCGGCTCGAAACGGTCGGGGCGGTAGGAGCCGAGGGGCGGTGGCAGGCACCCGGCGACCCGGACGTGGTGCCCCGCCGCGTCGGCCGCATCGCGCGCCAGACGCCCCGCCCGGCTCGCGAGGGCCTCCGCCTCGGATCCGAAGCGCTCCTCCCCGATGTGGAACGGCACGAGCGCATAGCTGTTCGTCGTGATCACGTCCGCGCCCGCATCGATGAAGGCCGCGTGAGCGCGAGCGACGGTCTCGGGCGCCTCCCACAACGCGAGCGCGGACCATTCCGGCTGCCGGAGCGTGCCGCCCTGCGCCACGATCTCGCGGCTCATCCCGCCGTCGAGCAGGGTGATCTCAGCCGCCGACACGGCTCGCCGCCATCAGGGCCATGTTGGTGATGTCGGAGGCCGTCGCGCCGGTGTTCGCGATCTGGATGGGGCGGTCGAGCCCAGTCAGGATCGGCCCGATCACCGTCGCGCCCGCCATCTCCTGCATGAGCTTGACGGAGATCGACGCCGAGTGGCGCGCCGGCACCACGAGGATGTTCGCCGGACCGGTCAGGCGGGAGAACGGATAGGCGGCCATCACATCCGGGTTGAGCGCGACGTCCACCGTCATCTCGCCCTCGTACTCGAAATCGGCGCCCCGCCGTTCGAGCACGCTGGGCGCGAGGTGCATCTTCGTTGCCCGTTCGGAGACGGGGTATCCGAAGGTCGAGAACGACACGAAGGCCACGCGAGGCTCGAGCCCCAGAGCCCGTGCGACGCGCGCCCCGGCCTCCGCGATGGTCGCGAGATCCTCCTCGTCCGGCCACTCGTGCACCAGAGTGTCCCCGATCAGCACGATCCGGCCGCGATGGAGAAGCGCCGTGATGCCGACCGCCTGCGCGTTGCCCGTGATGTCGAGGACATGGTCGATCAGCCGGAGCACATGGGCCGACTTGCGGGTGGCCCCCGTGATCACGCCGTCGCCGTGGTCGTGCGCGAGCATCAGCGCCGCGAAGACATGCCGGTCGCGGGCGGCGAGGCGGTGGATGTCCTGCACGTCGTAGCCCTGCCGCTGGAGCCTGCGGTAGAGGAAGCTCTTGTAGGCGTCGAGGTGCTGCGTGTTCGCGGCGTTGATGACCTCGAGCTCGCCGGCGGCATCTCCCAGGCCGGCCTCGCCGAGATGCATCTCCACGTCGGCCTCGCGGCCAACCACGAGTGCCCGGCCGAAGCCGCCCCGCTGATAGGCCACCGCGGCGCGCAGCACGCGGGGGTCATCCCCCTCGGCGAAGATCATGCGAGCCTGATTGGCCCTCGCCCGCGCGGCGATGCCTTGGAGGATCGAGGCCGTCGGATCCATCCGGGCCTTCAGGGCCTGACCGTAGCCGTCCATGTCGAGGATCGGCCGTCGCGCCACGCCGGTGTCCATGCCCGCCCGCGCGACGGCCGGAGGGACGACATGGATCAGGCGCGGATCGAAGGGCGTCGGGATGATGTAGTCGCGGCCGAAGGCGAGCTTGCGCCCATAGGCCACTGCGACCTCGTCGGGGACGTCCTGCCGGGCGAGATCGGCCAGGGCGCGTGCGCAGGCGATCTTCATCTCGTCGTTGATCGCCCTTGCGTGAATGTCCAACGCGCCGCGGAAGAGGTAGGGAAAGCCGAGGACGTTGTTGACCTGGTTGGGATAGTCCGAACGTCCGGTCGCGACGATGGCATCGGGCCGGACCTCGCGCGCCGCCTCCGGGGTGATCTCCGGATCCGGGTTGGCCATCGCGAAGATGACCGGGTCCGGCGCCATACTCTCCACCATGGTCTGGGTGACCGCTCCCTTGACGGAGACGCCGAGGAAGACGTCGGCGCCCTGCATCGCCTCCTCGAGCGTGCGCATCTCCGTCGCCACCGCATGCGCCGACTTCCACTGGTTCATGCCCTCGGCGCGGCCTTGGTATATGACGCCCTTGGTATCGCAGACGATGCAGTTCTCATGGCGCGCGCCCATCGCCTTGAGGAGCTCAATGCAGGCGATCCCCGCCGCGCCCGCGCCGTTCAGGACTATACGCACGTCCCGGATATTCTTTCGCGAGATCGTCAACGCGTTGATCAGGCCGGCGGCGCAGATGACGGCGGTCCCGTGCTGGTCGTCGTGGAAGACGGGAATGTCGAGGACTTCCTTCAGGCGGGACTCGATCATGAAGCACTCGGGCGCGCGTATGTCCTCGAGATTGATGCCTCCGAAGGTGGGCGCCATGAGCTCCACCGCTTGGACGAAGGCGTCGACGTCCTCGGTCGCCAGCTCGATATCGATCGAGTTCACGTCGGCGAAGCGTTTGAAGAGCACGGACTTACCTTCCATCACCGGCTTCGAGGCCAGCGCGCCGAGGTTGCCGAGTCCGAGCACGGCCGTCCCGTTCGTGATGACGGCGACGAGGTTCCCCTTCGTCGTATAATCGTAGGCAGTCGCCGGATCGCTGGCGATGGCCTCGCAGGGCACGGCCACCCCGGGGGAGTAGGCGAGGCTCAGGTCGCGCTGCGTCGCCATCGGGGTCGAGGCCACGATCTCCAGCTTCCCGGGCCTCGGTTCGAGGTGATAGGCAAGCGCCTCCTCCGGCGTGAACCTGCGCGCCATGGTCGTTCTCCTCCCGCTCCCGTCCGCCCCCGCGGTCCGGCCGGTCTAGCCCCTGCGCGAGGCCGTGGGTAGGGTCCGCGGGTGGCGAGATGGAGGGAGCGATGGCTGCGACTCCGATGATGGCGCAGTACCTCGAACTGAAGGCGGAGGCCGGCGACGCCCTCCTCTTCTACCGCATGGGGGACTTCTACGAGCTCTTCTTCGAGGACGCCGTCGCAGCCGCCGCAGCTCTCGACATCGCCCTGACGAAGCGGGGGCAGCACGAGGGCGCCGACGTCCCGATGTGTGGTGTCCCGGTGCATGCGGCGGAGAGCTACCTCACGACCCTGATCCGGAAGGGCTATCGCGTGGCCGTCTGCGAGCAGCTCGAGGCCCCCGAAGAGGCGAAGCGCCGCGGTTCCCGGGCGTTGGTGCGACGCGGGATCGTCCGCACCGTCACCGCCGGAACGCTGACAGAGGATGCGCTTCTGGAGGCCAGGACGGCGAACCATCTGGCGGCCTGGTCGGAGATCCGCGGCGACGGCGCGCTCGCCTGGTGCGACATCTCGACCGGCGCGCTCCACGTCGAACCCTGCCCCCCCGAGCGGCTGCCCAGCGCGATCGCCCGGGTCGGCATCCGTGAGATGCTGATCGCCGATTGGAGGGACCCCATCGATTGTGAGGATGCTGGTGTCGTCCTCACCCCGCTGCCTCGAAGCGCGTTCGACAGCGTCTCGGCGAACTCCCGGCTCAAGTCACTGTTCGGCACGTCCAGCCTCGACGGGTTCGGCGAATTCGAACGCGCAGAGCTGAGCGCTCTTGGCGCCCTCGTGGAGTATGTTGACCTGACCCAGAAGGGTCGGCTGCCGCACCTCAGACCCCCCCGCCGGGAGATGGACGGGACGTTCATGTCGATCGACGCGGCGACCCGAAGGAGCCTCGAGCTCGTCCGCGGGCCCGAGGGAAGGCGCGATGGGTCGCTCCTCGAAGCGGTCGACAGGACCGTCACCGCAGCAGGCGGGCGGATGCTGGAAGCCTATCTCTCTGCCCCGCTTCGGGACGTCGACGCCATCTGCGCTCGTCTCGACGCCGTATCCTGGGCCGTCGATCGTCCAGAGGTGGCCGGAGAGATCCGAAAGGTTCTGATGAGGATGCCGGATATGGAGCGCGCCGTGCAGCGGCTCTCACTCGAGCGCGGCAGCCCGCGAGACCTCGCCGCGGTTCGGGACGGGCTCGCCGTATCCGAGGCTGTCGACGCCTTCTTTGTACAGATGGCACGGCCACCGGGGATGGGTCCGATCGTGACGGACCACATGCGCGATCTGAGGAGGCATCTGACAAAGACGCTCATGGAGGAGGTGCCGGGAAGCCTCTCCGCAGGCAGCGTGATCGCGGAGGGGGCGAGCGAGGCCCTCGACGAGGCGCGCCGCCTTCGGGACCATGGACGTGGAGGGATCGCGGCTCTGCAAGCGAAGTACGCGGCGGAGGCAGGCGTTCCCAGTCTCAAGCTGAAACACAACCGGGTGCTCGGATACTTCGTCGAATGCACGGCGTCGCATCGCGCCGCGATGGAGGAACGGGCCGACCTCTTCCTCCATCGACAGACGATGGCGAACGCGATGCGGTATGGAACGCTCGAACTCGCGGATATCGAGAGGCGGATCGATGGGGCGGCCGCCGAAGTGGAGGAGATCGAAGCGGCCATCTTCGCGAAGTTGCGGGAGATGATCCTTAATCAGGCGAGCGACGTGCTTCACGTCGCCGACAGGGTCGCGGAGATCGACGTCATCACCGCAAAGGCCGCGCTGGCCGTGGATGGGAACTGGGTCCGCCCGTGTATCACTCCGGGACGGGACCTGGAGATCGAGGGGGGCCGGCATCCGGTCGTCGAGCGCGCGCTTCGACGGGACGGTCAGCCTTTCGTCGCCAATCCGACCTCACTGACCCCAAGCGAAGCAGACGCTGCGATCTGCCTCCTGACAGGGCCGAATATGGGTGGGAAGTCGACATGGCTGCGGCAGAACGCGCTGATCGTCGTCCTCGCGCAAATGGGGTGCTATGTGCCTGCTGCGGCCGCGAGGATCGGGATCGTGTCCTCGCTCTATAGCCGCGTAGGAGCGTCGGACGACCTCGCCCGAGGGAGATCCACGTTCATGACGGAGATGGTCGAGACGGCGGCCATCCTGAACCAGGCCGATGCGTCTTCGCTCGTGATCCTGGACGAGATCGGTCGTGGTACGTCCACCTATGACGGTCTCTCGATCGCGTGGGCAACACTCGAGCACCTACGGGACACGAACCGCTGCCGCGCCCTATTCGCGACACATTTCCATGAGCTGACATCGCTCGGCACCGGCGATGATCGTGTTCGACTTGCGACGATGAAGGTGAGTGAGAACCGGCAGGATATCGTATTCCTACATGAGATCACGGAGGGAGCCGTCGAACGCTCCTACGGTATTCACGTCGCGAGATTGGCAGGACTTCCACCGGCGGCGGTTCGGCGCGCGGGCGAGCTTCTCGATCACCATGAAGGGCGTGCGCGCGAGTCTGCTACGAAGTTCGGGAGCGTGGAGGATCTCCCTTTATTCGCATCCAGGGAGGATCGTTGCAGATGCAGCAATGATGGGAAAGAACTTCGTGAGTTCCTTGATAGGCTAGAAGTCGACAACCTCACCCCTCGTGATGCGCTACAGACCCTCTACGACATGAAGGACGCCGTCCGGGGAGAGAATGTGGATGTTTCACGTGAAACACCTAATCATCCTCGAAGTGAACTGACCCCTACCTGAGCCGGACGCAGAAGACGATCATGGAGCAGGAAACCGACCGCCATGACCTCGATGACTTCGCCTGCCTTTGTCCCCGGCACAGGAGCCTCGAACATCGCCTGATGTCTCTGAGGATCGAACTCCTCACCATTCTCCGGTCTGACCACGGCAATCCCATGCCGCTCGAACACGGAAAGTAGCTCCCGGAGGGTCAGATCGATGCCCTCTCGGATGCTATCGTCGTCAGGGGCTACGGCGGCAAGCGCGCGCTCCAGATTGTCGTAGACCGGTAGAAGGTCGCGCGCCAACCGCGTCGCCCCATAGGCTTCCGCCTCCCGACGATCGCGCAGCGCCCGCTTGCGCACGTTCTCCGTCTCGGCAAGCGCACGCATCAACCGATCCCGAAGGTCGTCGCGCTCGGCCTCGATCTCGCTCCGACTCTCAGTCGTCGCGACTGAAGCAGGCTGAGACAGTTCAACGACGTCTTCCTGCTCCTCAAGTTCGACCGCCTCCGGATCGTCGAGGAACGGTTCGTCCCGTGCTTCGCCCATCTGATCTCTACCCCTCGTTCCCATCACGCCAGCGTTGAGGATCGGAAATCATCCGCCCCAGCAACTGTGCCGTATAGTCGACGATCGGGACGATCCGACCGTAGTTCAACCTCGTCGGCCCGATCACGCCGACGGCCCCGATCACTCTTTGGTCTTCATCCCGGTAGGACGCCATGACAAGCGAGGAGCCGGACAGCGAGAACAACTTGTTCTCCGATCCTATGAAGATGCGGACGCCTTCACCCTCATCCGCAAGCTCGAGAAACTCAGCAATGTCGCGCTTGCGCTCCAGATCGTCGAAGAGTTCCCGTATCCGGTCAAGCTCGGCCGCATTCGTTCCCCCTTCGAGGAGGTTCGCCCGGCCCCGTACGATGAGGCGCTCCTGCCGCTCGCCGGAGCTTTCCCACTGGGCCAGCCCGCGCTCAATAAGGTCTGCCGCGAGAGCATCGATCTCCTGCCTCCGCTGGGAGACCTCATCTCCAACAAGGCCCCGAAGCTCAGACAGTGTTCGTCCTTCGCCTATCGCGTTCAGGAGATTTGCGGCCTCACGCATTGCCGACGGCGTCTGCCCGGGTGGCGGGACGAAGACCCTGTTCTCGACATGCCCATCGGCGAAAACGAGGACAGCTAGCGCGCGGTCCGCGGCAAGGCTGACGAACTCGAAATGACGAAGCGGTGCCTCGCGCTTCGGAGTGAGCACCAGGCTCGCCCCCTTCGTGATGCTCGACAAGGCGCTCCCGACCCGATCGAGGAGCTCGAGACCGTCACCTCCAGGCAGATCCAGGGTTCGCTCCAGATTGATCCGATCATCGTCCCCGAGGCTCGCCTCGAGAAGGCCGTCGACGAACATGCGCAGCCCCCGCTCCGTGGGAACACGGCCAGCAGAGATATGTGGCGCTTCCAGGAGCCCCAGATGTTCGAGGTCCTGCATCACGTTACGAATCGTGGCGGCCGAGATCGGCGCGCTCATCGCGCGGGAAAGCGTTCGGCTTCCGACCGGATCGCCGCTACCCAGATAGCCCTCGACGACCCGGCGGAAGACCTCGCGGGATCGATCGTCCATATCGGACAGGATCTGGGCGCTCTCATGCATAGCGGCTGTGATCTAAGGATCCGGCGATGGCGGGTCAATCGGCTGCGGACATCCCGCCGAGGATCTCCAGGCATCGGAGTACTGAGGCCGCCTGACAGGGTCCTGTCTTGCCTTGCGCACGCAGGACGGCCAAATGCGCCGGACTGCTAGGAGATCTAGATGCGACCGTCAGGCCGGGCAAACAACGAGTTAAGACGCGTGTCGATCGAGACCGGCGTCAATCGACATGCGGAGGGCGCATGCCTCATCGCGATGGGCGAAACCAAGGTTCTGTGTACTGCGAGCGTCGAGGATCGTGTTCCGCCGTTCATGCGGGGCAGCGGTCTGGGCTGGGTGACGGCGGAATACGGCATGCTTCCGCGCGCGACCACCACACGGGGTCGTCGGGAGGCGGCAGCGGGGAAGCAAGGCGGTAGGACCCAGGAGATCCAGCGCCTCATCGGCAGGTCCCTGCGCGCGGGCACGGACAGGCAGGCTCTTGGGGAACGTCAGGTCATCGTCGATTGCGACGTACTGCAGGCAGATGGAGGAACCCGCTGCGCCTCGATCACCGGCGGTTGGGTTGCGCTGCGGCTTGCGATACGGGCCCTCCAGGACTCGGGCGCATTGATTGGGAACCCCGTTGAGCATCCCGTATCGGCCGTAAGCTGTGGAATATACGCAGGCGAAGCCGTGCTCGATCTCGACTATGCCGAGGATAGCGAGGCTGGAACCGATGCGAACTTCGTCATGGGTGGGCACGATCGGATCATCGAGATTCAGGCAAGTGCGGAAGGGGCGCCCTTCGCAGAGGGGGACTTCGCTCAGATGATGGCGTTGGCGCAGGAGGGGATCGCCACGCTCGCAGACTTGCAGCTTCAAGCGACGGAGACATGACTCGAGCCTTTAAGGAACTCGTCCTGGCAACGCACAATGCCGGGAAAGTCGAAGAGTTCGAGCAACTTCTCGCACCTCGGGGGATCACGCTCCAATCCGCAGCCGACCTAGGACTGGGCGTACCGGAGGAGACCGAGGTCACCTTCGCCGGCAATGCTTTGCTTAAAGCGCGCGCAGCTTTGGCTTCGACTGGAAAGGTAGCCCTGGCTGACGATTCTGGGCTGGAAGTCTTCGCCCTCGAAGGCGCACCAGGCGTGAACACCGCCGACTGGGCCGAGACTGGGCAGGGCCGGGACTTCACGTTGGCGATGACGCGCGTGCACGACGCGCTCGATCAAGCCGGCGCGGCCGAGCCATGGGCTGCGCGCTTCACCTGCGTGCTCGCATTTGTAACCCCCGAGGGGGAGGAGCATCTCTTCGAGGGTCGGGTGAAGGGCCGGGTTGTCTGGCCGATGAGGGGTCGGGTCGGACATGGGTACGATCCTATCTTTCAGCCGGACGGTGACCCGCGAACCTTCGCCGAGATGACCTCGGACGAGAAGAATGCGCTTAGCCACCGCGCTCAGGCGATCAGGCGGTTCGTAGGGTGGCTCGACGGGTGAAGGCTGTACCGCATTTGGCCCCTCAAGTGGAGAATTGGCGGCGGGGCGGGTTCGGCCTCTATGTCCACTGGCCGTTTTGCGAGGCGAAGTGCCCGTACTGCGACTTCAACAGCCATGTCACGGATCTGGTGGACGAGACGCTTTGGAAGGAAACTCTGCTCGCCGATCTCGAACGCCTGCGGGAGGCAACGGCGGGCCGCACCCTCTCGACGATCTTCTTCGGCGGAGGAACCCCATCTTTGATGCCTCCTGCGATCGTCGCCTCGATCATCGACCGAGCGGGTGATATTTGGGCGTATGCTGACGACTTGGAGGTCTCCCTCGAAGCGAATCCGTCCTCGGTCGAGGCCAAGCGACTACGTGAGTTCAGGGCCGCCGGGGTGAACCGTGTCTCCTTGGGCCTGCAGGCGCTCGACGACGTGTCTCTGCGGCTGCTCGGACGGCGACATACGGCAGACGAGGGTAAGTCGGCCCTCTGGAAGGCCCGAGAGTCGTTCGATAGGGTATCGCTTGATCTCATCTACGCACGCCAGGGACAGACGATGGGGTCATGGGAGGCGGAACTCACCGAGGCCTTGGAGATGGCGGCGGGACATCTCTCCCTCTACCAGCTGACTATCGAGCCCGGCACGGTCTTCGAACGCCGAAAGCGCGCTGGACGCCTTTCGGGTTTGCCGGATGATGACCTCTCCGCAGATATGTTCGACCTGACCCGCGATATCTGCAGGAACTCGGGGCTGATCGACTACGAGACGTCGAACTATGCACGACCCGGACAAGAATGCCGGCACAATCTCATCTACTGGCGTGGTGGGGATTGGGGTGCCATCGGGCCAGGCTCGCACGGGCGGATCACGGATGACGGTCAAAGGCTCGCGAGTGAGGCCCACAGCCTGCCGAAGCGTTGGCTCGAGGCGGTCACGCGGGGCGAGTCATCTTTGATTGGCGTTTCGGTCGTTCCCCCGCTGGATCGGGTCGAAGAGTACTGCCTGATGGCCATTCGCCTGCGCGAAGGGATCGATCTCGAGCATGTCCGTGACCTGGGTTACTCGATCGGGGCGTCCGCTGCGATCGATGGCGGCCTTGCCGAGGTCAGCGGTAGCCGCCTGCAAGCGACCGAGGCCGGTCGCCCTCTCCTCAATACGATACTGGGCAGCCTATCGTTCGAGCCCATTCGCGAGGAGTTCGCATAGGGCATCGAGTTGATCGAGGTCACGGTAGCGAACCGAGAGCACGCCGCCGTCGCCCGCGCCGGAATGTCGGATCGTCACCGCCATCCGTAGAGTTGCGCTCAGGTCGCCCTCAAGCATCCTGGTATCCGGGTCTTTCTCCTCGTCTACCACCGATCGACGTCTCTTGGTCGGGCTACTGGGGGGCGTTCCACTCCTGCGCTTCGCCAGACGTTCCGTTTCCCTGACCGACAGGTTTCTTGCGACGATCTCGCGGGCAAGATCGACTGGCTGCTCTGCGGTCAGGAGCGCCCGCGCATGCCCGCTGGTCAGATCACCGCTGCGGACCATGGCTATAATCTCCTCCGGGAGGTTGACCAGTCGGAGGACGTTCGCGACATGGCTGCGGCTGCGCCCGAGGACGGTCGCGAGCTGCTCCTGTGTATGCCCATGACGGTCGATCAGTCCCTTGTACGCTTCGGCCTCCTCGATCGGGTTGAGATCCGCACGTTGTATGTTCTCGATGATGGCGACCTCGAGGAGTTCCGCATCCTCGAATTCCCGCAGGACGACCGGAACCTCGTGCAGGCCCGCCATCTGCGCCGCACGCCATCGGCGTTCGCCCGCGACGATCTGGAACCGGTCCGGGCCGGTGGGATCGGTTCGGACTATGAGAGGCTGGAGCACGCCCTTTGCCCGTATGGAGGCGGCTAGCTCCTCGAGCTCATCCTCAGCGAAAGTCTGTCGCGGTTGATGAGCGTTTGCCGAAATCCGGTCGATCGGTACCGATCTCAACTTCGGATCGGAGGTCGTCCCGCTGGCTAGGTCCTTCGCCGGGTCCGCCAAGCCGGCATCCGACATCAGCGCGGAGAGACCGCGCGCGAGTCGCCGACCGTCACGTATATTCGACATCTTGCTCCGCTGCCTTCGATTCACGTCCTTCTCGACCGAGGAATTCCCGTGCCAAGGCCCTGTAGGCGATGCTTCCTCGTGAGGTCGGATCGTAGAGTGTGACCGGCTGACCGTGGCTCGGTGCTTCGCTGAGTCTCACGTTCCTGGGGATGCGCGTTTCGTAGGCCAAGTCACCGAGCGTAGCCCGGACGTCCGAGTCGACCTGTACGGAAAGATTGTTCCGCCGGTCGAACATGGTCATGACGATCCCCTCGATCCTCAGCGCAGGGTTCGCCGACCCACGGACTTCCCGAATCGAAAGCATGAGTTGGGAGAGTCCCTCGAGGGCGAAGAACTCGGACTGCAGCGGGACGAGAACCGATTGGGCAGCGACGAGTGCATTCACCGTGAGGAGGCTGAGCGCCGGCGGGCAGTCGATGAGGACATAATCCGGCTGGTGATCCAGACCGATGATTGCATTTCTAAGTAACCCCGTTCGGCGGGGCATCTTCATGATCTCGATATCCGCAGAGGCGAGATCGGTCGTCCCAGGTACGACGTATAACCCCTCGATAGGCCCTGCTTTAATAGCTTGCTGTAACGAGAGGCCTTCCAGGAGAACGTCGTAGATTGTCGCCTCGCGTGTTTCACGTGAAACACCCAAGCCAGTCGACGCATTTCCCTGCGGATCGATATCGACGATCAGCACCTCGAAGCCACATTCGACGAGCGCGGCGCCGAGATTGATCGCCGTGGTCGTCTTCCCGACTCCACCTTTCTGGTTCGCGATACAGACGACCTTCAACGGCTCACCCTTGCGATCTCGTCCAAAGCGAGAAGCACTCCCCCGCCAGCACGCTCTTCAACCCCGATTTCGAACGCCCACTCGCGTCGCGCGTCCACCACCTCCGTCTCCCATCTCGCACCCTTGAGCAACAGCGCTCTGCCGACCCGCGCGAGGTGACGCTCGCAGTACCAGAGCAGAGTAGTGAGGGGCGCGAGGGCACGCGCGGTGACGACCTCCGCCTTCCTAGGTTCGACCGCCTCTATACGTGCGCAGATCACCTCGCACTCTACCTCGATCGCCTGTGCAACCTCTCGCAGGAACACGCACTTACGTTCGTCCGCATCGATCAGCGTCAGATGCAGATCGGGTCTCATCGCCGCCACCACCATGCCGGGAACTCCACCGCCACTCCCGATGTCGCAGACTGTTCGCAACTCCGGGGCAATCCGAACCGCTACATCGGCACCATCACGAAAGTGCCGTCCCCAGAGATCCCGAACCGCGCCTCGTCCGAAAAGGTTGATGCGCCTGTTCCAGACCTCGATCAAGTCGGCATAGACCCTCAGCCGCTCTGCGCCGCCATCGGGGAGGTCATACTGCGAAAGGAACCGCTCCTCCGCCGCCGTCATGGTCGTTCCCCTTGCGCCGTATCGCCGCCGCGATAAGCAGCAATGCGCTCGGCGTCATCCCTTCAATGCGCGCGGCCTGAGCCATGTCGGACGGTCTGATCTCGTTCAGCTTCGCCATCAGTTCCGAAGACAGTCCGTCCACATCCTCGTAAGGGAAGGAAGGCGGAATGGACAGAACCTCGTCCTGCCGGAGGCGGGCGATATCCGCAGCCTGTCGCCTCTCGTAGGGGGTATAGGAAGCCTCTATCTCAATCTGAGAATCCGTACCTTTACCTCTATCGGGCAGGCCGGGGAGGATCGCGCGTAGCTTCGCCATCCCGACACCTGGTAGGGTTAGCAAGGTCATGCCGTTCCGCACGGTCCCGTCCTCCCGGACCTCGATTCCGGCAGCGCGCGCCTCGTTCGGTGAGAGCCGATGCGCCTTCAACACCTTACGAACCTCTGCAAGTGACTCCCGCCGGCGCTCGAACACATCCACCCGCTCCCGGCCGACGCAACCGAGTTCCACGCCAAGTTCGGTCAGCCTGAGGTCTGCATTGTCCGCCCGGATCGACAGCCGGTACTCCGCCCGCGAGGTGAACATCCGATACGGCTCGGTCACCCCACGCGTCGTCAGATCGTCGATCATTACGCCGAGATAGGACTGCGTCCGGGAGAAGACGTGCGGCTCCCGCCCCTGCACGGCCAAGGCGGCGTTGATCCCGGCGATGAGACCCTGCCCCGCCGCCTCCTCGTATCCCGTCGTCCCGTTGACCTGACCGGCGAGATAGAGACCGGCGACGGCGTCCGTCGCAAGCGTCCTGTCGAGCCGCCGAGGATCGAGATAATCATACTCGATCGCGTATCCCGGCTGCAGGATCTCGGCTCGTTCCAGACCGGGGATCGACCGGACGTATGCCTCCTGCACGTCCACGGGCAAGGAGGTGCTGATGCCGTTCGGGTAGACGACGTGCCCTTCCAGCGTCTCCGGTTCGAGAAAGACCTGATGGGACGCCTTGTCGGCGAAACGGACCACCTTGTCCTCTATCGAGGGGCAATAGCGCGGCCCCGTTCCTTCGATCCGCCCCCCGTACATCGCCGACGATCCGAGGTTCGCACGAATGATCTCGTGCGTTTCCGGCGTGGTGTGGACGATGCCGCAGGCGACCTGCCGCACGAACGGGCGGTTGTGGAGGTAGCTGAACAGCATCGGCTCCTCATCCGCCTCCTGCCGGTCCACGGCGTCCCAATCGATGCTGTCCCGGGCCAGCCGCGGGGGCGTCCCCGTCTTCAGCCTGCCCGTCGGAAGCCCAAGACCCCGGATGCGATCCGCGAGCGCGTTCGACGCCGCGTCGCCCATGCGGCCTCCCCGCCGTCGTTCCGTCCCGATATGGATGATCCCGCCCAGAAACGTCCCGGACGTGAGAATCACCGCATCGCCCAGGATGTCCCGTCCGCTCGCCAGCCGCACGCCCCCGGCTCGCCCGCCGTCGACGAGAAGGTCCACCACCTCACCCTCGACGAGGTCGATCCGCTCCGCGGCTGCGATCTCGCTCGCCATCGCCGCGCGGTACAGGTCTCGGTCGGCCTGCGTGCGCGGCCCGCGCACCGCCGGCCCCTTCCGACGATTGAGGAGCCGGAACTGGATGCCCGCTCGGTCGGCCACCCGACCCATCAGGCCGTCCAGCGCGTCGATCTCCCGGACGAGATGGCCCTTGCCGAGCCCTCCGATCGCCGGATTGCATGACATCACGCCGATATCGGCCGCCCGCATCGTCACCAGCCCGACGCGCATGCCCATGCGATGGGCCGCATGCGCCGCCTCGCAGCCCGCATGACCGCCGCCGATCACCACCACGTCGAAGCGCTGCGCCACCGGACCCGCCCTCACTTGCCGAGACAGAACGAGGCGAACACCTCGTCCAGAACCTCCTCGATATCCACACGCCCGAGCAGATGTTCAAGCGCAACGAGGACGGAGCGGAGCTCGGCCGCGATCAACTCCTCGGGCGCGCCGGCCGCGATACCCGTCAGCGCCGCATCGAGGCGTGCCCGCGCTTCGGTCACGGCCTCCACCTCCCGCCATCGCGTGAGGAGCGATGCCGCCTCCGCACGGTCCTTCAACCGCCGGACGATCTCATGACGGAGTGAATCCAGCCCATCGCCCGTGACGGTCGAGACGGCGGCCGGTTCGGACCCCAGCCGCAGGTCGGCCTTGCTCGGAACCACGAGATCCCCCTGCTCCCCCACCGTCGCGGCCACGGCACCGTCCGGGGGCACCAGGAGCACCCGCAAGTCCGCAGCTCCGGCCCGCTCCCTGGCCCGCGCTACGCCAATGCGCTCAACCGGGTCGGCGGTCTCCCGCAGGCCCGCGGTGTCGAGCAGGGTCACGGGAAGGCCGTCCAGGTTCAGGCGGACCTCCAGAACATCGCGGGTCGTGCCGGCGATCTCGGTGACGATGGCCGCCTCGCGACCGGCCATCGCGTTCACCAGGCTCGACTTGCCCGCATTGGGCGGGCCGACGACCGCCACCGTGAAGCCTTGCCTCACGCCCCGTGCCGCGTCCGCTCCGCGTATCTGCCCATCCATCTCCGCCGGCAGATTACGGAGGAGGTCACGCACCTCGGGCATGACGTCCTCCGGCACCTCCTCGTCGGCGAAGTCGATGACCGCCTCGAGCAGAGCCGCGGCGCGTACGATGCGCCTGCGCCAGTCTCCGACCACGCGGGTCAAGGCGCCGTCCATCCGCGCTTGAGCCGCCCGTCGCTGCGTCTCCGTCTCGGCATCGATCAGCTCGGCGAGGCCCCGGACCTGACTCAAGTCGAGGCGCCCGCGGGCGAAGGCGCGGCGCGTGAACTCGCCAGGGCGCGCAAGACGCGCGAGGCCGGTTGCGGCGATCTCCGCCATCACCGCATCGACGACCGCCACGCTTCCGTGGAGGTGAAGCTCGACCACCGCCTCGCCGGTGAAGCTCGCCCCGGCCTCGAAGCGGAGCACGAGCGCCCGGTCGAGAACCGTGCCGTCCGGGCTCCTGAGCGATCGCAGGGACGCTCGGCGTGGCGACGGGAGGTCTCCTCCGGTCAGGCGCTGGAGAACCGCGTCGGCCTCGGGGCCCGAGATGCGCAGCACGGCGACACCGGCCTTTCCCTGCGCGGTGGCCGGCGCGTAGATCGTCTCCACCGAAGGCCCCGTGCCTTCGGGCTCAGCTGTTCATGGAGTCGAAGAACTCGCCGTTCGTCTTCGTCTGCTTGAGCTTTGAGATGAGGAACTCGATCGCATCGGTCGTGCCCATCGGGTTCAGGATCCGGCGCAGCACGAACGTCTTCTGAAGGTCCTTCGGATCGACGAGAAGATCCTCCTTCCGCGTGCCGGACTTCAGGATATCCATCGCCGGGAAGACCCTCTTGTCCGCGACCTTCCGGTCCAGGACGATCTCGGAGTTGCCGGTGCCCTTGAACTCCTCGAAGATCACCTCGTCCATCCGCGAGCCCGTGTCGATCAACGCGGTCGCGATGATCGTGAGCGAGCCGCCCTCCTCTATGTTCCGGGCGGCGCCGAAGAAGCGCTTGGGCCGTTGCAGGGCGTTGGCGTCCACGCCGCCGGTGAGCACCTTTCCCGAGGACGGCACGGTCGTGTTGAACGCCCGGCCGAGCCGCGTGATCGAGTCGAGCAGGATCACGACGTCCCGCTTGTGCTCCACCAGACGCTTCGCCTTCTCGATCACCATTTCAGAGACGGCCACGTGGCGCGTCGCGGGCTCGTCGAAGGTCGACGAGATGACCTCGCCTTTCACCGAGCGCTGCATGTCCGTCACCTCCTCGGGCCGCTCGTCGATGAGCAGCACCATGAGGTAGCATTCCGGGTGGTTGGTCTCGATCGACTTCGCGATGTTCTGGAGGAGGACCGTCTTGCCCGTCCTGGGCGGGGCCACGATCAGGCTTCGCTGCCCCTTCCCAATCGGCGCCACGAGGTCGATGATCCGGGCCGAACGGTCGCGGATCGTCGGATCCTCGATCTCCATGTTGAGCCGCTCGTCGGGATAGAGCGGCGTCAGGTTGTCGAAGGAGACCTTGTGACGGGCCTTCTCGGGCGCCTCGAAGTTGATCGAGACCACCGTCTTCAGCGCGAAGTAACGCTCGTTCTCGTCCGGCGCCTGGATCACGCCCTCGACCGTGTCGCCCGTCCTCAGCGAGTGCGAGCGGATGACTTCCGGGCTCACGTATATGTCGTCCGGGCCGGGCAGGTAGTTCGCCTCCGGGTTACGGAGGAAGCCGAAGCCGTCCTGCAGCACCTCGAGCACGCCCTCGCCGAAGATGTCCCATCCCTCGTCGGCCCGCTCGCGCAGGATCGAGAACATGAGCTCGCCCTTGCGCATGGTCGACGCGTTGTCGATCTCCAGTGCCTCCGCCATGCTCACGAGGTCCTTGGGCGAGGTCGCCTTCAGGTCGCGAAGGTGAAGGGAGCCGGCCTCTGCCGCCTCCTCGGGGCTCTCGGCCCCGGGCGTATGGTCGTCGCGCATGGCATCGCCTCCCGGCGCGGGCCGATGGTCGCCGCGCGTTCAGATGGGTGTTCTCTGGGGAACGGCATCCGGGTCAGGACGACCCGCCGTTTCGCGAGAGCTATGACTGCCCTCCCGCGTTGTCAATCGGGCCCCTCCTCCCCTCATTAAAGAAGAAGAAAGGTTGTTGGAGTCTGTTGCGCAGTGACTCATGGGAAGAACTCGTGCCGACGCGCGCCTGTGCGGCATGGTGAGTTACGCGCCCGCCTCCTCTCCGCCGCCTGTGGGCGAACGCGCCGCGAGCGAGCCCCGCAGGCTGCGGATGCTGTGGAGCGTTCCGGGCATGTTTTGGGGGACACGAGGGACAGGACCGGCCGCCCCACAGCAACCCCACAACCGCGACGCCGGTGAATTGTTCCCGGACGAATCGTGTCCTGTCAGCGGTTTCTCCCGTCAACCGGGTCGGCCGGCGCCTCGGGCCCCCTTCCTCACCGGCCCTCCCGCCGCTATCCCGGCGGTCATCCCCAGTTCCGCCCCCAAGGCCGCCTCCGCCGATGCTCGTCCTCGCCTCCGCCTCCGAGACCCGCAGCCGGCTGCTGCACGCCGCCCGGGTGCCGCACGAGGTCCGGCCGGCCAGGGTCGACGAGGCCGCGATGCGGGATGCGCTCCTCGCGGAGGGCGCGAGGCCGCGCGACGTCGCGGATGCCCTCGCCGAGATGAAGGCCCTGCGGGCCGCGCGGTCCGGAGGCGATCTCGTGCTCGGCGGCGATCAGGTCCTCGAACATGGCGGAGCCCTCCTCGGGAAGCCCGCGAGCCCCGAGGAGGCGATGGCGCAGCTCAGGGATCTGCGCGGCGCCACGCATTTGCTTCACGCCGCGGCGGTGGTTGTCGAGGCGGGATCAGACGACCACCGCCCCGTCTGGCGTCACGTCTCCACCGCCAGGATGACGATGCGGGACGTCTCCGACGCCTATCTCTCCGATTACGTGACGCGGAACTGGGAGGCCATTCGCCATTCGGTCGGCGGCTACCGGCTGGAGGAGGAGGGCGCCCGGCTCTTCGCGTCCGTCGCGGGCGACCATTTCACCGTCCAAGGCCTCCCGCTCCTGCCTCTGCTCAACTGGTTGACCGTCCGGGGGGACCTGCCGGGATGAGTGCCCCGACCCCACTTGCCGCGGTGCTCGGCGACCCGATCGGGCATTCCCGGTCGCCGCGGCTGCACGCCCACTGGCTCGCACGCTACGGGCTCCGGGGCCACTACGTGCCGCTCCACGTGCGCCCGGCCGACCTCGCGGAGACGCTCGCGCTCCTGCCGAGGCTCGCTTTCGTCGGCTGCAACGTCACGATCCCCCACAAGGAGGCAGCGCTCGCGATGGCCGGAGAGGCCGATCCTACCGCCCGGCGCATCGGTGCGGCCAACACTCTGACATTCAGGCACGGGACGATCATGGCCGAGAATACCGATGCGCACGGTTTCCTCGCGAACCTCCGTCAGGGCGCGCCGGGCTGGGATGCCGGCCGGCCGGCTGTCCTCCTCGGGGCGGGCGGCGCCGCGCGCGCCGCCGCGGTCGCCCTCCTCGACGCGGGCGTGCCCGAGATCCGCGTCGTCAACCGGACGCTGCCGCGTGCCCGGGCCCTTGAGGAACTGGACGACCGGATCACCGCCGTCGAGTGGAGCGCTGTCGGGGATGCGCTCCGCGGCGCCTCGCTCCTGGCGAACACGACCAGCCTCGGGATGACGGGGCAGCCGCCACTCGAGATCGACCTCCGCACCCTGCCGGACGACGCGGTCGTGACCGATGCCGTCTACGCGCCGCTCGTCACGCCGCTCCTGGCGGCGGCGGCGGAGCGCGGTCTCGCCACCGTCGACGGGCTCGGCATGCTCCTCCACCAGGCGGCGCCCGGTTTCGCGCGCTGGTTCGGCCGGATGCCCGAGGTGGACGAGGCACTCCGCCGCGCGGTGCTCGCGTGATCACGCTTGGCCTGACGGGCTCCATCGGCATGGGCAAGACGACCACCGCCGCCATGTTCGCGCGGCGCGGCGTGCCCGTCTGGGATGCGGACGCCGCGGTGCATCGTCTCTACGGGCCGGGCGGCGCGGCGGCGGGTCCGCTGCGCGCGGCCTTTCCGGGAGCGGTTCGGGCGGGTGTCGTGGACCGCGACGCGCTCCGACGCGCCGTGACCGGGGATGCCGCGGCGCTGCGCCGGCTGGAGGCCATCGTCCACCCGCTCGTCGCGGAGGACCGCGCGGCGTTCCTCCGGGCCAACGCCGGGGCACCGGTCGTGCTGCTCGACATCCCGCTCCTGTTCGAGACCGGCGCCGAGGTGGACCGGAGCGTCGTCGTGACCGCCCCCGCCGAGGTGCAGCGGGCCCGCGTGCTGGACCGGGGGAAGATGACCCCCGAGGAGCTCGACGCGATCCTCGCCCGGCAGATGCCGGACGCTGACAAGCGCGCCCGCGCGGATTACATCATCGAGACGACCGGCCTGGCGGAAGCCGAGGCGCAGGTCGATGCCATCCTCGCCGACCTGACCGGAGGCTGACCCATGCGCGAGATCGTGCTCGACACCGAGACGACCGGGTTCGATCCGGGCACCGGCGACCGGATCGTCGAGATCGGCGCGGTGGAGCTTCTCAACCACATGCCGACGGGGCGGACCTACCACCAGTACGTGAACCCCGAACGGGCGATGCCCGACGATGCGTTCAAGGTGCACGGCCTCGGCGACGAGTTCCTGAAGGATTTCCCGGTCTTCTCGGAGGTGGGGCAGGCGTTCCTCGACTTCGTCGGCGACTCGCGGCTGGTGATCCACAATGCCGCCTTCGACATGAAGTTCCTGAACGCGGAGCTCGACTGGTGCCGCCTGCCGCAGCTCCCCGACGAGCGGGCCGTCGACACCCTGGCCATCGCGCGCTCGCGCTTCCCGGGCGCACCGGCCTCGCTCGACGCGCTCTGCCGGCGCTTTGGGATCGACAACAGCCGCCGCACGATGCACGGCGCCCTGCTCGACAGCGAGATCCTGGCCGAGGTCTATCTCGAGCTGATCGGCGGGCGGCAGCCGGGCCTGGTGCTCGGCACGGCCCGGCGCGACGCCCGGGAGGGCGGCGCGGAGGCCGACTGGCGCCCG
>CAZWWR010000039.1:0-20743 GCA_964637265.1 uncultured Jannaschia sp.
GCCTGCGCGATGCGGCGGGGGGACGGGATCGCCCCGGACGACCTCGCCCGCGCCGCCCGCGCCGCCGCGCTGGCCGTCTCGCGGCCCGGCACGCACGGCGCCCTGCCCACCGTGGCGGAGCTTCGCACGATCCTCGGGATGTCGGGACGGGAGGACGTCAATCGTTGATGCCGTCCAGCCCGACGGCGCGGGAGACGGCGACGAGGGCGAGCACGGCGAGCGCGATCTGCACGCCTGAGACGGCGGCGACGAGCGGGGTGTTCGTGGTCTGCACCATGGCGAGGAGCTCGATGGGCAGCGGCCGGTCGCGGAAGCTGTGCGTGAAGATGGCGACGGAGATGTTGTCGAACCCCTCGATGAAGGTGAACACGGCGCCCGCCATGACCGCGGGCAGGAGCAGCGGGAAGGTGATCGTCCGGAGCGCCTGGAACGGGGAGGCGCCTAGGTTGGCGGCGGCCTCCTCCAGCGCGGGATCGAGCCGCTGGAGCCGGCTCTGCACGGTGCGCACCATCACTGCGAGGACGAACACCGCGATCGAGACGGACTGGAGGGTCATCGACGGGCCGATGCCGACGAGCGCCCCCGCGAAGAGCACCGCCACGCCCAGGACGATCCCGGGCACCATGTGGGGGACGAGCACGTAGATCGACAGCGCCGTGGTGCCACGGAACCGGCCGCGCACGCAGACGAGCGCCGTGGGCACCCCCAGGAGGATGCAGATCGCCGTGACGGCGAGGCCGACCTGCAGGGAGTTGATCATCGCCTCCACGAGCACGTCCTGCGAGAAGACCTCCGCGTACCAGCGGAGGGTGAAGCCTTCGGGCGGGAAGGAGACGAAGGCGCGCGTGTCGAAGGAGATGATCAGCACGACGACCGAGGGCGCGACGAGCAGCACGAGCGCCGCCACCGCGAGGGCGATCACGAGGCCGATGCCGAGCCGGTCCGCGAGTCCGCCGTCGGGCGCCTCGGGCACGGGAGGGAGAGGCGCGCTCATCCGTCCCGCCCCCGGGTCCAGCGGGTCGCCCGGTTGGTCGCCCAGGCGATGACCACCAGAACGACGAGGCAGGACGCCATCAGCAGCAGCGAGGAGACCGCGCCCTTCGACCATTCGAGCGAGTAGACGACCTGCTCGTAGATCATCGTGGCCGCGTTGAGGTAGTTGCCCCCGCCGAGGAGCTGGGGGACGACGAAGGTGGTGTAGGAGAGCGTGAAGACGAGCGCGGCGCCGGTGCCGATGCCGGGCGCGCTCATTGGCAGGATGACGTGCCGAAGCGTGCCCAGCCGGGTGGCGCCGAGGTTGGCCGACGCCTCCTCGATGCGGCGATCCTGGCGCGACATGACGGCGATCAGGGGCAGGATCATCACCGGGAGGTGGATCTGCGCCATGCCGATCAGCACCGCCCAATGCGTGTTCACGATCCTCAGCGGCCGGTCGATCAGGCCCATCTGCATGAGCGTCTGGTTCACGACGCCGCGCCCGCCCAGGATCACGAGCCAGGCATAGGTGCGCACGATGCCCGAGGTCAGGAGCGGCGCGACGGTGAGGATCAGGATGAGGCGGCGCGTCCACGTCCCGGAGGTGAGGTAGAGATAGGCGACCGGGTAGCCGAACAGCAGGCAGAGCGCCGTGGTGGTGAGCGCCAGCGTCATCGAGCGCTGGAAGGTCGTCCAGTAGAGCGGGTCGGCCAGCGCGGCCGTCAGGTAGTCCAGCGTGTACCCCGTCGTGACGATGGCGCCGCGCTCAATCTCCATTTCGGAGAAGCCGAGCGAGAGGAGGATGGCGAAGGGGATCACCGCGACCAGCGTCAGGGCGACGAGCGCGGGCACCGCGGGCCAGATGCCGCGGCCGGAGAGCAGCTTGTCGAGCAGCGGATCGAGCAGGGGCGACGCCCGGCGGCGGGCCGGGAGCGGAACGGAGGGGGCCTCCGACATGGGGCTCACTCCGGCGCGGAGGGGGGGTAGACCGCGCAGAGCGACGGGTCGCGCAGGCTCAACGCGACCTCCGCGCCTTCGCCCACCGGCCGGGCATGCTCCTGCCGCAGCGTGGCGACGCGGAGCGGCTCGGGCAGGCCCGCCTCGACCTCGTACTCCACCAGCGCGCCGACCGGGCGATGGCGGCGCACCGTGCCGCGCCATCGCCCCTCGCCCCCGGGCGTGAGCCGGATGTTGTGGGGCCGGGCCATCACCTGCACCGGGCCGCCGAGCGGCGTGGCGACGGACTGGCCGTCGGGAAGGGCGACGCGGCCGCCCGCCGCCTCGCCGGCCCAGAAGTTCGAGGAGCCGACGAAGTCGGCGACGTAGGCCGTGGCCGGGCGGTCGAACACCTCGTCGGGCGGGCCCGCCTGCTCGATCCGCCCGGCGCGCATCACCGCGATCCGGTCGGACATTGTCAGCGCCTCGTCCTGATCGTGGGTGACGAAGATCGCCGTGGTGCCGAGCCGCTTGATGAGGGCGCGCAGGTCCACCTGCATGGCGCCGCGCAGCTTGGCGTCGAGCGCGCTGAAGGGCTCGTCGAGGAGGAGCACGCGCGGCTCGAGCACCAGCACGCGGGCCACCGCCACCCGCTGCTGCTGGCCCCCCGACAGCTGGGCCGGATAGCGTCCGGCCAGATCGCCGAGCGCGACCGTGTCCAGGGCCGCGGCCACGCGGGCGTCGATGTCGGCCCCGGCCATCCCCCGCATCCTCAGCCCGTAGCCCACGTTCCGCGCCACCGTCAGATGCGGGAAGAGGGCGTAGGACTGGAACACGACGCCCACCGGCCGGCGGTTGACGGGCACGGGGCGGGTGTCGCGGCCGTCGATGACGATGGTGCCGCCGTCGGGGTCGAGGAAGCCCGCGACGCAGCGCAGGAGGGTGGTCTTCCCGCACCCGGACGGTCCGAGGAGGGTCACGATCTCGCCCTCGGCGACGTCTAGGTCGCAGCGGTCGAGCACGGTGGTCGCCCCGAAGCGCTTCTCGAGGGCGCGGACCTCGAGAACGGGCGCGACGGCGGCGTCACGGCCGGCCGGATCCGCCGGAGCCGAGGCAGGGGCCGGCGGATCGGGGGCATCGTGTGCCCCCACCGCCTCCGCGTCCCGAACCCCGCCCGGGGCGAGCGTCATCCGGCGAACATGCGGTCGAACGTCTCCACGGTATCGCCGCGCATGGGCGCGATCGCCTGCCAGTCGAGCGAGGACATGGCGTCGCGCTCCTCGGCGGTGGCGGGCACGTAGGGCTGCGCGGCCTCGGGGGTCTCGACGCCCTCGACGACGGTGCCGAAGTAGAAGGGCGCGCCGCCGGCGAAGCTCTGGAGCTCCTGCTGCAGCATAATGTCGGCGAACTCGTGGACCAGCTCGCGCGTGCCGTCGGGCGTGTTCACGAAGTGGACGACGTTGGAGGGCAGCATGAGTGGCCCCGGCCCCTGCACCTTGACGTAGCCGATGGGCAGGCCCGCGGCCGCGGCGAGCGCGGTGTTGACGTGCCAGAGCGGGGTGATGTCGATCTCGCCGCGCTCGAGCATCTGCTGCAGGAGCGGGGGCGAGCGGCCGACGAGCGGGTCGAGCTCCATCCACCGGTCGAGCGCGGCCTGCATCTCCGTCTGGGGCCGACCGAACGCCTCGTTGGTGGCGGCCAGCACGCCTAGGCCGAGGTTCGATTGCGGACGGCACATCCCGACCCGGCCGTTGTACTCGCCCGACCAGAGTTCCTCCCAGGTGGTGGGAGGGGTCTCGATCACGTCGGCGTTGTAGGCGATGCCGATCCCCTCGAAGGTGATCGGGCAGCCCGCGCCGTAGGAGAGCGGCAGGAACCTGTCCTCGATGGTCGACGCGTTGGGGATCTGCGACAGGTCCATCGGCTCCAGCACGTCCTCGGCCAGCGCGTTGACGATGGCGGGCGAGCCCATCACCGCCAGCGCGTACGGGCTGTCGCCGCGGGAGGCGCGGATCTGGGCCAGCGCCTCCGCGGACAGCCCGCCGATCACGGTCAGGGTGACGCCCGGATGGCGGCGGCCCAGCTCCTCGCCGGCGCGCTGCAGCGGGCGATCCTGTTCGTTGCCGTAGCCGATCATGACGAGTTCGCGGTCCTGCGCCCGCAGGATCGTCGGCGCGGCGAGCGCCGTGGTCCCGGCTATCCCGGCGAGGACGCTGCGTCGTGTGAGTCGCATCGCGTGTCTCCCTGTCGTCGGGACGTCGCGGCCCCGCATTCGTGCCCTTCGAAGATGACCCAATCGAAAGCTAACGCAAGTCGTAAACGGCATGCTGCGCAAAGCGCGCGCCTCCGCGCCGATCGATCCGCCCGAAACCCGGGCGCCGCTGCCCGTTTCGGCGCCACGGGGCGAACCGGCCGCGATGACGCCGCCGTTCGGCCGCCCCTTCAGGCGAGGAGGACGCGGAGGCCCGCCGCTTCCAGCGCGGCGACGTCGCCGGCATGCGCACCGGCATCCGTGAGGAGCGTGTCCACCTCGGAAGGGCCGGCGATGCGCGCCCCGCCGATATGCCCGATCTTCCCCGAATCCCCCAGCATCAGCGACCGACGCGAGGCTGCGATCATGGCGCGCTTGATCTCGACCTCGTCGAAATGGGCGTTGGTGAAGCCGCGCTCCGGGTCGATCCCCGTGCAGCAGAGATAGGCGCAGTCCGCGTTCACCTGGCCGAGGAGGAGGGTGCCGAACGGAGAGACGAGCGCGTGCGCGCCGGCGTTGCGCCCCGTCTCCTTGAGCTTGCCGCCCGTTACCATGACCGAGACTCCCGGGTGCCGGTGGAGCGCGATGGCCACGTCGAGCGAGGACGTGACGACGAGCACGTCGCGCAGCCCCTCCGGCAGGGCCATCGCCATCGCGAGGGTCGTGGTGCCGGCGTCCAGCACGATCGTCTCCCCCGGGCGGACCATGCGGGCCGCCATCTCGCCGATGCGGCGCTTCTCCTCCCCGAAATCCTGGCCTGGCAGGCCGGCGGGCCGCTCGAACCGCGCCGCCCGGATCGCGGTCGCCCCGCCCCGGACGCGCCGGAGAAGCTGCCTGCGGTCGAGCGCGTCGAGATCCGAGCGGATGGTCACCGCCGAGACGCCGAGTGCCTCGGACAGGCGACCGACCTCCAGCGCCGGCGTCTCGCTCAGCATCTCGAGGATGCGCAGGTGGCGCGGGGGGAGAGGGACGTCCGAATCAGCGTCCGGCCCGCTGGCGTGGTCCTCAGGCACGATCGATCCTTGCGTTTGCGGTCCGAATGACAAATACCGAAAGACGGGCTTCCGTGGAACCCAAAATCGGCCCGCCAGCGAAGGAGAGGACGATGAGCATTCAGGACCGCCTGAAGGAGATCCGGCGCGAATCCTCGTCCGACGCGCCCGGGGATCCGGAGCGGTTCCGCCGCGTCGCTCTGACCAACGAGGAGATGATGGCACAGGGCGATGCCATCCGGGCGACGCTGGAGGCGAACGCGGCGCCCCTCGCCGCCATCGCGCGCGACCTCGCCGACCGCACGATCCGACGTGTCGTCATGGTGGGCTGCGGCGATTCCTGGATCTCGGGGTTCGGGGTGCGGCACGCGATGGAACGGGCGCTGGGCTGCCCCTGCGAGCCGGTGGAGGCCTTCGACTATGCGACCTACGGCACCGGCACGTCGGATGGGGAGACCGTCGCCATCGGGCTGAGTTCCTCGGGCAAGACGGAGCCCGTGATGGATGGCCTCGCGGCCGCGGCGGAACGCGGGGCCTACGTGATCGGCCTGAGCAACACGCTGGGCTCGCCGCTGATGGAGCGGTTCCCCGGGGCGCTCCACATCCGGGCGACGCGTGGCGGCTGGCCCACCCAGTCGAGCACTGCGGCGATGGCGCTCAAGCTCGCGCTCGCGGCGGCGGTGCTCAGGGCGAAGGGGGGGGATCCGGGACCGCTCGACGCCGCGCTCGAGGCGTTGCCGGCGCAGGTCGACGCCGTGGCGCGGCGGTTCTACGAGCCCGCGCGGGAGGCGGCGCGGCGCTTCGCGCGCGCCGACATGGTGCTCTTGGCTGGGGCCGGGCCACACTACGCTCCCGCGGCCTTCGGCGCGGCGAAGCTCAAGGAACTGGCGCCGATCCACGCGGTCGCCTTTCCCCTCGAGGAGTACCATCACTACCGCACCCAGAAGGCGGGCGATCCGCTGATTCTCGTGGCGCCCGACGAGGCGAGCCACGCCCGGGCTCTCGAGACGGCGATCATGAGCCGCGGAGAGGGGGGGACATGCCTCGCGCTCGTGCCCGAGGGCGAGACCGAGATCGCGGCGACGGCCGACATCACGTGGCACTTGCCGCCCGTGCCGGCTGAGGTGGCGCCGGTGGTCTACTCCGTGCCGCTCCACCTCTTCGGCTACCACGCCGCGATGGAGCGCGACGCGCTCGGCCTCGGGGCGCCGAGACTGGGCGGCTGAGGGTGGTCCCTGCGGTTCCCCGCTCCGCCCCGGGCGGGCCGGCCCGGTGAGGCCGCCCGATCTCGTCTGCGTCGGCGGGCTGACGGTCGACAACGTCGTGGCGGCGGACGGGACGGTGGGGCTCGGCAAGGCGGGGGGCAACGGCGCCTACGCCGCCGCGGGGGCGCTGCACTGGGTCGGCCGGGTCGGGCTCGTGAGCCAGGCCGTGGCCTCCTACCCGCGCGATGTGCTCGCCCGGCTCGAGAAGGGCGGGGTCGACCTCGGCGGCGTCGCCTTCGCCCCGGCGCGGCTGACGGCCTGCACCTGGTTCCTCTACGGCCCCGGCGGCGAGCGGGACGAGCGGTTCCAGAGTGCGCCGGAGGAGCTGGCCGCCGCCGGCCTACCCACCGACCGGCTCGACGCGGCCCAGAGGGCGCGCTGGAGTGCGATCCTCGCGGCGAGGCACGCACCCGGCGAGGTCAGCTACGCGGAGTTCCGGGTGCGGAACCCGCTTCGGGCCGGACAGGTGCCCGCGCGGTTCCTCGCCGCCCGGGGCGTCCATCTGGCACCGTCCGGACCCGAGGTGATGCGGGCGATGCTGGAGCGCTTCCCCGCCTCGATGGTGCGGACCGCCGATCCCGGCTGGCAGCTCGCCCGGGAGCCGCTCGACGCGCTCACGCCGATCCTGGCGCGGCTGGACGCCTTCCTTCCCAGCGAGGTGGAGCTGAACGCCCTCCTGCCCGGCGCGTCGCCTGCGGACGGTCTGGCCGCGCTCGCCGCGCGCTGCCCCGGCGCCATCGCGGTCAAGCTTGGGCCCCGGGGCGTGCTGGTCTGGGACAGGGCGCGGGGCGAGGCCGTCCGGGTGCGCGCGAAGACGGTGGAGGCGCGCGATCCGACCGGCGCGGGCGACGCCTTCTCCGGCGGTTTCCTCGCCGGCCTCGTGGAACTCGGCGATCCGGTGATGGCCGCGCGGTTCGGTGTCCGCTCGGCCGCCCGGGCGGTGACCCGGTTCGGCGCCGATGGCGCGCTGCCCGACGGCGAGGCACAGGGCAGTCCCGCACAGGACGGCAGCACACGGGGCGGCACCCCCCGCGCGGCGTCGGCATGAGGCACCGGCTCCTCGCGCGCGGTCCCGCGCCCGTGGCCGCGCTCCATCTGCCCGACCTCGCCGCGCGCCCGTCGATGACGTGGCTCGAGGACTGGGCCGTCGGAAACGCCGGCGTGTTCGCCCGCGCCGGCCTCCCCTGGGTCAAGCTACAGGATCAGACCCGCGTCCCCGGGCCGGCGTCCAGCGAGGTGGTGGCCGTCATGGCCTCGCTCGCCCGGCTGATCCGGGCCGAGCACCCGGGCCTCGGCCTCGGGGTCATCGTCGAGGCGCACGATCCGGAAGCGTCCCTCTCGATCGCCCATGCCGCCGGCGCGGATTTCGTGCGTCTCAAGGTCTTCGTCGGCGGCGCGATGACCGCCTGGGGCCCGCGCCACGCGCTGGCCGCGGGCGCGGTGGCGCACCGGGCCCGGCTCGGGCGGGAGGACATCGCGATCCTGGCGGACGTGCACGACCGGACGTCGGTGCCTCTCTCCTCCGAGGGGCAGCCGGAGGCGGCGGGCTGGGCCCGCAGGGCCGGGGCCGACGGGCTCGTGATCACGGGCTCGGACATGGAGGACACGCTGTCGCGCATCGCCGCCGTGCGCGCGGAGGTGCCTTCGCTCCCGGTCCTCGCGGGCGGCGGGGTCGATGCGGGCAATGTCGGGCGGGTGCTGGCCGCGGCGCAGGGGGTGATCGTCTCCACCTCCCTGATGCGGCGGGACGCGGAGGAGGGGGATCCGATCCGCTGGGACGGGGAGGCGTGCCTGCGCCTCGTGGATGCCGCGCGGGCCGTCCGACGGGACGGTGCCGCGTGACGGGCGGTCCGCAGGACCGGCGCGACTTCGCGGGCCACCGGCGAGGGGCGCCCGACGTGACGTGGCCCGGCGGCGCCCGGGTCGCGGTCTCGGTCGTGGTGAACGTGGAGGAGGGGGCGGAGCTCTCGCTCGGGGATGGCGACGAGCGGAACGAGGGCGTCTACGAGGCCGTGGAGCCCGTCGAGGGGGCCGTCGACCCCTGCATGGAGAGCCACTTCGAGTACGGCCCCCGCGCCGGCTGGCCCCGCATCCGCGCCACGCTGCGAGAGCGGGGCGTGCCGGCGACGCTGAACGCCTGCGGACGCGCGCTGGAGCGGACGCCTTGGATCGCCGAGGAGGCGGTGGCGGACGGGCATGAGGTGGCGGCTCACGGTTGGAGGTGGGAGCGGCACGTCCACATGGGCGAGGCGCAGGAGCGGCGGGCCATCGCCCGCACCGTCGAGGCCGTCGCGCGCACCGCAGGCGCACCGCCGCTGGGCTGGCACACCCGCTCGGCCACCTCGACGCGCACGCGCGACCTGCTGATCGAGCAGGGCGGGTTCCTCTACGACAGCAACGCCTACAACGACGACCTGCCCTATGCGGTGGAGACGGCCGCGGGGCCGCATGTCGTGCTGCCCTACGCGTTCGACACCAACGACATGCGCTTCCACAACCGGGGCGGCTTCGTCTTCGGGGACGATTTCGCGCGCTACTGCGGCGACGCTCTCGACCGCCTCCTCGGCGAGGACGCGCCGCGGATGCTCTCCGTGGGGCTCCACACCCGCATCATCGGCCGGCCCGCGCGCGTCGGCGGGCTGGCGGCCTTCCTCGACCGCGCGCTGGATGCCGGGGGCGTGTGGTTCGCCACCCGCGCCGAGATCGCCCGCCACTGGCGCGAGGCGACGGGCCTTCCCGAGTGGCGCCCCCGTCCGTGCCCCGAGGGCTTCGCGGATGCAGCGTCGTGAGGCGGGATCTCGTCGGTTACGGCGGACGCTGGCCCGACGTGACGTGGCCGGGCGGCGCGCGCCTCGCCGTGTCGATCGTGGTAAACGTGGAGGAAGGGGCGGAACGGCAGGTGGGCGACGGCGATCCGGCGAGCGAGCGGATCGGCGAGGTCGTCTCCGTGGTGCCCGAGGGCCGTGCCGACCCGGGTCAGGAACAGATCTTCTCCTACGGGACGCGGGCCGGTGCCTGGCGCATGGCGCATGCCCTCCGCGATCGGGGCATGCGCGTGACGCTGTTCGTCTGCGGGCGGGCCGCCGCCCGCGCCGCGCCGGTGCTGCGGATGCTGGCCGCGGACGGGCACGAGCCGGCCTCGCACGGCTGGCTCTGGCGCCCCCATGCGGAGTACGGGGATGCCGCGGCCGAGGCGCGCGACCTCGACCGCGCGGCGGAGGCGATCGCGGCCACCGCGGGGCGCCGCCCGGTGGGCTTCTTCTGCCGCGGCGCCGAGAGCCCCTGGACGCGGCGCCTCCTCGCGGAGCGCGGCTATCTCTACACGTCGAACGGGTTCGACGACGACCTGCCCTACCGGGACGGACCGCTCCTCGTAGTCCCTTACGCGCTCGACAGCAACGACATGAAGTTCTTCCATCCGAACGGCTTCGTCCGCGCGGGCGACATGGTCGGGTACGTGTCGGACGCGCTCGACGTGCTGGAGGCCGAGGCCGCGCGGGGGCTGCCGCGGCTTCTCAACGTGGGCTTCCACCTGCGCATCGTCGGGCGGCCGGGACGGTTCGGAGCCTTCACCGGCGTGCTCGACGAGATCGCAAGGCGTCGCGGGCGGCTCTGGGTCGCCACGAGGGAGGAGATCGCCCGGGCGTGGGTGGAGAGGTCGGCGTGAGGATCGCCCTCGTCAACCCGAACACCTCCGCGCGGACCACGGAGGCGATGCGGCAGATCGCCGGGCGAGCGGCCGCCGGGATCCGCGTCGACGGCGTCACGGCGCCCTTCGGCGCGCCGCTGATCACCTGCCCGGCGGCCCTGGAGGACGCGGGGCGCGCCGTCCTCGCCCTCGCCCCGCGACTGGCGCGCCACGACGCGGTGATCGTCGCGGCCTTCGGCGATCCGGGTCTGGAGGCGCTGCGCGGGCGCCTCTCCGTGCCCGTCACCGGGATCGCGGAGGCCGCCATGCGGGAGGCCGGCCGGAAGGAGCGCCCGTTCGCCGTCGTCACCACGACGCCGGACCTGCGCGATGTCATCGCCGCGCGTGCGGAACGCGGCGGGCATCGCTTCCTCGGAACCTGGGTCACGCCGGGCGATCCGGCCGCGCTGATGGAGGATCGCACGGCGCTGGAGGAGGCGCTGCTGACCGCATGCCGCGATGCCGTCGCGGCGGGTGCGGAGGCGGTGATCATCGGGGGCGGCCCGTTGGCCGAGGCGGCGCGGGCCCTCGCTCCGCGTCTCCCGGCGCCGTTGATCGAGCCCGTCCCCGCCGCGGTCCGCCTGATCGTCGCCCGGCTGGAGGGGGAGGATCGCTCTTCCATGCCGCCGTAGCGCGCATGACGGAACCGTCACCCGTACTGTAGCCCTCCGGCACGGGAGCGAAGCGCACCGGCCCTGTCGTGGCGGTGCCGGACGCTCTCGGCTCGCCGAAAGCGGATCTTAGGCCTGACGGGCTGCTGCGACTGGACCGATAGCCCTCGGCGGGAGGGCCGCCGGAACGGGGGAGGGATGACGTGCCCAGCGACCCGGCCGCCGCACCGTTCCCCCGCGCGGCGCTGGAACGTTCCGAGCGCCCCGGGTGGACGCAACAGGGCATGGATGGCCGCTCCCAAGAGGTCCAGCCGCAGCAAGATGGTGTGAGGCCACCGGCACATGAGGCCTGATGGCATGGCAGCCCGCCTTCCGTTGTTCGCTTTGCTCGCGGGCGCGAGCGTCCCGACCCTCTACGCTACGCCTCGGCTACGGGGGATCGGAAGACCTTCGGCGCGGCCGTCGGTACGCCTCGCGCACCGACGGCCGCGTCCGGCGGGCCTCACTCGGCCGGTTCGGTCGCCTCGCGGCTCTCCTTCTCCGCCTGGTAGGAGGCCTGCGCCGTCTCGACGGCCTTGGCATGGATCTCCGCCAGCTCGGGGCGGAGCTTCTTCGCGCGGAGCGCGGCATCCATCGTCGAGCGGTGCTGGCCCTGGAAGTGCGGGAACACCTCCCGCGCGATCAGCTCGTAGGACCGCTTCGTCGCGTCGAAGTTCGCCCAGTTGTGCGCGAGCATCAGGTAGGCCCCGAAGCCGCCGTTCGACTGCGTCCAGAGGCGCTCGATCTGGGCGCGGCACATCTCGGGCGTGCCGATGGCGCCGAAGCCCGAGTCGTTGATGAAGTCGATCATCTCCCGGGCGTTCTGGCCCGGCATCGACATCTGCGGGAAGGCCGCGATCTTCTGGAAGTAGTTGAACCAGTGCTCGATGCCGTACTCGACTCCGCGCCGGGCCTGCTCGGCCGTCTCGGCGATGTGGCACAGCCCGACGAGCCGCCACTTGGAGCGGTCGACCGACTGCCCGTGATGGGCCGCCTCCGCCTCGATCACGTCCCAGTGAAGCGCGAGCGCATCGAAGCCCGCCGCCGTCGTCGCGCCGATCGAGATCATGCCCGTCCCGTAGCGCCCCGCCAGTCGCGGGCCGGTGGGCGAGGCCACGGCGGCGGTCACGATGTCGAAGTTCGAGTACGGCCGGAGGTGCAGCCTCGCCTCGTGCAGCTCCCAGCGGTCGTTGCGGAAGCTCACCGGCTCGTCGGAGCGCAGGAGCCGCGTGATCACGTCGAGCCCGTCCGCGAGAAGGCCGCGCGTGTCCTTCTGGCTGAGCCCCACCATCGTCGCGTCCGTCGGCAGGGAGCCCGGGCCGAGGCCGAGCATCGTCCGGCCGCGCGTCAGGTGGTCGAGCTGGACGATCCGCTCGGCCACCCAGAGCGGGTTGTGATAGCTCACGGAGACGACGCCGGTGCCGAGGCGGATGCGGCGCGTCCTCGGCGCGGCGGTGGCGATCATGATCTCGGGGCTGGCCGAGATCTCCGAGCCGGCCGAATGGTGCTCCCCGAACCAGACCTCGTCGTAGTCGCAGCGGTCGAGCCATTGCACCAGCTCGAGATCCTGCTCGAGCGCCAGCGTCGGGTTGATGCCGGGCTTGTGGAACGGCGCCAGGAAGATGCCGAAGCGCATCCGGTCTTGCATGATGGTGTCCTCCCTCGCGGCCGACGGGCCGCCACCCGACAGCCTAGCCCCGGAACCAAGTTTCCGCATGGAAAAACCACCCACGGCATGGAACCCGCGCGACGCCTTGCCGGAACCCGGGCCGAGGCGATGGCGATGCGGACCCCGTTTCATGGCCCCCTACGGTTCCGGAGGTCCGAGGGAGGTGGAAGAGGCCACGCTCCGGGAGGGAGGCGGGACCGCGCAGTCGCGCGTCGCCCCGATCATGCGACCGCTCCCGCCGGCATTCCTCTCCGCGATCGGGCAGCGTGGGGCAGCGGGGTGACTGTGGTATCGGGTCGGACGCATCCGCGCGTTCCGGCGTCCAAGGGGAAGAGGCCATTTCGTCCACGGGCGGCATGGGAGCAACTTCCGCGCCAGTCGGTCCTCCATCTCCCGACGCGACGCGGGCGAGCGGAAACGTCTCAGGCGAGGTCCTCGAGCAGATCGAGCGCCGCGTCGATGCGGGCATCGCTGTCGGTGAGCGCGCCCGCCCGGACGAGCCGTCCGTCCTTCCGCTCCACGCCCTCCGGGACGTCTTCCCACTCCTCCGCACCTTCCAGATCGATCGCCACGCCCTTCGGCCCCGACGTCACGGTGGTCGCGCCGAGCTTGGCCGCGCGGGCCCGGATCGCACCGAGCCGGAGGAGCGCGCGCGCCTCGGGGGGCGGCGCTCCGAAACGGTCCTCCACCTCGTCCGCGAGGCGGTCGGCCTCCTCCGGGTCGCCGAGCCGCGCGATCCGGGCGTAGAGCGTCGCCCGCAGCCTAGCCCGGGGGATGTAGTCCTCGGGAAGCGCGGCCTCGGCGTCGATCCGGATGGCCGGCGCGGCGGGCACTGGATCCCCATCGAACTCGCGAAGGGCGGCCGCGAGCATCTCCGCCGTCAGCGCAGCGCCGGCGCGGGACTTGTGCCCCGTCTGGGCGTCCCCGAAGAGCGCGCCCGCGCCCCGGCGGTCCAGGTCGGCCATCGACAGGGACAGCCCCGCGCCGAGCGCGTCCGCCGCCGCCAGCGTGTCCAGCCGCCTGCGCGTCGCGTCGGGAAGCTCCTCCTCGTCCGTGAGCAGCCAGCACTGCGCCTGCCGGGAGCCGCGTCCGACCCTCCCACGCAGCTGATGGAGCTGGGCGAGGCCGAAGAGCTGCGGGCGGAGCACCACCATGGCGTTGGCCCGCGGCACGTCGAGCCCGGACTCCACGATCGCGGTGGCCAGAAGCACGTCGCCCTTCCCGGCGGCGAACCCGGTCATCGCCTCGTCGATCTCCCGGGGCGGCAGGTCGCCATGCGCGACGCGCACGGACAGTTCCGGTGCGAGCCTCTTCAGCAGGGCCTCGGTCGGCGCGATATCGGCCACGCGCGGCACCACGACGAAGCTCTGCCCGCCGCGCCGCCGCTCCCGGCGCAGGGCGTCCCGGATCACGCCGTCGCCCATGGCCGCGACGGTGGTGCGCACGGGGCGGCGGCGGGCCGGGGCGGTCGCGATCAGGCTCAGGTCCTGAAGCCCGGAGATCGCGCCCTGAAGGCTCCGCGGGATCGGCGTGGCCGACATCGAGAGGCGGTGCACGCTGCGGTCGAGGGTGCGGAGGCGCCGCTTGTGCGCCGTGCCGAAGCGTTGCTCCTCGTCGACGACGACGAGGCCGAGCGCCTCCCAGCGGACGGCGTCCCCGAGGAGCGCGTGCGTGCCCACGGCCACCCCGACGGAGCCGTCGGCGAGGCCAGCCCGGACGCGCTTGGCCTCGGCCGGGGTTCGCAGGCGGGAGAGCTCCTCCACCACGATGCCGGCGGGGCGGAGTCGGCGGGCGAACAGCTGCGCGTGCTGTCTCGCCAGCACCGTGGTGGGCGCGACCACGGCCACCTGACGCCCCGACTGGGCCGCAGCGGCGGCGGCGCGCAGCGCGACCTCCGTCTTGCCGAAGCCGACGTCGCCGACGAGGAGGCGATCCATCGGGCGGCCGGAGGCGAGGTCGTCGAGGACGGCGCGGATGGCGGCCCGCTGATCGGGCGTCTCCTCCCATCCGAAGCCGTGCTCGACGGTCGCGTAGGCGGCCGCGGCAGGACGCAGGACGGGCGCCTCGGTCTCGGCCCGGGCGCGGGCCGCCCTGCGGATGCGATCCGCCGCGGAGCCCAGCTCCCGGGCGAGGCGGGCCTTCCGTTTGGCCCAGGCGCCGCCGCCGAGCCGGTCGGGCGCGACCTCCCCCTCGTCGTGCCCGTAGCGCCAGACGAGCCCGGCCTCGGCCGAGGGCACCAGCAAGGTGCGCCCGTCCGCATAGGCCAGGCGGAGCGCCTCGCCGCCCTCGATGGGCTCCACCCCGTCCAGCCTCGCGAGACCCTCGTCCTCGTGCACGACGAGGTCGCCCTCGTGGAGTTCCTGCGCCTCGGCGAGCCAGGGGGGAACCGTCGTGGCGTCGCCTGTGGCGCTGGCGCGACCGCCAAGCACGTCGCGCGCGGTGAGAACCAGCAGCTCCGCCGTCCGGAAGCCCCGGTCGAGGGGCGCGATCAGCGTGGCCGCCCCGCCCTCCGCGACGGCGACGGCCTCGGCCCAGTCGGCCGCCGACTCCGCGCCGTTGGGCAGCATCCGGACCATCCGTTCGCGGTCCCGCTCTGTCCCGGCGAGGAGCACCGTCCTCCTCGCCGATCCGACCGCTCGGCGCAGCGAGGCACGGGGGCGACGTGCGGCGGCCACGGGCGGTGGCGGATCGGCCGCCGTGGAGTCGAGCACCTCCGCGCCCTCCCGCAGGTCGTCCCACTTGTCCCGCGACAGGTAGAGGCGGTCTGGGGGCAGGGCCCGTCGCGCCTCCTCGCCGTCCAGTTCCGCCGCGAGACGCTCCTCCTGCGCGGCCGGAAGCCCGGCGAGGAACCGCTCGGCCGCCTCGAGCGCCGGCGCGGTGGAGGTCAGGCGCGCGCCAGGGAGGACATCGGGAAGCGGCGACAGATCCTCCACGGCGTCGGGCAGCCAGTGTTCCGCGCCCTGCGGGTCCTCCGGGGCGTCGACATCCGCCGTGCGGGGCGGCATCTCTGAGGCGGGCAGGAGCGCCGCCCGGTCCGTCGGGTCCGAGGAGAGCTGCGTCACCGGATCGTAGGCGCGGATCCCGGCGATCCGCCCGTCCTCCATCTCGATCCGCAGGGGGCCGGGTGCGTCCGGCGGCCAGACGTCCAGCACCGCTCCGCGGAGCGCGATCTCGCCGGGCTCGTCCACGCGTCCGTCCTGCCGGTAGCCACGCGCCGCCGCCCAGCCGGCCGCGGCGTCGGGGTCGAACGCGTCGCCCTCGGCGAACGCGAGTGTCTCGACCGCGTCGGTGGGCCGTACCCTCTGCAGCAGGGCGGCGGGGGAGCAGAGGAGGATGTCGACCGACCTCTCTCCCAAACGGCGCAGCGCCGCCATGCGCCGACCCATCGCGAGCGCCGTCGGGGAGGCCCAGTCGTAGGGCAGGCAGTCCCAAGGGGGCATCGCGACGATGGCGAGATCGGGCGCGGCGGCGCGGAGGAAGCGCGAGATCTCCTCGGCCCGGCGTTCCGTGGCGCAGAGATGCAGGCTCGGGCGGTCCGCGGGACCGCTCCGATATCCGTCGAGCAGGCGAACGGCCTCCAGCCCCGATTGCAGATCCTCGCCCATCTCCGCCCCCTCGCGGGCGGTCCACGGGTCCGCCATCTCCGGGCGACGAACCGGCATGGGCGCCCGCTGGTTCCGCCCCATGGAGATCTATGCGGCCATGCGCCGTCATCTCCCCAAGGGCATGCCGCGCCGGCGCAGAGGCCTATGGCCGACGAGGCGCCCGACAGCGGAGAGGAATCGCCCCTACGCGAGCGGGGAGCGGACCACCGTCCGCCACTGGCGGTGGGGAGCGCATCCTTCGAGGCCGGGACGAGCGGAACGGAGCGGCCGGGGCGGCGGCAAGGAGCTGTCCGACCCGTGCCGTTCTCAGTCCTCCGCGTCGGGGAGCTCGATGCCGGCGTTGCGGGCGTAGACCTTGGCGACCGCCGCGTCGTCCTCCCGGCCCAGGCCGGAGCCGGAGGCGGCCATGAACTGCTGGAGCGCCGCGGCGGTGAGCGGGGCGGCGAAGCGCGCGCGGGCCGCCGCCTCGAGGGCGATGCCCAGATCCTTGGGCCAGATGTCGACCGACGACCGCGGCGCGTAGTCCCCCTGCGCGACGTGCGGCCCACGGTTCTCGAGCATCCAGGAGGTGCCCGCGCAGCGGGGGATCACTTCCATGAAGCGCTCGGGATCGACGCCCTGCGTCATTCCGAAGGTCATCGCCTCGGCCATGGCCGCGATGTGGATGCCGGCGAGCATCTGGTTCACCGCCTTCATGGCCGATCCGGCGCCGGCCGCATCGCCGAGCTCGAATACCGTCTCGGCGACGGCGTCGAGAACCGGCCCCGCCCGGTCGAAGGCCGCCGGGGTGCCGGATGCCATCACGGAAAGGCGCCCTTCGTCCGCCTTGGCCGCGCCGCCCGAGATCGGTGCGTCGAGGTAGAGGAGTCCGCGTTCGGCGCAGAGCGCTTCCGTCTCGCGCGCGAAGTCCGGCGGGACGGTGGCGCAGCCGATGACGACCGCTCCCTCGGGCAGCAGGTCTGCCACGCCCTCGGCCCCGAAGAGCACGTCGCGCGTCTGGACGGCGTTCAGCACCACGACCACCACCGCGTCGAGGGTGCGGGCGACCTCGCGTGGCGTGCCCGGTCCGCCGCCCTCGCCGCGGAACCGCGCCACCGGTTCCTCGGAGACGTCGAAACCATGGGTGGGGATGCCCGCCCTGAGCAGGGAGCGGGCGATGCCGTAGCCCATCGAGCCGAGGCCGAAGACGGCGACGTTCATAGGAGCGGCCTCCCTGTCCGGGGTTGGGTCAGTCCACCGGCCACATCGCCACGCCTGGGAAGGCGATCAGCACCGCGAGCGCGAGGACCTGAAGGCAGATGAAGGGCAGGAGCGACTTGAAGATGTCGGCCAGCGAGATGTCGGGCGGGGCGACGGACTTGAGGTAGAACGCGGCCGGCCCGAAGGGCGGCGACAGGAACGACACCTGCATGTTCATCGCGAAGAGCACGCCGAACCAGACCGGGTCGTAACCGAGCTGCACGATGATCGGCACGAAGATCGGCATGGTGAGCAGCGCGACGCCGACCCAGTCGAGGAACAGCCCGAGGATCAGCAGGATCACCATCATGAACAGCAGGATCAGGAGCGGGTTCTCCGAGATCCCGAGGATCAGCTCCTCCACGAAGCGGTTGCCGCCCATCAGGTTGTAGACCCCGATGATCGCCGACGCCCCGATGCCGATCCAGACGATCATCCCGCAGGTCGAGAGCGTCTGGATGGCCGAATCCATTAGCATCCGCAGCGTCAGCTCGCCCCGGAGCAGCGTCGCCAGGATCACGCCGACCACGCCCAGCCCCGCGGCCTCCGTCACCGAGGCGATGCCGCCGTAGATTGAGCCCAGGACAATGACGATCACGCCGATGGGCAGCGACAGGCCTAGGAGGAGCCGCGGCAGGCTCATGCTCGCCCGGTCCTCCTCGGTGGGCAGCGGGGCGAGCTGCGGCTGGAGCTTCGCGCGCACGAGCACGTAGGTGATGTAGAACCCCGCCAGCATCAGCCCCGGCGTGAAGGAGGCGGTGAAGAGGTCCGAGATCGAGACGTTGGCGATCAGCCCGTAGATGATGAGCACGATCGAGGGCGGGATCATCGTCCCCAGCGCGCCGCCCGCGCAGCAGACGCCGATCGCGAGCGACTTATCGTAGCCGAGCCGGAGCATCTGCGGCAGCGCGAGGAGACCCAGCAGGACCACCTCGCCGCCGATGATCCCCGACATGGCGGCCATCATCACGGCCACGAAGAGCGTCTGCACGCCCAGCGCGCCGCGCATCCGCCCCCCGATCAGCTTCATCGCGTCGAACAGATCCCGCGCGATGCCGGAGCGGTCGAGGATGGACGCCATCAGCACGAACATCGGCACGGCGACGAAGACGTAGGACGTGACGAACGAATAGATGCGCGAGGTGATGAGCGGCACGGCCATCGGCCCGAACCAGCCCAGCGCGAAGAAGAGCGCGACGAGCAGCGTCACGAAGGCGAGCGGCATGCCGGTGACGAGCAGGCCGATCAGCATGGCGAGCATCAGGGCCGAGGCCCATTCGATGCCCATGCCCTGCAGCGATCCGAAGAACTCCACCTATTCCGCCCCGCCGAGACGGTCGGCGCGGGCGCGGCGGGCGTTCCGCAGCGAGTTGACGATGTGGATCACGAACTGCACCGCCATGGCGACGACGATCACGAGGAGCAGCCCCTTGATGAGTGCGGGGTAGGGCGCATCGAAGGCCGAGCCGGAGGTCTCCAGCTTGATCTCGCCGGTGCCGGCCGCGAACCATGAGCGCTGCACCGTGGCCCAGGCGGCGTAGGCGAAGAACAGAACCGCGATCAGGCCGACGGTGGAGATCACCACGTCGAACCAGCGCCGCACCCGCTCCGAGACCGCGTCGTAGATGAGCACCACCCGGATGTGCTTGTCGTGGGCGAGCGCGTAGAGCCCGCCGAAGAGGAAGCCGCAGGCGCACAGGAACGTCGTCGTCTCGTGGGCCCACCGGGTCGGGGCGCCGAAGACGTAGCGCGAGACGATCTCGTAGAGGACCACGGCGGTCGAGATCAGGAAGAAGGTCGCGACCACCTTCCCCAGCAGGTGGACGGCCCGGCCGAAGCGGCCCGAAAGCTCGGGCGGCTCGGGCATCTGACGGTGCAGCAGGGCCGCGAGCTCGGCCTCCGTGTCCTCGGACGCCGCGTCGATGTCCCTCTTGTCCATCACGGCCCTCCCCTGCCGGAACGGTGGGGAGCGGCGCGCGCCGCCCCCCACGCCGGTCACTCGGCGATCAGGCCTTCCGACTGCAGGTAGGCGGTCAGCGTGTCGTAGACCTTCTGCGCGTTCTCGGATTGCGAGGCCACGTCCTGCCACTGCTCGGCGGCGATGGAGCGGAAGCGGGCGCGATCCTCGTCGGACCAGTCGGTGACGGTCACCTCGCCTCCGGCCTGCGCCTCCTCGACGGCGGCGAGGTCCTTCTCGCGCAGCGCGGCCACCTGGTTGCGGGAGAACTCGCGGACGGACTCGGTGATCGCCTCCTGGGTCTCCGCGTCGAGCGAGTTCCAGCGATCGAGGTTCATGGAGATCTCGATCAGCGGCATCGAGTGGAAGCCCGGATAGACGGGGTTGGGCGCGATGTCGTGCAGCCCCTGCGCCTGGTTCGTCGAGAACACCGAGAAGTCGGCCGCGTCGACCACGCCCTTGTCGAGCGAGGTGAAGACCTCCGAGGAGGGCAGCGCGACGGGAGATGCGCCGGCCGCCTCGAACACCTTCTGCACCAGCCCCTCGGGCGCGCGCATCTTGAGGCCCTGGAGGTCGTCCACCCCCTCGAGCGGCACCTTCGAGACGAAGGCCTCGAGGCCGGGCGTGGACGGCCCGATGAAGTAGATGCCGTAGGGCTCGTAGAGCTCGCGCATCAGCTCGGCGCCGCCGCCCCGCTCGAAGAAGCCGAACATCTCCTCGGGGTCGCCATAGGCGCCCACCGGGTTGCCGATCAGCGAGAAGGCTGCATCCTTGCCGGCGAAGTAGGACGAGTCCGTGACCTGCCCGTCGAGGATGCCCGCGCCCACGGCGTCGAGCGTCTCGTTGTACTCGACCACGGAGCCCACGGGCAGCAGCTCGATGGAGACGGCGCCGTCGGTCTTCTCCTCGACCGATTGCGCCCACTCGTTCTGCAGCACGAAGTTGGGGTTGCCCGCCTGGTCGGCGGACTGGAACTTGAGCTGGATTTCCTGCGCCCACGCTCCGAGGGCGAGCCCGCCCGAAAGGGCGGTGGCGCCGATTGCGATTGCGATGGTCCTGTAGAGTGACAAGTCGAACCCTCCCTGAGTGCTTGTCGATCCGTGGCGCGGGGGGTCGCGGCGGCCGTCCGCCGGGTCGCCCGGGCAACCGGGCGCGTGGTCTCTCGGCCGTCCTCTCCGTGTTCTCCCCCTCCCACTGGTCCATTGGTTAGGCCAGATGGCCCCCGCACCGCAATAGGCGGCCCCTCAGCCCCGCGCCATCATCCGCGCCGCCTTCTCGAAGAAGTCGGGGCCGCCGAAGTTGCCGGACTTGAGGGCCAGCACCAGGTCCGGACCCGCGCGCATCGCCGGGACGCCGGGGTCGATCTCGGGGCCGATCTCCAGCCGGTCGAGCCCGAGGCCCTCCACCACGGCGCCCGAGGTCTCGCCGCCCGCGGTGACGAGGCGCGTCACCCCGGCCGCGACGAGGGCCCGCGCCGTCGCCGCGTGGAGCCGCTCGATCGCCCCGGCGAGGGGCG
>CAZWWR010000040.1:0-20553 GCA_964637265.1 uncultured Jannaschia sp.
CTGCTCAGCCTGTCGGGGATGCTCATCAAGAACGCCATCGTGCTGGTCGAGGAGATCGACATCCAGAAGGCGGACGGCCTGCCGCAGTCGAGGGCCGTGGTCGAGGCCTCGACCTCGCGCCTGCGCCCCGTCGTGCTGGCCGCCGCGACCACGATCCTCGGGATGGTGCCGCTTCTCTGGGACAGCTTCTTCGCCGCCATGGCCGTCACCATCATGGGCGGTCTCGCCTTCGCCACGGTGCTGACGCTGATCGGCGTGCCGGTGCTCTATCACACGTATCTGCGCGCCGAGCGGAAGGCGGAGGCAAATGCGGGGACGCCCGCCGCCGACGCGGAGGCACCCGTGCCTCAGCCGCTGAAGGTGGCGGCGGAGTGAGGGGGCGGCCGATGGCGGGAGCCTCGGTCAGGTTGAGGGGGACGGGTCGTGCGGCGGCGCTCCACGGCGTTGCGAAGGGAGCGGCCGGTATCTGGGGCACATCTTCAACGAAGGCCCCGAAGACACGACCGGCCGCCGGCACTGCATCAACGGCGCCGCCCTGAAACTCCGGTCGGGATAGATTTCCAGTCCGGGTGATGGGTGACTCGACCCGTGTGAAGGTCGGGATGCAGGGCGAAGGGCGACGGTTCGTCGGGGCCATGGGACGACCGAGCATGCGGTTGGAGCGCTCTGGCGGAGGGCGAACGGTATCAAGTTCCAGCTGACCGAGTGGGACGACCCTTCACCCAAAGGATTGGCCGCGGGGGCAGGGCCGCTTGATCGGGGAGGGGGAGGTCCCGGGCCGGTGCGGGGACCGGCGGCAGCGCGGCGGGACGCACCACCACGGGCCCGGCCCGGACACCGATGTCGCCGTCACGTTTCCGCCCCGCTCAGGATCACGGTCTGGGTGGGGAAGGCGAACTGGACGACGAGCTCCTTGGCCAGATCGACGATGTCGCCGATCAGCCGGTGCTGGGCGGCGACGTGGTCGTCGTAGCCCGAGACGGTGAAGTAGCCCCAGAGCTCGATGTCGAGCGAGGAGGGGCCGAACGACTTGAGGCCGACGTACCCCGTGTCGGGATCGGCGAAGGGCTGCGAGAGGTAGAGTTCGCGCAGGCGCGCGACGAAGGCGTCCAGCTTCTCGCGCGGGGTGTCGTAGGTCAGGCCGATGGTGAGGCGGGTCTGGCGCTTGCGGCGGCGGCCCCAGTTGACGATGGCCCGATCGGTCAGCTGCGCGTTGGGCACCACGCGCAGGGAATCGTCCGGCGTCCGGAGACGGGTCGAGCGGAGGCCGACATGCTCGACCGAGGCCATGGCGCCGTCCGTCTCGATGAGGTCGCCGCGGGCGAAGGGGCGGTCGGTCATCAGGATCGCGCCGCCGATCATGTTGGTCACCGTCTCGCGCGAGGCGAAGGCCAGCGCCACGCCGCCCACGCCGAGGCCGGCGATGACGCCCTCGTAGGGCAGGCCGATCACGTCGGCCAGCGCGACGATGCCCGCGACCACCACGGCGACCTTCAGGAGGCCGGTGACGAGCGAGGTCATGATCTCGTCGACGAAACCGGTGGTCCGGGCCGCGCGGTCCTGGGAGGCGCGGCCGAGGAGGTGGACGAGCGAGAAGGCGAACCAGGTCGCCGCGATCACGGTCAGGGCCGCGAGACCCAGGGTCGCCATGCCGATGACGGTCTGGGCGAGGCCGAGGTAGATGAAGGCGCCGAGCAGGGCGCCGGTAAGCGCGAAGGCCATCGCGGGCCGGCGCAGGGTGGCGGCCGGGTCGGGGCCCGCGTCGGACGTGTCGGGGACGAAGCGTCCCGCCAGAGACGGCACGGCGCGGCCCATGCCGAGAGACACGAGCACGACCGAGAGCAGGGCCAGCGGCAGGACGAGCAACTGCCACAGGTCCATTCCGCCGACACGGGTCAGGAGGGCGGGGGACAGGCTTCGCGCCGTCTCCCGCAGGGTGAACGCGTGGGTGATCGGCGGCTGGGTCCCGAGGCCTTCGGCGAGCTCCAGATCCTGCATCTCGGTGTAGAGCGCGGGCGCGCTGCGCAGGGTGTCCGGGGTGAAGCGCCAGCGCGGGCCCGGGTCCTCGACACCTTCCTCGGGCGCGGGCAGGCGGTCGATCACGATGGCGCCGGCCGGATGATTGTAGAAGACGTAGGGCACCGCCCGGTCCGGATCGTCGGGGATCTCCTGCCACGTGACGTACCCCGCCCGGTCGATCACCTGCTTGAGGTATTCCGCCAGGATCGGGGCATCGAACGCGGCCAGCCGGGGCGGAAGGAAGGACAGGTCGAGCCGGTCCACGGCACGGCGGCCGCCTTCGCCCTCCCAGTCGTGGACGCCCACGATGAAGTCCTGCATCGCGGCGCGGGGGCTGTCGGCACGGGCCCGCTGGAGGTCGAGCAGGTCGTCGTATCCGCGCGCCTCGACCATCGCCGCCTGTTCGGCGCGCAGCGCCTCCTCGGACGGAACGAGCAGGCGCCAGCCGTCCTCCGCCCGCACGAAGCGCAGGACATGGTCGTGGATCGCCCCGGACGGACCGATGCGGAACGATGCGGCATCGCCCTCGCCCTCGCGAGGCGCATCGTGGACGCGGAAGGTGGAGAGGTCGACGATGGACCAGAGCAGTTGACGCCGGACCCGCGCCGCGCGGCCATCGCGCGCGCCGTCCTCGTAGAGCAGCACGTCCTCGACGCCTCGCAACGCCGCGACGCTTCCGCCGTCGATCGCGTTCTGGAGGCGCACGAACCGGTGGAGGGCCGCGCGAGGGCTCTCGGCCCGAACCGGGGACGTTCCATCCCCAGCGTCGGCAGCGACGCGCGCGCCGTTCCAGTACTCGCCGCTCGCGAAGCGCCCGGTGAAGGTTCCGCCGTCCTCCGAGAGCGCGAACGCGATCTCCCCCGACGCCTCGTCCTCCCGCCATTCCCCGGCGAGCCGTCGTCCGTCCGCCTCCGCCACGATGCGCCCGCCACCCGGCTCGTAGGTCCCCGTCACGGTCGTACCCGACTGCTCCAGCACCATGCGGGCGGCGCCCTCCCGCCAGAACGTGTCCCAATGGCCGGTCCAGGGATGGTCCTGCGCGGCGGCGGCGGTCGTGAGGCCGAGGAGGAGCGCGACCGCACGCATTGTGCCGAGGAGGTATCGACAGTACCGGAGAATGCCTCTCATCCGTCTACTCCGCAGGGAAGCCTGCGCTCTCTGCCCCGTGCATGTCCCGCAGTGCACTCATGCGGGCCTTCGACGGGTGCGGGACGGAGACATCGGACGCGTGGAGGATGCGCGGTTCCTCCGCGTCGGCCGGGGGAGGGCGCCTCTGTGGGGTCGGGGGCAATCGGTGCCGCGTCGGCCGCGGACGTGGTTTCGCCCGCCCTCGCACGGGGCGCGCCTTCGTCCAATACTCGCCTTGCCGAACCGGCAATCGCCATGCCGCTCTCTGACGTATCCACCATGCGGGCGGGCGGTCTCGGTCCATCTGCAAGCGCTCCTGCCGCCCCCGGGTGAACGGTCTCGGTCTGCGGGATCCGCGCACACGCTCTACGAGGCCGTTTCGCCCCGCGCGATGCATGCCGACGGGACCCTGGTGCGCCACTCCGAAGCACGGCGGCACGCGCCGGCGCATGACCTGCGCAGGGATGCCGGGACATCCTGGCGGGTGCGCCTTTGGCGGAGCGGCGAGGATCAGGTGGGTCGGCACCGACGGCGCGCTGGCGCAACGCGCGACCGCGCAGTTCGGTTATGCCTTCGTCGGGCATCGGCACGGTCGCCCCGTATCCGCGCTCGCGGGGACCTAGGGAGTGAACGAGCATGTGCATGGCGAGCGTTGTGGGGCGAGATCTCATGACGGCGGGCCGTGGATCGGTTCGCTTCGCCGGGGGTGGGCAGGTCCGTACCCTCTTACCCTCCGCAAAAAACCGGCCGCAGGGGGCCCGGTTCAGGGCGCAGTCGTCCGGTCCGGTCGCCGGGCCATGGCGAGGTTCGTTCCGCTCCCTTGCTATGGTACCGGTCGGGTGGGCGGCGGCCGTTCCGAGCTTGGCTCGCCTATCGTTGACTTGGGTCTGGTCGGGAATGCGGAAGGTGCCTCGCGCCCTCCGGGTGGGCCGCGGCCCCATCACCGCCGGCATGGAGGTTTGCCTCGATGGACGCTCACTCGCACGAGGCGGTCGTGCCCTTCCCACGGCCGCGCCGCGTCCTCGTCCTGGGCGCCACGGGCACGATCGGCCGCGCCACCGTTCGTGCCCTGCGGGCCCGCGGCCACGACGTCGTGTGCGTCGCACGTCCTGCCCCCGGTCGGGTCGCGGGGCAGGCGGGCGACGGGCTGGCCCTGCGCCTGGCCGACGTGACGGATCCCACCTCGTTCGGGCGGGACGGCATCCGTGGGGAGCGCTTCGACGTGCTGGTCTCCTGCATGGCCTCGCGCACCGGCGTGGCCGAGGATGCCTGGGCGATCGACCATCGGGCCCAGGCCACCGCGCTCGGCGCCGCGCGGGCCGCCGGCATCGATCACATGGTGCTGCTATCGGCCATCTGCGTGCAGAAGCCGCGCCTGGCGTTCCAGCACGCCAAGCTCGCCTTCGAGCGCGAGCTCGTGGCGTCCGGGATGCGCTACTCGATCGTTCGCCCAACGGCGTTCTTCAAGTCGCTCTCGGGCCAGGTCGAACGCGTGCGGCGGGGCAAGCCGTTCCTCGTCTTCGGCGACGGGCGGCTCACCGCGTGCAAGCCCATCGGCGACGACGACCTCGGCCGCTACCTGGCGGAATGCCTAGACGACGAGGCCCGTCAGAACCGGATCCTGCCCATCGGCGGCCCCGGCCCGGCCATCACCCCGCGCGAGCAGGGCGAACGCCTCTTCGCCCTCCTGGACCGCCCGCTGAGGTTCCGCCACGTGCCCGTGCGGCTCCTCGATGGCATCGCCTGGACGCTCGGCGGGCTGGGCCGCGCCGTCCCGCGTCTCGCGGCCAAGGCCGAACTCGCGCGGATCGGGCGCTACTACGCGACCGAGTCGATGCTCGCCCTGGACCCTGCCACGGGCCGCTACGACGCCGACGCGACGCCCTCCTTCGGGACGGACACGCTCTTCGACCACTACGCGCGCCTGATCTCCGGGGAGGCGGCGGTCGAGCGGGGGGACCATGCGGTGTTCTGAACCACCGTGCCGTCCGAAGACGGGTCGGTAGGCCGTTCCGGAACAGGGGGTCGGCAGGTCGAGTTCGTCCCGCTCACGCGCGTGCTGCCATGATGTGCCGACTTCGGAACGTCGGCGTCGCTGCGGTCCCGACGCCTGGCATCGTCATGCCGCCGGGCCGGCAGAGCCGCCAGCTGTGCCCGCCCGTGGGCTGCTCCTGAGGCATCGGAATCTGACGGGCGCTGCGGTCTGCGGTCCATCGTGGTTCTCGCAGAGGCGAGGGTTGGAGGGCGGAGAACGAGCGGCCTGATGCAGCGTGCGAGGCGGAGGTCGCGCTCGAGGAGTTGGCGGGCTGGCAGACGGTGTCGGTCCCGTGCCGGCCTTCTCGTGCAACAGGATCCCACATCGTCCGAACCGCGGTGGCGATCGGGCAGCCGAGCGTGCGCCGAACGTCATCGCCTTTGGCCTCATGCGGCCCGACCAACGGACACGGGACTACGAGGCGAGACGCACGACCTTGGGGTATTGGAATCCCCGAGGCATCCGCATGCTCGATCTCTCTATTGCCTCCGAGGTCTTCGGCGTCTTCCGAACCGTACAGAAGGAGGTCGCCCGGCTGCCCTGGCCAACCGCTCGACACGGAAGGGCGGCAAGGGATCACGGTTCACCGACGAAGCGTGGAGGGACCGGCTCCGGCTGACACGGGCGGGAGTCTCCACGGATGGCGAGGGACGCTTCCTCTGCGGCATCCTTCCCGGGCGGATTTGGCAGTCGCTCGACGACAAGTGCGTTTACTTACGTGCGTGGACGTGGGTCCGATCCGGAAACCACCAACGGCCCCACGCGGCCTGTGCCGGACATCCGACGGACGTGGTCTACCGCACCCGTGCGGCGATCCTGACACCCGGACCGAACGACCATAGAGTAGCTCGGAAACCGGCGGGTCCCGTTCTGGAACCGCGGAACGCCTCGCGTGCAGCTTCGAAGGAGACTCCTACGGAACGTTCCGCGCCTTCGCCACCCTTCGCCCGATCGCGCCGAGGCCCATGACGGCCCCGCCGAGGAGCGCGATGGACGCCGGCAGCGGCACCGGCGCCGGGGCGGGGACCGTCCCTCCCGTGTCGATGACGCGCGCGAGCTCATCCGCGATGATCTCGTTTGTCGCGTTGGTTAGGTGGATGAAATCGGCGAACACGTAGCGGTCCTGCTCGGCCTCCGGCAGGTCGGCGCAGGTCGCGCCCGCTCCGAGGGCGGCCACCGCGCCCGCGTCGCAGCTCTCCGCCCCGGTCAGGAAGTCGAAGCCGAGGGCGTCGGCGTCGTCCTGGACGCCACGGAGGAGGTCGACCATGTCGAGCACGTAGGTGTCGATCCCGGGGGTGTAGAGCCCTTCGAGCGCGTCGCGCACCGCGAGGGAGTAGTCCGTGACCAGCGGACGCGTCCCGGGCGTCACGACGAGCTCCGCGTCGGCCAGGTCATAGGGCGTCAGGATCGCGACGCTTCCCAGCCCCAGCCCGCGCAGGGCGGCGATGCCGTCCGCGATGTTCGCGCGGACGTATGCTGCCAGCGCCTCCGGCGTCGGGGGAGCGGCGAAGGCCGTGTTGATCTCCCCCAAGGGGGACGGGCCGCCCGAGAAGGGCGCGGCCCAGATGTCGTTGGTGCCGACCCAGATCGCGGCGATGTCGTCGCCGCCCACGGTGGCCGCGAGTGGGGAGGCCAGGAACCGGGCGACCTGAGTGGTGAAGCCCGTCAGCACGCCGAAGGCCGCATCGGTCGCGGGGATGGCGTTCGTCGGGCCGGACTGCGCGCCGCCCACGGCGAGGTTGCGCTCGGGCGTGGCCTCGTAGCTCGCTCCGATCCGGTCGGGCAGGAGATCCACCCAGGTCTGCGTGTCGCCCTGCGTGAAGGGCCCGAGGAAGCAGCAGTCCGCCAGGCTGTCGCCGAAGGCGAAGAGATCGCCGAACGTGGCGGCCTGCGCCGTGCCCAGTGTGGCCGCGGCCGCGATGCAGCCCGACACCAGGTAGCGTTGCATGATGGATCCTCCCCCGCGCGAGCCTAGGCCGGCCGGGGCCGATTGTCACCGCCAGCATGACCCTACGTCGACCCGGCCGTTTGTCGTTTGCCGGGAGCGCATGTCGGTTAACGTAGGGAACGACTCGGGGGGAGAACCATCATGAGAACCATCGTCTCGGCGGGCGCGCTGCTCGCCGTCGCGGTCGCCGTTCCGGCAACGGCCGAGAACCGGATCGACGGGCAGTCGCCCGATGCGCCGTCGCTGTCGGCCTATGGTCCGCGCGCGGTCGGCGTGCGGCAGTTCGACTTCGTCAATCCCGACCAGATCGACGTCGTGAACATCGATGCCTCGGCAGACCCCGCCGCGCCGCTGCCCCGCTACGACAGGCCGCTCCGGGTCGAGATGTGGTATCCGGCGGTGGACGGCGCCACGGGCGACACCACGCTCGACGCCTACATCCGGGACGGGGCCACGCAGGTCAAGCTTCGGGGCCGTGCCGTGCGGGACGCGGCCCCGTCCGCCTCGGCCGGCCCCTCGCCGCTGGTGCTGCTCAGCCACGGCTACCCGGGCAACCGGTTCCTGATGTCGCATCTGGCCGAGAACCTGGCCTCCAAGGGCTACGTCGTGGCTTCGATCGACCACACCGACTCCACCTACCGCACCCAGGACGCGTTCGCCTCGACCCTGCGGAACCGGCCGCTGGACCAGCTCTTCGTGCTCGACGAGATCGCGCGGCTGAACGCCGACCCGTCGTCGGACCTGTCCGGGCTGATCGATACCGACAACGCGGGCCTGATCGGCTACTCGATGGGCGGCTACGGCGCGGTGATCACCGCGGGCGGCGGCCTGACGGAGACGGTGGTCGACAACGCCTTCACCTCGCCGCGGGGCGTGCTCGGCATCCACGAGGCCGGCAGCGCCACCCACGAGGCCCTGCCCGATCAGCGCATCAAGACCGCAATCGCGATCGGCCCGTGGGGACGGCAGGATACCTTCGCCGGCGCGTTCTGGGATGCGGAGGGACTGGCCGGGATCGAGATCCCGATGCTGTTCATCGGCGGCTCGGACGATCAGGTCTCGATGTACGAGGACGGCATCCGCCGGATCTGGGAGGAGGCCACGGGGGTCGACCGTTCGCTCCTGACGTTCGAGGACGGCAGCCACAACACCGCCGCGCCGATCCCCGCCCCGAGCGAAGCCTTCGCCGCCGGGGTCGCCTCGCATTACGTCGACGACGATTGGGACACGGTGTTCATGAACAACGTGGCCCAGCACTTCGCGACGGCCTGGCTCGACGCGGCGCTCAAGGATGACCTCGGCAAGATGGACTTCCTGGACGTGGCCAGGAACGGCGAGGCGGGGTGGAAGGGCTTCGCGGAGGGAACCGCGGACCGTCTGCGCTTCGAGACCCTCGCCGCCGGCCAGACGCCGGCGCCCATCCCGCTGCCCGCGTCGGCATGGCTGCTCGCCGCCGCGGTCGCCGGCCTCGGGGCGATGCGCCGCGCGAGGCGCCCCGCCGCGGGGTAGCCGGGCCCCGCGCCACCGGGCCCGGTCGGCCGAGCCGTCGTCCGGCTCGGTCCTCGGGTCAGGCCATTCGAGGGATGCTGCGTGGCACCGGTCTAGCCTTCTGCGGAAGATCCGACCGCCTCGTCCGGGTTCGGCGGCGGGGGGTCTACTTCCGGGAGGGCGATCAGCGAATAGCGAAGGAGTGCAAACGCTTCTCGGCCATAAGGGGTGTGGATGACTGTCGCCCGGGGCATCGCGATGCGCCAGGGCGGCGGCGGCTCGGCATTCCGACGAGAGAGGGAATCCACGGGCCAACCCAAACCCCATTCGTCATCTGAGAGGGATCCGCCGCCGAACGGCATTGCAAGACGCGTCTGAGTAAGCCGACCTCGAAGAAAACCTCCCCCTCCGGGCGGGGACAACGCGGGCACCCGTCGACATCGCTGCAATTTCAGCACTGTCACGATGAACCGCCATGGCCGCTTCCGCGACGGCCGGTGGATGCGCGAGTTCGAAAGGATTGTGGCGCAGTGCCTCCCGACCGAATTATCCGGCCACGACCGTATCGTGGTGGATGGCTGCCATGCATGGGCAGACGTCAGAGAGAAGCGCGGCTTCGAGACGATCGGAAAGCTTCCCGGCGCGGGGACCGGCGCGACGAAGGCCGTGCGCTTACCTGGCCGCCTGAAGACGGCGACACCCGCTCCGGCCGGAGCGACCTGCTACGAGCGCAAGGCCGACTTGGCCACCGGTCCGGCTACGGCCGTCAGCGGCCAGTACGATCGCCATGTGTCTTCATTTGCAACAACCGCATGTCGGACATCGTCCTAAACGACCCCGCTGGGAAGCCGATCGCCGCGTACCGCGTGATTGGCCGGGCCCGGCAGCGGTACAGCATCGTGCCTAACCGGCTTGCAGGCGACGCCGGTCCGGCCTGAACTCCCACCCCCCCTTTCGGCGCGGCTGCGGCGCTCGCCCGGTCCAGCCCAGCTGTGCCTCCTTGGGCATCCGCACCGTGGAACGCTCCGTTCAGCAGCCCGCCGGCGCCCGGGCCAAAGCGCCTGAAAGATGGACACCTCCGTCACCTGCAAGATGCTTCGATCTCACGTCGAACGGTCTTCGCCTGCATCGAGCGTCAAGACGACCATCACCCCGTGCGCCTCGGCGGCCCCGAGGAAGAGTTCTCCCTTGTCACCAGAGCCCGAAACTTGAACGACGGTCAGGAACGGGGCGGATCGTTCTCCGCCGAAGGGTCTGACGGCCCCCTGAGGCTCCAGTGCCGGCCCGCCCAGGTCAGCCGATGCGCAAATTGCGCCGGCATCGCGAGGCAAGGCCCGCCCGTTTCCTCCAGCTCACCAGATCGTCAGATGAGTTCGACAGATCTCACACCCTATCGGTCGTTCCCAACCTCGTCCCGCATCGCGAACGCCTCGACCCCTCCGACTACAATCAGTATGTCCTTACCCTACGACAGCGCGGCATCCGGGGCCGCCATCCGGGGCCATGAGACTAGGCCGTCCAACATGCCGAGGAACTGCCGTGCGGCGGGAATGACGTCCGCGATGTCCAGCAATCCCAAATCGACTTCGGCCTCCAGGTAGGCACTCAAACGGTCGAGATAGCACGGCTTTTCGTGCCAGCAGAGTCGCTCGCCCGGTTCGGGGAAGTACGGCACCTCGGCCGCCACGGGCGGAACGGTGGGATGGTGTCGGGCCTGGCCAAAGAGGCCTCCCTCATGCTGCACGATTGCTGCCAGCCCCGCGCGCTGGTCGCCCGGCGTAGATGCGGGCGGCGCCGGGCCCTCCTCGTTTCATCGGAACCACTTCCTGACTGTGCCGACGAGATTGGTGTTGGAGGGAAAGTGCTCGGAGAAAGTGGCCGAGGTAACGTCCGCGCGGCGCCTGACCTGCGCCATCTGGCGCTTACGGGGCCACTTTCGAGAGCATGCTGGCAGACCACGTCTACCGCAAAGTGGCGGATCCGTTCGTCGTCACTGCCCGCGCGAAGTTGAAACTCATAGAAGCCGCCCTGCCGCAGACGCTGTTCCCCTTCTCCCGGTCCGTATGGACCAGTCGAGCTGAGCCCGCGGTTTGTTGACCGTTCGGCGATGGCGCAATGAAGGGGCGGATGCATACCGCAGGCGGTCGATCTGGGGATAGCTGGGCGGAAGCGCATCGGCGCGGTGGGGGCGGCCGACGTGATGAGGACCAAGACGTTCCTTCATCCTGATCGGCGGGGGCCTTCCGCATGACCGGCAATCCGGCGCGGCGGGCCCGGTAGGACCTCCTCCCTCGCAGAATGTGACCCTGGTAGAGCAGGGGTCCGAAGGGAATCGGAAGGGCGCCGGCCGCGTCCAGGCGATCGGCCTCGACGCCCGAACCGCGTCCTACGGTGCAGACGAGCGGCTTCGGCGGGTCTTCGGCCCGCGCACCATTCGCGGTACCCAGACGTTTGCGATGGCCCATGCGCTCGCGGCCAGTACCAGCGCGCAGAGGGCCGCCTTCGAGGCCGTGCCCATCGTCCCCTCGATCAGCAGGGCATGGACCACCGTGCCGAGCGCGACCACGGCGACCAGCAGCGTGTGGGCCCGCCGCCAGGTGCGGGGCGCTAGACGGAGTCGCCGGCGCGCGGCGGCCAGCGCGGCGGCGGCGAAGGCGGCCCACATCGCGGCCACCCCCCAGAGCGCGAAGGGCGTCGGCGAACGCAGCAGCAGGACGTCCACCACGTCGGGCGGGCTCGTGATCCAGAGGCCCGCGACATGCATCGCGACCGCCACCACGAGCGCGGCGCCGAGCTGTGCGTGAAGGCGGCGCGCGACGCGCAGGTCCAGCCCGGGCAGGAGGCCGGTGGCGAGCAGCGGTTGCACGAGCAGGAGCGCAAGCGCCACCAAACCGGCGAAGCCGGCCGCGACGTAGATCGGATCGCGCCATTGCAGCAGCGGGCTCGTCGCGGCGACCCCGAGGGGCACGCCGACGGCGATGGCGAGGCCGGCCCAGACGAGGATGGGGCGCCGCCGCACCAAGTCCGGATCAGACCGGACGCAGGACGAAGTCCGCGCGCAGGCTCGTTTCGCCGCTGTCCGCCATCACGGGGCGGAGAAACACCGTCTCGAAGCCACCGTCGTCGTGATCGGCATCGTAGGCGAGGTGGCCGTGCGCCTGCCCGAAGGCCGGCACGATCTGCGGCATCTCGATGCGGAAGGTGCCGTCCGCGGCGGTCAGCGTCGCGCCGTGGGAGCGCGCGTCGCGCTCGTGCCCTTCGGTGGTGTGGGCCCAGACCTGGATGCGGCGGCCGGGCAGGGGGGCGCCGTCGCCCGCGCGCCGCACTGTCCCGTAGGTCCAGAAGCCCCCGCCGCCGATCCGCTCGACGATGGGGGCGCCGGGGCGGTAGTTGTTGGCGCCGCCGCGCATCGTTGGCGTGGGTGCGAGGCTCTGGGCCACGGCGGGCAGCGCGAGGCTGCCGGCCGTCGCGGACAGCGCGGCGCCCGTGACGGCGAGGAAGCGGCGACGGGTCTGGATCGCGTGGGACATGGCGGTGCCTCCGTCCGGGAGAGGGTTCGACGGTCAAGATAGCTGGCAACCCGCGCGCCTGCACCGGCCTCGCGCGGATGTGAGCACCACCCCCTGCCAGAGCCGATCTTCCGGGGAACTGGCTCACTTCGTCCCAAAATGCGCGGTCGGCGGCGAGGTCGTAGTGGTTCGAACCGACCCCGGTGAAGGAATGCCGCGCGCCGCCGTAGATGTCGGCCGCGTAGGACGGCACAGCCCGCCTCGACCCCCTCGGTGTCGAGGGCCGTCTCCACTTCGGTGGCAGTCGCGTGCCAGTGGTGCCAGCTGCCCGGGTCGACATGCCTGCCCCAAAAGTAAGGCGCCGGCAGGTGCCGGTATCCTCCGCGGAGGGGGCGTCGGCGAAGGTCGGCACCCTGTAGAGCGCCACGCCGACCCTGGCGACGGCGCCCGGGAGAGGCGGGGCGGCAGCCATGACCGGATCGACCGGCAGTCTTGTCGTCACGGTCACGTCCACGTCAGGCGCGGCCATCAGGTAGGCGTTGTCTGCCTCCGGCGGCCGCGCGGCTAGATCGGAAATGGCGACGTTGCCCTCCGCGTTGTGGAAGCAGTAGCACGGCTCGGCCAGCACCTCGATGATGGCGCGTTCGAGGCGGTAGAGACCCGCTGGCTCGCCGTCCCAGTCCGCGCCAGTCTCGCTCAGCGCGGTGGTGCAGAACGGCCCGATCTCCAGTGCTTCCGGCTTGTAGGCAACGGCGAACTTGCGGCAACGCGTCCCTGCGCCGTTCTCTGGCGTGCTGGCCACAGTGTCGGGCTCGGCGGTGGAGGTCGCGGCCCCAAACGGCTGCGGTGCGGGGTGGGCGAACGTCGGCGCGGCGGCGAGGGCTGTGGCCAGCAGAAGGGGGAGGGCGACTCATCGCTAAACCCCCGTCGGTCGATCGTGGCCGGCTTCTTCGCTCCGTTCACGTAGCCGTCCAAGCAGTCGCGCGGGGCCTTCACCTCCGCCGTTTAATGCGCGGCGCCACTGGTAGCGAGCAGCCTATCGCTCCCGGGGTCGACGTTGCGCCGGAATTCGTGGATTTCGGTCAGCAGCTCCTCGCCCGTATCCTCCCGCCGCACGAAATGCGCGCGGGCCTCATTGAGGTCGACATCTCGGGTGATGAAGCCGCGTTCGGTCAGGCGGACAATCATCAGGCTTATGGCGGCTGCGGCGACGCCGAACGCTTGGGCGAGTACAACCATAGCGCATAGATGACCCGGGGCAGGCGGGGGCGCAGGCCGAGGGGGGCGAGGCACCGGCGCAGCCGCTCTTCGTCAAAGTCGGCTGCGTGGAGCAGGAAGTGCACGGCGAACGCGTTCCTGGCCATACCAACGGTTCGCATGTTGCCTCTCCGCCCGGGATAGGCCCCGAGGCGCACCGGAGCTGCCCAAGCCGCACCCGCCGGCCTCGCCCGTCATCCGCTCCGCCGCATGGCGCCGATGCAGGCGCTGGTCGCTACACTTTCGTCAGCACCGAACTGCAGCTACGACTCGCTGGCTGCGGGGTTCGGGGTCGAGATAGCAGCTACGAGGACACGCCCTTCAACCCCGCTGCGTGCCGACGGGGCCGAAACTGCGCCCCGCCTCCCTCGGGAAGGATATCGCGCCCGTTCCGACGCTGACGGCCTACGCCATTTTCGTACCGGTGGTGCTTGTGTTGCTGCCGGTGGTCTCGGTCCCCCAAGCCCTGCCAGACCCGCCAGCACTCGGGTTCGTCTCCGCCTTGTACGACTCGCGCGTGTCAGTCGAATTCGTGTTCCAAGAGGTGCGCGTTGTGGCGATAGAGCGGCGCGCGCATGCGGCGGAGATGCCGCTGTGGGCGGTCGCCCCGATCATGGCCGGGCTCTGTGGTAATTCTAATTTGGCGCTGAGGTTGAACGGGTTCGCCGCTCCCCACGTGACACGGTGCACGATCGCCGCAGCCGTGTCGGCCTTTCTCGCGGCCTGACTCAACCGGCGCACTCGGCACGGCTTCCCCCGAGCCTGGGGGCTAAACTGGCCTTTCTGCGCGCTGGACGCGGCTTCTACGCACCTGATCCTCCGTGTGCCGCCATGGGCCTAGTGGGCGGGAAGGAGGGGCGGACATCGCACGGGCAGGGATGGCGCGGATCTCCCGCGGAGGGGCCGGGCGCGGGGCCCGGCCCATCGTAAGGGATCAGTCCCGCCCGCGGCGCCCGTCCTGCAGGGTCAGGGCACCGTCGCCGTCGCGGTCCATGCGCTCGACGATGCCGCCGAAGCGGGCGTCCAGCTCGGCCGTGGTCACTTGGCCCGAACCGTCGGCGTCGAGGCGCTGGAACGCGTCGACCATGCGCGGGCGGAGCCGCTCGAAGTAGAGGGGCGCGAACTCCTCCAGCGCGACCGCGCCGTCGCCGTCCGCATCGGCCTCGGTCACCTGGGCGGCGAGATAGGCGTCGATCTCTCCCTGGGTGACCGAACCGTCGCCGTCTGCATCCACCGCCGCAAACAGGGCCTGCCCGCCCGCCGGACCGAAGCCCCCGAGCATAGCACCGCGCCCGCCGCCCCGGCGGCCGTGGCGTTCACCGCGGTCGTGGTCGCGGTCGCCGCGGAACTGGGCCCGGTGAACGGAGACGTCGTCCTCGGCCGTGGCGACCGCTGGTTCGGCAAGGCGCGCATCCGGGGATGGCGTGCCCTGCGCGAAGGCGAGCGACGCCGCGCCCGCGGCGAGGATGGCGGCAACGGCGGCGAGTTGGGGTCGGTTGGTCATGGGATCATTCCTTCGGTTGTCGTGGGGCGACCGCGGCGGCGCCCCACGGCCTGGATGAAGGGTGCCGTGCCACGACGCGCATCCCCCGGGCGAGGACGGGTTTGTCGCCAAGCGTCGCTGGGCCGGGCACCGGTTACATCCCGCGACAAACTCATGGCGGGTAGCCCGTTCACGGAGTGGATATGGGATGGGAGACAGAAGACGGTTTCGACGGAGCACGCATGGCCGACGCAGCCCCCCTCATCCTCGTGGTCGACGACGCCCGGGACATCCGGGAGCCGCTGGCGCTCTATCTGCGTCGGCAGGGCCTGAGGACACGTCTGGCCGCCGACGCGGCGGAGGCGCGGCGCGCGCTGGCCGAGGCGGCCCCCGACCTCGTGGTGGTCGACGTGATGATGCCGGGCGAGGATGGGCTGTCGCTGTGCCGCGATCTGGCCGCCCGGGGCGGCCCACCGGTGATCCTTTTGACGGCCATGGCCGAAGAGACCGACCGCGTGGTGGGCCTCGAGCTCGGCGCGGACGACTACGTCGTGAAGCCCTTCGCCCCCCGCGAGCTGCTCGCGCGTATCCGGGCCGTGCTGCGACGCAGGCCAGCGCCGCCCCCGGAGGTGGCGCGGGGGGCGGTCCGCTTCGCCGGGTGGCGCTTCGACCCGGCCTCGCGCGGGGCGGCGCATGACGACGGGCGCCGCGCGACCTTGACCTCCGGCGAGGCACGGCTGCTCTCCGAGTTCCTCGCCCGCCCCCGCACCGTCCTGTCCCGCGACGGGCTGCTCGAGCGCCTGCAGGGTCGCGAGGCCAAGCCCTACGACCGTGCCATCGACAACGCCGTGGCCCGCCTGCGCCGGAAGCTTGAGGACGACCCCGCGCATCCCCGGTTGATCGTCACCGAATGGGGCGGAGGCTATGCGCTGGCCGCGGACGTTGAGCCCGAAGCATGAGGCGGCTGATGCCCGACGGGCTCGTGGGACGCTTCGCGCTGTTGCTGACCGCGGCGCTGGTGGCGGCGACCCTCGTGGCGGCGGGCGTGCTCGCCTGGGAGCGGGACCGCCTGGGCCGCGAGGCGCTGGAGCGGCGGCAGGTGGAGCGTGTACTGGCGCTCGTCCCGGCGCTTGACGGCATCTCTCCTGCGGAGCGCCGCCGCCTCTTGGCCGCGTCGGGGCGGCGCGGACTGGCCATCGCGACGGATCTGCCGCCCCCCGCCACGGGGCGGCTCGCCGATCTTTCGGCCTCGCTGTCGGAAGCCAGGGGTCGGGAGATCCGGGTCGTGCGGGATTCCCGCCGCGGCCCCGCCACGGTCGCGGCGGCGGTTTACGACCCGCCGGCCTGGATCGTGGCCCCGATCCGCGGCGGTCGTCCGCCGCGCGGCGCCGCGATCTGGCCGCTCCTCCTCGTGCTGGGGCTGTCGCTGGCCGCGGTCCTGGGTGTGGGGCTCGTGTTCCTGCGTCGCCTCACGCGGCCCCTGGCCGACCTTGCTGCCGCTGCCCGCGTGGCCGGTCATGGCGACCGCGCGGCACGTGTGCCCGAACGCGGCGCGCGCGAGCTGCGCGAGGCGGCGCAGGCCTTCAATGACATGCAGGCGCGCATCGCCCGCTTCGACGCCGAGCGCACGCGCACGCTGGCCGCGCTCGGCCACGACCTGCGCACGCCGATCACGAGCCTGCGCATCCGCGCGGAGATGCTGGACGAGGCCGAGGGCGCGCCGATGATCGCGACGCTCGACGAGATGGCCGTGATGGCCGACGGGCTCCTCGCCGTCGCGCGGGGCGAGGGCGAGGCGGAGCCGCGCGGGGACGTCGCGCTTGCGGACCTGCTGCGCCGCCTGTGCGAACAGCGCGGCGCGGAACTGATCGTCGACGCCGAGCCGGTCGTCCATGGTCGCCCCGTCGCGCTGACGCGCGCGATCGGCAACCTTGTCGACAACGCCCTGCGCTATGGCGGCGAGGCGCGGGTGCGCTTGTACGTCGATGGCGGGGAGGCCGTCGTCGCGGTCGAAGATGACGGCCCCGGCATCCCCGAGGACCGCCTCGTCGCGATGTTCGAGCCCTTCGTGCGGGGCGAGGCCAGCCGCAACGCAGGCACCGGCGGGGCCGGACTGGGACTCGCCATCGCCCGCGCCGTCGCCCGCGCCCACGGCGGAACCGTCATGCTTCAAAATCGCCCCGCCGGCGGCCTGCAGGCCAAGCTGCGATTGCCAGTCGAATGAATTGGGTGGCGGAACGCTGAAAAGCGTTTCGTGGGAGGGCATTCCGTCGGGGTTGGGGCGTGCGGAACTCGAGAGTGCCTGGTGAGATCATACGTATTGCCGGGGGGGGACGGTCTGCATAGGACCTTAGTTTCCGCCTGTTGAGCAGAAAGCAGTTGTAGAGCCGCTGCGCCTGAGAAAGCTTACGTAGCTAGAGGAGGGACGCCCGCGGGCACTGGACCGCAATGCGCTGCGTGGGGTCGTGTTCGTGCTGCGGACGTGCTTGGCCGCGGGAGATCCTGCCGCGCGAGGTGTTCGGCGGCTTGAGGATTACGTGCTGGCGGAGGCTGCGGGACTGGCAGCAGGCGGGGGTCTGGGACAGGCTGCACCGGGCGCTGCTCGAGCGGCTCGGCCATCTTGGCGAGCCAGACCGGTCCCGGGCCTTGCCGGATGCAGAGAGTTTTGGGGCAAGAATGGGGACGGAACGACCGGCCCGAAGCCGACGGACCGTCGCCGCACATGCACGAGGAGGCCATGTGTCGCCGACACAAGGGGCACGCCGCTTCGCGTGACGCTGACGGGCGCGAACCTCACGACAGCATGTCGCTCGCATCGAATTTGATGCAGTGCCCGGCGTGTGATGGGGCAAGTGCGGGCGCCCCCGCATACGGGCAGACAAACTGCAAGCGGACTAAGCCTACGACCACCGCCGGTAAGGCAGGGAATGCCGGCCGCGTCCATCGTGTCGCGCTTAGCGCGGTGCAGGGTCGAGGCCTTCGCCTAGTTCAGCCCCTTTGCGCCACTGCGCGGGCGAACGGCGTCAAGGGAGGGCGGCTGAAGAAACAGGCTGGCTAGCGGGACCGTCCTCGACTGGATGCCTTCGCCAATTGGGCTCAACCGAAGAGGGGGACCCAAGGATACGCATCTCGTAGAATCGCGAGAATGCCCCCGACCCGCCAGGCAGAAGCTACGGCTACGCGAGTGTATCGACGACCGACGAATACCTCGACGTGAAAAGGAGGATTCTGAGAAGGCGGGCTACCGCGTGATACGTGCGAAAAAGGTCCTTGGCGCCTCGGTGCGGCGTCGCAACGAGTTAAAGGGGTGGTTCAACTCCATCTGGCCTGACGAAGGGTCAATCGTCACCTGCGTAGATCGGCTCACGCGGGCGATGGCCGACATGCGAAGCATAATTGGCAAGCTGGAGGCGAAGGGTACGACGCTGTAAGCGACCGAGCAGTCCATGGCACGTCCACCCCTGCCAGTGAGGCCCTCCTCGACATCTTGGGTGTTTTCTCCGAAGTCGAGCCTAACCTCCCGCGTGAGCGACAGATTCAGGGGATCGCGAAGGTCAAGGCCCGCGGTCACTACCGAGGGCGAAAGGAATCCAGCGATCTGAACCAGTTCCAACGCTTGCTTGCCGATGGCATCCGACCGAGCGAGATCCCCGGTAGCTCGGCATCAGCCGGACCAGCGTCTGATGACTCAGCCGGTCGAAAGAGACCTGATCGGCAGCGTGGCAATTCTTCCCGCGAGTGTCGGTTTGCCGCCCGTTGCATGATGACACCCATGGAAAGCGCCCCGAATGCCTTCCGCAAATGGACGTGAAGGTACATCAGCTCAGTCTGTCCGGTGAAACGGAAGGCACTCCCCGCGCAATACCCAATACCTGAGGCCCATTGGCAAGGCGCCCCACAGCTGGGTCATGCGCTGGCCTTGTTTCTCTACTTCAAGAGCCAAGTCATAGCCCCAATTGCCGCCGTGACGGGATGGACGACCGGGATGGGGATCGCATCCTGTAGAGCGATGGCGAGCCGCGCCATGCTGGCGCAGCCGAGAACCACGGCATCGATATCGTCTTCGCGCCAGGCCGCTTCCGCCTCGGCGCGCACGGCCTCCTCCGTATCTCCCGGGTGATCCTCAAGTGCGACGACCGGCACGTTGGAGGCGCGGACCCGGGCGCAGGCCGATTCAAGGCAGGTCCACGTCCACCCGCGACCGCTCGGCGTGACGGGCGAGATCCGCTTCCTTCTCGGCCTGCTTGGCATCACCGCCTGAACGGGTCCGTTTCCGACCAGGTTCCCCTTCTCTGCGAACGCTCGCCGCAACGGTCCCTTAGAGAATGAGACGCCGTGTCGCCATGCGTTCGAGACGGAAAGCGATCGCGCAGAGATGGCCCGGCATGCGGAACTACGCATCGATCACGGATTATCCGTCTACTTTTGCGACCCACAGAGCCCCCGGCAGCGCCGAAGCGTCGTCCTCACATACTCGGCCATCCAAACCTGCTCTAGATCACCAGGAGGATCAGTTCCTCGTGACGTCAGAAAGCTAGTTTGATGTGACGCCTGACAGGGCGCATGGTGCGCTTCGGGTAGGGCCTGCATGGATGGCGCATGTGGTATCTTCTCATCAGCCGATCGATGGGCGTCGGGCGGAACCGCGCCTCAAGGATCGGCGCCGGCCGTGAGTTGCGCCGCCCAGTTTTCCGGCATCTCGGCGAAATGAGGGGCGTGCGCGTCCTGGTAGCTGACGCGAACCGTCTCGTCGCGGATCGCCGCAGCAATCCGCGCGACCGTGGCGGCAGTCAGACGTTTCACTCGTTCCCATATCTGTGCTTGGCCGGCGCACCCGTATACGGCCGACAGGTTCCGCATGAGAAGAACCGGCTGCACGAAGACGTCGGTTCCGCGGGCCTCGACGTAACTTAGGGCGGCGTCGGCCTAGGCGACGGCGTCGGCTGTACGACCGCGCCTGGCGAGCACGTATGCCCGGCCGGCGCGCGCCGCCTCCAGGCCGGAATGCTTCAGCATCTCCCACACCTCCATAGCGTCGCGATGGGCCGCGTCCGCCTCCTCCCACCGGCCGAGCTGCGATAGCGCGTGCCCGACGCGGGTCCGGGCCTGCGCCTCCATCCGCGTCAGCCCGAGTTGCGCCAGGATCGCGACCGCCCGGCGGCCGTGTTCGAGCGCGGCCTCCGGTGACCCGGCTCGGCGGAGCACCATGCACAGGTTGGCGTTCAGAAGGCCGATGTCGTCCCTCGCGCCGATCTCCTCCGCTTCCGAGAGCGCTTCGCGGTTGTGCGCGATGGAGGCGTCGAATTGTCCCGCGAACTGCTCTGCAAGCGCGAGGTCGAGCAGTACGGCGCAGCGACGTTGCCTATCTCCTAACCCCTCCACGAGCGCGAGGTTGTCGTAGCCGGTGTGGATCGCCAAGCGATAGTCGCCGTGGCGCATCGCCACGAGGGCGAGCGTCAGACCAAGCTCCAGAGCGCGCTCTCCCTCTTCGGGGCGGACCTGTTCTCTCAGCTTGCGCAGCATCTCGATCGTCTGCCGCGAGGCACCGCGGAAATGCAGCGCTTTGACATGGGCGCGCATGCGCCAGCAATCGGTCCGGCGGTTACGGTCGCCTGCGTCGCGAGCCATCTCCGTAAGCGGTGTCCCAGCCCCATTCTGATCTGACCTCGCGGGCGGACCCTGCGGC
>CAZWWR010000041.1:0-20075 GCA_964637265.1 uncultured Jannaschia sp.
CCGCGCGCCCGCCCCCGCCCGCCGCGCGCTCGACCTCGGCGCCGCGCTCCTCACCCTCGCCGTCGCGCTCGTCCTCACGTGGCGCCTCGCCGTGGGCGGGCTGGAGGTCTGGGAGCGGGGGCGGGCGTCGATGTTCCTCCAGCTCCCGCTCTGGTGGGGCTACGCCGCCGCCACCGCCTTCGCGCTTCTCTGGACGGCCGCCGCCGCCCTCGTCGCCGCCGAGCGCGCGCTGGGCCTGCGCGCCCGCCCGCCCTCGCCCCCCGCGGACCGCGCGGCATGACGCCGATCGCCGGCACGATCCGCATCCCCCGCGCCCGCGGGGCGAGCCCCGCGCCCTGCGCGCCCGCCCTCCCGTCGCGCCCCCCGCGAGGGCTCGCCCCATGACCGGCTACGAGACCGGGCTCGCCATGTTCGCGGGCGTGCTCGCGCTTCTCGTGCTGCGCGTGCCCGTGGCCGTCGCGATGCTGGCGATGGGGGCCGTGGGCTACGTCGCGATCCTCGGTCTCTCGCCGCTCCTCAACACGCTCAAGTCGCTCACCTTCACGCGGTTCTCGTCCTACACGCTGTCGATCATCCCGCTGTTCCTCCTTATGGGGGAGTTCGCGACCCGCTCCGGCATGAGCCGCTCGCTCTACGCCGCGGCCCGCGCGTGGCTGGGCCACCGGCCCGGCGGGCTGGCGATGGCCACCGTGGGGGGCTGCGCGGCCTTCGGGGCGCTCTGCGGCTCGTCGCTGGCCACCGCCGCCACGATGAGCCACGTCGCCGGGCCCGAGATGCGCCGCCACGGCTATTCGGGCGCGCTCACCACCGGCACGCTGGCGGGTGGGGGCACGCTGGGCATCCTGATCCCGCCCTCGGTGATCCTCGTGATCTACGCGCTCTACGTCGAGCAGAGCATCGGCGCGCTCTTCGTCGCGGCGATCGTGCCGGGCGCCATCGCGGTGCTGGGCTACATGGCCGTGATCCGCCTCTACGTCGCGCTCGCGCCCTCGGCCGCGCCGCCCGCGCCCGCCGTCCCGCTGCGCGCGCGCCTCGACGCCTCGCGCGACGTCTGGCCGGCCGCGCTCGTCTTCCTCGTGGTCGTGGGCGGCATCTACGACGGCTGGTTCACGCCCACCGAGGCCGCGGCCATCGGCGCCGTCTCCGTCGGGGCCCTGGGCGTCCTGCAGGGCCGCATACGCTGGCCCCAGTTCGTCGAGGCCGTGCGCGGCACCGCCGTGACCACGGCCTTCATCTTCCTCATCCTGCTGGGCGCGGAGCTCTTCTCCTCGGCCCTCGCGCTTACGCGCATGCCCACCGAGCTCGCCGCACGCATCGCCGCGGTCGACGTCTCGCCCTGGCTGATCGTGACGCTGATCCTCGCGATCTACCTCGTCCTCGGCTGCATCCTCGAGAGCCTCGCCATGGTCCTCCTGACGCTGCCCGTCTTCGTGCCGGTGATCCTCGCGCTCGACCTCGGCATGAGCCCGGCGCAGACGCTGATCTGGTTCGGCATCCTGGTGCTGATCGCCGTGGAGGTGGGGATGATCTCGCCGCCCTTCGGCCTCAACCTCTTCGTCATCAACTCGATGTCCAGGGGCGTCGGCATGGGGGAGACGTATCGCGGCGTCGCGGGCTTCTGCCTCTCGGACGTCGCCCGCCTCGCGCTGCTGCTGGCCTTCCCTCAGGTGGCGCTGTTCCTCACGGGGGTGCCGTGATGCCGGTCCAGCCAGTCGGCATGCGCCGCCACCAGCCCCGGCTCGAAGCCCGGGATGGCGTGGCCCGTGGCCGCCAGCAGGCGGGCGTTGTCCGTGGGCGGACGGTTCGCCGCGAAGAGCGGCACGTTCGCGCCCTCCCCCACCCGCGCCGCGACGCCGTGGCGCGCCGCCACCAGCCGCGCCACCTCCAGCAGGTCGACCGAGCGCGGCGCGCCGAGGTTCACGACACCCTCCACCCCCCCGTCGATCGCCGCCAGCAGCGCCGCCACCAGCGCATCCACGTGCAGGAGCGGGGCCGAGGCCGCCTCGGGCAGCACCACGTCGCGCCCGGCCCGCGCCGCCTCGAACATGGCGAAGACGGGGGACGGCGTCGCGCGCATCCCCGTCCGATGCTCCCACGCCCCCCACAGGATGCCGACGCGCGGCGCGCACACCGCAACCCCGTGCACCGCCCCCAGCCGCAGCGCCAGCGCCTCGGCGGCGGCCTTCGTGATCGCGTAGAGCGTCTGGGGCCGCGGCGGCATCTCCTCGCGGAGCAGGTCGCACTCGGCCAGCGTCCGCCCGTAGACCGCCACCGAGGAGAGCGCGACGACCCGCGCGCCCACCCCGGCCGCGGCCTCCACCACGTTCGCCGTCCCGCCCACGTTGACCGAGACGACGCGGGCGGCGTCCCCGGCGCGCTCCCGGGCCCCGTCCGGGGTCATCGCGGCAGCGTGGACGATCACCTCCGGCCGCAGCTCGCCCAGCAGCGCGGACACGGCCTCCCGGTCGGCCACGTCGAGCCCGCGCCGCGCGATCCGTCCCTCCGCCGCTTGCGCGAAGCCCGGCACCGGGGCCAGATCGGCCGAGGTCACCTCGTCGCCGCGCCGGGCGAGCGCGTGACCGAGGGCGAGGCCGAGGAAGCCGGAGCCTCCGGTGACGAGGATGCGCATGGGACGGCCCCGGGGAGGATGGGATGAAGGACGCGGATCCGTTGTCGGCCCTCGCCGCGCAGGTGGCAAGCGATCTCGCGCGCGTCTCCTGGCCCGCGCAGCCCTGGGTGAAGCCCCGGCCCGGGCCGGACGGGCGCCCCATGCTCGACCTGCTGATCGTGGGCGCCGGACAGGGCGGCCTGACGCTGGGCTTCCAGGCCACCCGCGAGCGGATCGAGCGGCTCGCCATCCTCGACTCCGCCCCGCCCCACGCCCGCGGGCCGTGGAAGACCTACGGCCGGATGCACACGCTCCGCTCGCCCAAGATGGTCACCGGCCCCGACCTCGACATCCCCTCGCTCACCTTCCAGTCCTGGTACGAGGCCCAGCACGGACCCGCCGCCTGGGACGCCCTGGGCAAGATCCCCAGGGAGATGTGGGCCGACTACCTCGAATGGTACGAGCGCACGCTGGATCTCCCCGTCGAGGCGGGCGTCACCGTCACGCGCCTCGTCCCGCACCCCACCCACGTGGAGGTCCAGTGCGACGACGGCACCGCGCGCCTCGCCCGCCTCGTGGCGCTGGCCACCGGCATCGAGAGCCCGGGCGCCTGGTGGATGCCCGATTTCGTCGCCGCCCTGCCCGCGCATCTGCGCGACCACGCCTGCGGGCCGATCGACTTCGCCCGCCTGCGCGGCAGGACGGTGGCTGTGCTGGGCCAGGGCGCCTCGGCCTTCGACAACGCCGCGACCGCGCTGGAGGCGGGCGCCGCGGAGGTCCACGTCTTCTTCCGCCGGGCGGAGATGCAGCGCGTCCAGCCCTACAAGCACGTCTCCTACGCGGGCTTCCTGCGCCACATGGGCGACCTGCCCGACGCGCTGCGCTGGCGCTTCATGCGCCACATGCTGACGATCCGGGAGGCCTTCCCGGTGGAGACCTACGAGCGCGTCACCCGCCACGCGAACGCCCATCTCCACCCCGGCGCGGGCTGGACGGACGCGCGGGCCGAGGGCGGCCGCGTCCGGATCGAGACGGCGGCCGGGCCCTTCGAGGCCGACCACGTGATCGCCGCGACCGGCTTCGACATCTCGCCCGCGACGGCGCCCCTGCTCGCGGGCTTCGGCGACCGCGTCGCCACCTGGGCCGACCGCCTGCCCGAGGCGCGCGAGGAGGATGCCCGCCTCGCGCGCTACCCCTATCTCGGCCCCTCCTTCGAGTTCGAGGGGCCCGACGGCCCCGACCCGGCGCTCGGCCGCATCCGCCTCTTCACCTTCGGCGCCACGATGAGCTTCGGCCCCTCGGGCAGCTCGATCAACGCGCTGAAGTTCGGCCCGCCCCGCCTCGTCGCGGGCGTCACCCGGAGCCTCTTCGCGGAGGGCGCCGAGGAGCACCTCGCCGACCTCCTCGCCTACGACACCCCGGAGTTCTGATCGCGCGATGAGGGCTCCGGATCCCCAGCACTCCGACGGCGTCCACCGCTCCGCAGGCCCGGTCTGCGGACCTCGCGACTCGCGATACACGGGCCTCGCGGGCGCCCCGACTGCGTGCTCCTCAAGGCACGGAAGCGACGACCGGAGGCCCGCCGTGCCGGCGCGTTCGGGAGCTTCCGCAACGCCACCGGCCCCTCGTTACCCTCACCGGCCCGCTTCGCCGGAGGCGACCCTCCGGTTCGACGGGCCGGCGCTCCTGAAGACCGAGGATCCATCGCTCCAACCGGACGTGCCTTCCCACGGTGAAGCGTCAGGCAGCCCCGTCGCAGAGCGCCCGGGGGGCTTTCGCGGCCCCACCGGGGCCACGACCCCCCTCGGCCCGCCCCCGTCCGGCGCCGGCCCGGCTCACCGCTACGTCCCACCCGGACGGGACCGACCCATGACACCACCAGGGAGACCGACATGACCCCCACCCGACTCGCGGCCGCCGCCGCGGCCCTCCTCCTCGCCGTCCCCGCCGCGGCGCAGGACAAGTTCACCGTCGCGCTGGACGGGACCTTCGCGCCGCACGCCATGCCGTCCCTCGACGGCGGCGTGGAGGGCTTCAACGTCGATCTGGCCAACGCCATCGGCGAGCGCCTCGGCGTCGAGATGGACATCGTCGCCACCCAGTTCTCGGGGATCCTGCCCGCGCTGGCCGCCGGCACCTACGACTTCGTCGTCGCCCCCACGACCATCAACGAGGAGCGCGCCGGCAACCTGCTCTTCTCGGAGGGCTACCTGAACACCGACTTCCAGTTCGTCGTCCCCGCGGGCGAGGAGGGCGCCGCGGCGCTGGAGGACTACGCCGGCAAGACCATCGCCGTGAACAAGGGCTCCGTCTACGACAGCTGGGCGCGGGATTTGGCCGAGGAGATCGGCTGGACGGTCGAGAGCTACGGCACCAACACCGACGCGGTGCAGGCCGTCGTCTCCGGCCGGGCCGACGCCAACGTGGCGGGCAACACCGTCTCCGCCTGGGCCGCCAAGCAGAACCCGGCCATCGCGCTCGACTACCTCCACTCCACCGGCCTCGTCTGGGGCATGCCCTTCCGCAAGGGCGACGAGGCTCTGCGCGCCCGCGTCGAGCCGGTGATCGAGTGCATGAAGCTCGACGGCACGCTGGCCGAGCTGCACGTGAAGTGGTTCGGCACCGAGCCGGCCGAGGGCTCCGCCGCCCTCACGCCGCGCCCGGGCTTCGGCGAGCCGGGCTTCGAGGGCCATGTCGACGACGGCCACGAGCCGGCCTGCTGAGGCGCCGCAGGGCCCGGCGCAGGCCATGAGCGAAACCGCCCTCTCCGTGCGGGGCCTCGTGAAGTCCTTCGGGGCGGAGCGGGTCCTGCACGGCATCGACCTCGACGTCGCCGCGGGCGAGCTCGTCTTCGTGATCGGCCCGTCGGGCTGCGGCAAGTCCACCATGCTGCGCTGCTGCAACCGGCTGGAGGAGCCGGACGGCGGCGAGATCCGCCTGCGCGGGGAGCCGGTGACGGGCCGCGGCGTCGCGCTCGACAGGATGCGCCGGCGCATCGGCATGGTGTTCCAGGCGTTCAACCTCTACCCGCACCTCACCGCGCAGGCGAACGTCGCGCTGGCGCTGCGCAAGGTCCTGCGCCTGCCCCGCGCCGAGGCCCGCGCGCGGGCGCTGGCCGCGCTCGATCAGGTGGGGCTGGCCGAGAAGGCCGACGCCTACCCCGCCGCCCTCTCCGGCGGCCAGCAGCAGCGCGTCGCCATCGCCCGCGCCGTGGCCATGGACCCGGAGGTGATGCTCTTCGACGAGCCCACCTCGGCGCTCGATCCCGAGCTCGTGGGCGACGTGCTGGGCGTGATGCGGGCGCTGCGCGCGCAGGGCATGACGATGCTCGTCGTCAGCCACGAGATGGCCTTCGCGCGGGAGGCCGCGGACCGCGTGGTCTTCATGGACGGCGGCCGCCTGATCGAGGAGGGGACGCCCGAGCGGATCTTCGGCGCCCCCCGCGAGCCCCGCACCCGCGCCTTCCTCTCCCGCGTCACCGGCGCCCCCGTCTCCGCGTCCCCCGTCGCGGGGTCTCACGGCGCGGGGTCTCACGGCGCGGCATCTGCCGTCGGGGGCTCTCCCGTCGCGGGCACCCCCATCGACGGCACCCCCGACACCTCCGCCCCCTCCTCCGGAGCCCCCGACCCGATCTCCCCCGGAGCACCCGAAAGCGCCGCACCGCCCGGCGCGGCCGACGTCACGACCGACGTCACGACGTCCGTCACGACCCCGGTCACGACGTCCGTCCCCCCCTCCGCCGCACCGCCGGGCGCGCCCTCCCCTCCGGCCGGGCGGAGCGCCCCGGAATGAGCGGCTTCCGCGACGCCTTCCTCAACGGCGAGGTCATCGCCCGCTACGCCCCCGACATCCTCGCCGGCGTGGGCGTCACCATCGCCCTGTCGCTCGCCATCGTGGTCACGGGCCTGGCAGGCGGCACCGCGCTCGCCTGCCTGCGCGCCTGGCGCCTCCCCGGCGTGACGCTGCTCATCGTGGTCTTCGCCGACGTGTTCCGCGCGCTGCCGCCCTTGGTGCTGATATTGCTGGGGTTCTTCGGCCTGCCCAACGTGGGCGTCACCCTCTCGGCGCCCGCCATCCTCTTCGCCGTGCTGGCCCTCGTCCTCGCCGCCTTCGCCGAGGAGATCGTCTGGGCCGGCATCACCGCCACGCCGAGGGGCCAGTGGGAAGCCGCCCGCTCCACCGGCCTTTCCTTCGGCCGGACGCTCGCCTGGGTCGTCCTGCCCCAGGCGCTGCGCATGACGATCCCGCCGCTCACCAACCGCGCCATCGCCATCACCAAGATGACCGCACTCGGTATGGTCATCGGCGTCCCCGACATCCTCGGCGCGGCCACCACCGCGCAGAGCTTCTCGGCCAACGCCTCGCCTCTGACCCTCGCGGCGGTCGCCTACGTCCTTCTCTTCCTCCCCCTCGTCGTCGCCTCCCGCTGGCTCGAATCGCGCTACGCCATGGGGCGCGCGTAGATGGACGCCGTGCTCGCCCAGTTCTTCGACCTGGCCGTGATGGCCCGGGCCTGGCCCATCGTGCTCCAGGGCCTGTGGATGACGCTCCTGCTCTGCCTCCTCGTCATCCCCCTCGGCCTCGCCGGGGGGCTCCTGGCGGCGCTGGGCTCGCTCTCGCCCCGCCGCCCGCTGCGCTGGCTCTCCATCGCGCTGGTGGACGTCTTCCGCGCCGTCCCGCCGCTCGTGCTGCTGATCTTCGTCTATTCCGGCCTGCCCTTCGCGGGGTTGGCTCTGAGCCCCTTCGCGGCCGTGCTGATCGCGTTCTTCCTCAACAATTCCGCCTATTACGGCGAGATCTTTCGCGCCGGCCTCCTCTCCGTGCCCCGGGGCCAGGCCGAGGCCGCCCGCTCCACCGGCCTCACGCCCGCGCAGACGCTGGCCCACGTCACGCTCCCCCAGGCCACGCGCAACGTCCTGCCCGATCTCATCTCCAACAGCATCGAGGTGGTGAAGCTCACCTCGCTCGCCTCCGTCGTCTCCCTGGGCGAGATGCTCCATGCGGCCAACATGGCCCGCTCCGTGACCTACAATGCCTCGCCGCTGATCCTGGCCGCGGCGATCTACCTGGCGCTGCTCTGGCCGCTCGTGCGGCTGGTCTCGCGCTTCGAGAGGAGGATGACCGCATGAGGGAGATCGTGGTCGGAGGCGCCCAGATGGGCCCGATCCAGCGGGACGAGCCGCGCGAGGCGGTGGTGGTCCGGATGCTCCGGCTACTGGACGAGGCGGCGGATGCGGGCTGCGGGCTGGTGGTGTTCCCCGAGCTCGCGCTCACCACCTTCTTCCCGCGCTACTGGATGGAGGAGGCGGAGGTCGACGCCTGGTTCGAGGCCGAGATGCCCGGCGCGGCCACCCGCCCCCTCTTCGCCCGCGCCGCCGAGCGGGGCGTGGCCATCAGCCTGGGCTACGCGGAGCGCACGCCCGAGGGGCGGCGGTTCAACACGCAGATCCTGACCGACGCGTCGGGCGCGATCGTCGGCCGCTACCGCAAGGTGCACCTGCCGGGCCATGCCGAGCACGACCCCGACCGCGCCTTTCAGCATCTGGAGAAGCGCTACTTCGAGCCAGGCGACCTGGGCTTCCCCGTCTGGCGCAACCTGGGCGCGGTGATGGGCATGATGATCTGCAACGACCGCCGCTGGCCCGAGGCCTGGCGCGAGCTGGGGCTCCAGGGGGTCGAGCTCGTGATGCTGGGCTACAACACGCCCTCGGTGAACAGCCAGCGGGCGTCGGAGGGGCCCGAGCGGCGGCTCTACCACAACGAGCTGGTGGTGACGGCGGGCGCCTACCAGAACGCGACATGGGCCGTGGCGGTCGCCAAGGCGGGCGTCGAGGACGGCCACCCCCTGATCGGCGGCAGCCTCATCGTGGATCCGGACGGCACGGTCGTGGCGCGCGCCTCCGGCGAGGGCGACGAGCTGCTGGTGCATGCCTGCGACATGGACGCGACGCGGTTCGGCAAGACGACGATCTTCGACTTCGCCCGCCATCGGCGGATCGAGCATTACGGCCGGATCGCCAGTCAGACGGGCGCGGTGGCCCCCGAATGACGGCCCCCGGGGAACGGCCCGTCGAGGGCCGCACGCGCCGCACGGCACGGGACCGGGGGCGCCGCCCCGCCCTGCCGGCTATGGACCGGGCCGGCATGCTGATGGCGGCTCTTCGGTCCGACGGGCCCGCGACCGCGGAAGGGTGGCGTGCGGCAGGCCGATCGTCCGGGGTCGCCGGCACCGGCCGCCGTGCGCGATCGGCGCCGCGCCGTTGCCCGGTCCGGCGCGGCAGTGGCTCCTCGCGCCGGGGCATGGGTGGTGCGGCCGGCCCGGCGGTCGCGGAGCGATCCCCCGGACCCTCCCGCCATGCATCGAACGCCCCCGAGACCATCCGTCCCGTTCCGACCTCCTCGGGCCCGCCCCGGAGACCTCGCGCCGCCCCTACGCCCGCCCGGCCTGCGCCAACCCCATGACCCATCGCATCGACCTCGACGCCCTCGCCCCGCGCGAGCGCTACAAGCTGCTCTGCGCCACCGTGATCCCGCGGCCCGTGGCCTGGGTGACGACGCTGGACGAGGACGGCTCGGTCAACGCCGCGCCCTTCTCCTTCTTCAACGTCTTCGGCCAGGATCCGGCGCTCCTCGTCCTCGGCCTCGAGCACCGGGAAGGGGCGCCGAAGGACACCACGCGCAACATCCGCCGGACGGGCGAGTTCGTCGTCAACATCGCCACGCCCGACCTCCTCGAGGCCATGGTCGGCACAGCGACGCCCCACCCCGGGAGCGAGGTGGAGGCCCTCGGGCTCGCCACGGAGCCGAGTGCGAGGGTCGCGCCGCCCCGCCTCGCGGCCGCCCCGGCCTCCATCGAATGCCTCCGGCTCGACGCGCTGAGCTACTCGGAGGAACGCGAGATCGTCGTCGGCCGCGCCGTCGCCATGGCCGCGCGCGACGGCCTGATCGACCCGGGAACGCTGCGGGTGGACTGGGGCGGCACCTATCCGGTCGCGCGTCTCTTCGCGGACCGCTACGCTGAGTGCCGCGAGATCGCGCCGATGGCGATCCCGCCCCTGCCCGCCGCCCGGGCCCCCGACGGAGGAGACGCATGAAGATCGACCGCAACTCACGAGGGGTCTTCGTGATCGCCGCCACGCCCTTCACCGACGAGGGCGCACCCGACGAGGCCAGCACCGACCGGATGGTGGACTTCTACCTGGATGCCGGGGTCACGGGCATGACCATCCTGGGCATCATGGGCGAGGCGCCCAAGATGGCGCCCGACGAGTCCCTCGCCTTCGCGGCCCGCGTGCTGGACCGCGCCGCCGGCCGCGTGCCCGTGATCGTGGGCGTGTCGGGGCCGGGGCTCGACAACATGGCCCGGCTCGCGGGCACGGTGATGGAGGCGGGCGCGGCGGGCGTGATGGTGGCGCCGATGCCGGGGCTCGGGACGGAGCCGAAGCAGCTGGGCTACTTCAGTCAGGTCTGCGCCGCTCTGGGCGGAGACGTGCCCGTCTGCCTGCAGGACTATCCGCAGACGACGGGGGTGCAGTTCTCCGTCGAGACCATCCTGCGGCTCACCACCGAGTTGCCCCAGATCGTGATGCTCAAGCACGAGGACTGGCCCGGGCTGACCAAGCTCTCCCGCGTGCGCGAGGGCAGCGGCACCGGCGACGTGCCCCGGCTCTCGATCCTCACCGGCAACTCCGCGCTCTTCCTCGCGCAGGAGATGCAGCGCGGGGCCGACGGGGCGATGACGGGCTTCGCCTATCCCGAGATGATGGTGCAGGTGGTGGAGCGACACGCGGCCGGGGACGTTGACGGGGCGGAGGATCTGTTCGACGCCTACCTGCCCATGGTCCGCTACGAGCAGCAGCTCGGCCTCGGCCTTGCCATCCGCAAGGAGGTGCTGCGGCGGCGGGGCGTGCTCTCGTCGGCGAAGGTGCGCGCGCCGGGGCCCGCGCTCACAGAGCGGGACCACGAGGAGATCGGCCGCCTGATGGCGCGGCTGGAGAAGCGGCTGGGGGAGCTGGGCTGATGGATCTGGGGATCGCGGGGAAGAAGGCGCTCGTCATGTCGTCGTCGCGCGGGCTGGGGCTCGGCATCGCGGAGGCGCTGGCGGCCGAGGGGGCGGACGTGCTCCTGACCGGGCGCTCGGAGGATCGCCTGCGCGCGGCGGCCGAGGCGATCACCGCCCGCGGCGCGGGGCGGGCGGCGTTCGTGACGGTGGACCTGACGGAGGCCTCCGCGGCGGACACGCTGGCCGAGGCAGCGGAGGCGCATCTCGGGCAGGTCGACATCCTCGTGAACAACACCGGCGGGCCGCCGCCGGGGAAGATAATGGACGCGGAGCCGGACGTGCTCGCGGCCCAGTTCGATGCGATGGTGATGCGCGTCGCGGCGCTGACGAAGCGGCTCCTGCCGGGGATGCGCGAGCGGGGCTGGGGGCGCGTCATCACGGTCGCCTCCTCGGGCGTCGTGCAGCCGATCCCCAACCTCGGCCTCTCTAACGCGATCCGCTCCGCGCTGGTCGGCTGGTCCAAGTCCCTGTCGAACGACGTGGCCGGCGACGGCGTGACGGTGAACATGCTGCTGCCGGGGCGCATCCATACCGAGCGGGTGGACGAGCTCGACGCCGCGGCCTCGAAGCGCACCGGCAAGTCCCTGGACGAGACGCGCGCCGCTTCCCGCGCGACGATCCCCGCGGGCCGCTACGGCACGGTCGAGGAGTTCGCCGCCGTCGCCGCGTTCCTGGCCTCGGAGCGGGCCAGCTACGTCACCGGGAGCCTCGTCCGCTGCGACGGCGGCGCGATCCGGTCGGTCTGAGGGAGGCACGGATGTTCGACCTCGTCATCGCCGGCGGCACCTGCGCCACCGCCACGGACACGTTCCAGGCCGATATCGGCGTCGCGGAGGGCCGGATCGCCGCCATCGGACGCGGGCTCGAGGGGCGGGACGTCATCGACGCGGGCGGCAAGCTCGTGCTGCCCGGAGGCATCGAGGCCCACTGCCACATCGCCCAGGAATCGGCCACGGGCGGCATGACGGCGGACGACTATCGCACCGGCTCCGTTTCGGCGGCCATCGGGGGCAATTCCTGCTTCGTGCCCTTCGCCGCGCAGCACCGGGGCATGGGCGTGACGGAGACGCTCGACCTCTACGACAGCCGGGCCACGGGCAACTCGGTGATCGACTGGTCCTACCACCTGATCGTCGCCGACCCGACCGAGACCGCGCTGCGAAGCGAGCTGCCGGCGGCCTTCGCGCGGGGGATCACGTCGTTCAAGGTCTTCATGACCTACGACCTGATGAAGATCGACGACCGGCAGTTCCTCGACATCCTCACCGTGGCCCGCACCCACGGGGCGCTGACGATGGTCCATGCCGAGAACTCGGGCATGATCGCGTGGATGACCGAGCGGCTGATGGCCGGCGGGCACGCGGCGCCCCGCTACCACTCGCTGAGCCACCCCGCTCTGGCGGAGGCGGAGGCGATCAACAGGGCGATCGGGCTCGCCACGCTGGCCGACGCGCCGCTGCTGATCGTCCACGTCTCCACGCCCGAGGGGGCCGACATCGTCTCGCGGGCGCGGATGGAGGGGGCGAAGATCTTCGGCGAGACCTGCCCGCAATACCTGTTCCTGACGCGCGACGACCTCGACCGCCCGGGGATGGAGGGCGCCAAGTTCATGTGCTCGCCGCCTCCGCGGGACGCGGCCGCCCAAGCGGGGCTCTGGCGGCATCTGCAGGCCGGCACGTTCTCCGTCTTCTCCTCCGACCACGCGCCCTACCGCTACGACGGGACGGGTAAGCTCGCGCACGGGCCGGACGCGCCGTTCAAGAAGATCGCCAACGGCATGCCCGGCATCGCCCTGCGCCTGCCGCTGCTCTACTCGGAGGGGGTGCGCGCCGGGCGGATCACGCTGCAGCAGTTCGTGGCCCTGGGGGCGACCAACGCGGCGCGGCTCTACGGCCTCGGCTCCAAGGGCTCGCTCGCCGTGGGGCTCGACGCCGACATCGCCATCTGGGACCCGGAGGAGACCCGCACCGTCCGCGTCGAGGATCAGCACGACGCGATGGACTACACGCCCTACGAGGGGATGGAGCTGACGGGCTGGCCCGTGACCGTGCTGACCCGCGGCGAGCGCGTGGTCGACGGCGGGCGGCTCGTGGCGCGCGAGGGACAGGGGCGGTTCGTCCCGCGGGGGCGGATCGACCTGACGGGGCATCCCGGGCGGCTGCAGCCCGAGCTCGACCCCGCGCGCAACTGGGGAACGGAGCTTCTCTGATGGGGCCGATCCTGGTGATCAACCCGAACTCGAACGCCGCCGTGACGGAGGGGCTCGACCGCGCCCTCGACCGCTTCCGCGCGGCGGGGCCGGCCATCGAGTGCCTGACGCTGGCGGAGGGGCCCTTCGGGATCGAGAGCCAGCGGGATTCGGACGCCGTAATCGCCCCCCTCGCCCGGCTCGTCGAGAATCGCCCGGACGCGAGCGCCGCCGTGATCGCCTGCTACAGCGACCCTGGGCTGGAGACCTGCCGGGAGATCGCCCGCTGCCCCGTCTTCGGCATCCAGGAGAGCGGCGTCCTCACCGCCCTCGCCCGGGCCGACCGCATCGGCATCGTCGGCCTCTCCCCCGCGGCGGAGCTGCGCCATCGCCGCTACATGCGCCGGATGGGCGTGGCCGCGCGGGTCGCTGGAGAGCGGGCCGCCGACCTGTCGGTGGACGAGAGCGCGCGGGGGGCCGGCGCGCTCGACCGGCTGGAGACGGCGGGAAGCGCGCTCCTCGACGACGGGGCGGAGGCGGTGGTGCTGGGCTGCGCCGGCATGGCGGCGCATCGCAACCCGCTGGAGGCCCGGCTCGGCGTGCCGGTGATCGATCCGGTGCAGGCGGCGGTGGCGATGGCGCTGGGCACGGTGCTGTCGGCCGGCGGATGAACGGCGGCGGCGCGGACGGCCCCCGGGTCACGGGCCCGCCGCCGCGCCCCGGCGGGCTCACGCTCCGGGGGCTGGAGGTGTTCGGCATGGTGGTGCGCCGCCGCACCACCGTCGCCGCGGCCGAGGCGCTCGGGATGTCCCAGTCCGCCGTGTCGCTGGCCCTCTCCGACCTCGAGGCCCGGCTGGGCTTCCCGCTCTTCCTGCGCGACCGAGGCCGACTGGAGCCGACCGAGGCCGCCCGCGCCCTGCTCGCCGAGATCGAGCCCCTCTTCGCCCGGCTCGGCGTGGTCGAGACGCGCGCGGCCGACATCCGCGACGGCGCCCTGGGCCGCCTGCGCATCGCGGCGACTCCGCCCCTGGGACATTCGGTCGTGCCCCGTGCGCTGCGGCGCTTCCTCGAGACGCGCCCCGAGGTGCAGGTTCAGTACGACGTCGCCCGGCTCGACCGGGTGATGGCGGCGGTGGCGGACGGGCGGACGGAGATCGGCCTCGCGCTGGGGGTGGAGGACGGGAGCGCGCAGCCGGTCGAGGTGCGCGTCCTGCGGCGCGACAGGATGATCGCGCTCGTGCCGGAGGGGCACCCGCTGGCGGACCGCGCCTCCGTCAGGCCCGAGGACCTCGCGGGGCATCCCCAGATCGGGCTCGAGCGGAGCTCGCCCCTGGGCGAGGCGGTCCGCCGGGCGTTCGGGGCGCAAGGCGTCGGCTACGCGCCGCAGGTGGAGGTCCGCTACTGCCACACCGCGGCCGTGCTGGCGGATGCTGGCACGGGGCTGGCCGTGGTCGACCGCTACACCGCGATGTACCTCTCCGGCATGACCCTGCGCCAGATCCCCTTCGAGCCGGCGGTGGAGGTGCCCGCGTGCCTCCTGAAGCGGCGGGGCCAGCCCGTCTCGCACCTCGCGGCGGCCTTCGCCGAGGAGGTGGAGGCGGCTCTGTAGCCGGCCCGTCGGGGACTGACATGCACGGGGCCGCCGGGAGGCCGGCCGGACGGCGCGAGGGAGCGGGCCATCCGATCCGGCCCGCGACTCCGGCAGGCGCGGCACCGGTTCGCCGTCCGCGCATGGGGCGGGGTCCGCGCCGGCGTCCGACCGCCCCGCTGCCGGCCGCGGCGCAGGGTCGGGAAGGACGTCCTCGCCCCCCCCTTACCGCGCGTGGCGGCCCGCCGGGGGGCCGAGGAATAGGGCAATTCGCCCGCCCTCCCCCCGGCCGCCCCGCCCCGGGTGAACAAATCGTTGACGGAGGCCCGGCGGGGCGCGTCCTATCGGGGCGGGGGGACGAACGCTTTCCATGCCGACATGACAGCCGGACCGGCGCACGCCATACGGCGCTCGGGAGGATCCCGATGATCGCCGCCGCCGACACCGTCCTCACGGGCGGGCGCGTGTGGTGCGGCCTCGGCCTGCCCGAGGCGGAGGCCGTGGCGCTCTTCGGGGGCCGGGTCCTGGCCACCGGGACGGCGGAGGACGTCGCCGCGCTGATCGGCCCCGATACGCGCGTGGTCGAGTTGAGCGGCCGCCTCGCCACGCCGGGGCTCAACGACGCGCACATGCACCTCATCCCCTACGGCACCGCGATGCGGGAGGTGGACCTGCGGCCCTCAACCGTGCCGACACTCTCGGGGCTCCAGGACGCGCTGCGCGCCCGCGCCGCCGGCACGCCCCCGGGGGAGTGGATCGTGGGCCGCGGCTACGACCAATTCAAGCTCGACGTCGGCCGCCATCCGCACCGGACGGAGCTCGACGCGGCCGCCCCCGACCACCCCGTCTTCATCGTGCGGACCTGCGGGCACCTCGCGGTCGCCAACTCGGCGGCGCTGGAGCGGGCCGGGATCGGCGCGGACACCCCCTCGCCGCCGGGCGGGTTGATCGAGCGGGCCAACGGGACGCTGACGGGGCTCCTCGCGGAGACGGGGCGGCAGGCGGTGATGGACGTGCTCCCCGAGGCGACCGTCGAGGAGCTTGTCGGCTCCATCGAGGCGGCGGGGGCGGACCTCCTCTCGCGCGGCATCACGTCCTGCATGGAGGCGGCCATCGGCATCCGCGACGGCTGGACGGAGATGCTGGCCTATCAGGCCGCGCACCGGACGGGCCGCCTGCCCGTGCGGGTGCTGGGCGTGCTGATGGACGACCCCACCCGCTCGGTGATGGCCGAGGCGCGGGCCGCGGGCATGGTCACGGGCGGCGGCGACGAGATGTTCCGCATCGGGCCCGTGAAGATCTTCACCGACGGCAGCGCGGGCGGACGCACGGCGGCGATGACGCAACCCTATCTCGGCGGCGACGGGGAGGAGCGGGGCCTCCTCTGCGTGGAGACGGAGGACCTGAACCGCCGCGTGCTCGCCGCCCACCGCGCGGGCTACCGCATGGCGATCCATGCCATCGGGGACGCGGCCATCGAGCAGGTGCTCGACGCGCTGGAAGCGGCGCTCGCCGACACGCCCGACCCCGACCGCCGCCACCGGATCGAGCATTGCGGCTGGCTGCGCCCCGATCAGATGGCGCGGATGAAGGCCGCCCGGATCCTGCCCGCGCCCCAGCCCGCCTTCATGTACTGGTTCGGCGACCTGTACCTGACGCTCCTCAAGCGCGAGCGGGTCGAGGCGAGCCACCCGATGCGGACCTGGATCGAGGCGGGGCTGGAGCCCTCGGCCAGCACCGACTGCCCGGTGGTCGAGATCGACCCCATGGCGAACCTCTACACGATGGTCACGCGCCGCACCGAGCGTGGCACGCTGCTCGGCCCCGAGCACAGGCTCAGCATGGAGGAGGCGCTCCACTCCTACACCTACGCCTCGGCCTATGCGGCCCATGAAGAGCGGCTGAAGGGCCGGCTCGTGCCGGGGCAGCTCGCCGACGTGGCCGTGTGGGACACGGACCTGCTCTCCTGCGGCGAGGAGCAGATCCGGGGCACGCGCTGCGACGCGACGGTGCTGGGCGGGCGCGTCGCCTTCGAGCGGGACGGCGCCGCATGATCGAACAGGTCGCGCGCCGCCTCCTCGTCTCGATCCCCGTGCTCTTCGGCGTGCTCGTCCTGGGCTTCGGCCTCCTCGTGCTCGTGCCCGGCGACCCGGCCATCGTCATGGCCGGCCCCGCCGCCACCCCCGACGTGGTGGCCCGCATCCGCACGGAGATGGGGCTCGACGATCCGCTCTGGGTCCAGTTCTGGAACTACCTCTCTCGCGTGCTCCAGGGCGATCTCGGCCGCTCGCTCATCTCCAACAAGACGGTCACCTCCGAGCTCGCCGCCGCCATCGGCCCGACGGTCGAGCTGATGTTCGCCTGCCTCGTCTGGTCGATCCCGCTGGGCATCGCGATGGGCACGGTGGCGGCCGTCTGGCGCGGCTCGCTGGTGGACAGGGCGATCATGGCCGTCTCCGTCGCGGGCGTGTCGCTGCCGATCTTCTTCGTCTGCCTGATGATGATCCACTTCGTCGGCGTGCAGTGGCGGCTCCTGCCCTTCCTCGGCCGGGGCGGCCCGCTCTGGACGGTGGAGGGCATCCGCCATATCATCCTCCCCGCCCTCTCGCTGGGCGTGATCTTCGTGGGCCCCGTCGCGCGGATGACGCGCTCCTCCGTCCTGGAGGTCCTCAAGCTCGACTACATCCGCACGGCGCGCGCCAAGGGCCTGCCCGAGCGGGCGGTGATCCTGCGCCACGGGCTGCGCAACGCGCTGATCCCGGTGGTCACGCTGGTGGGGCTGCAGGCGGGCTACCTGCTGGGCGGCGCGGTGGTGACGGAGAGCATCTTCTCCTTCCCGGGCCTCGGGCGTCTCGCCGTGGGCGCGATCCTGTCCTCGGACTTCCCCCTCGCGCAGGGGACGATCCTGCTGCTGGCGCTCACCTTCATCGTCATCAACCTGATCGTGGACGTGCTCTACGCGCTCCTCGATCCGCGGGTAGCGGGCCCGTGAGCGCGGCGGCCGATCCCGCGACGGCCCCGGCCGAGGCCCCGGACGCGGACGGGCCCGCCCCGTCGCGGCCGTGGTGGTCGCGCCTGCTGCGCGATCCGGCCGCCGTCGCCGCGCTCGCCGTCTTCGCTCTCGCCGTGCTGGCCGCCGCCGCGGCCCCGCTCCTCGCCCCGCACGATCCCTTCGCCTCCTCCCGCGCCGTGATGCAGCCGCCCGTCTGGAGCGAGGGCGGGGACTGGCTCCACCCGCTCGGCACCGACGGACAGGGCCGCGACATGCTCTCGCGGCTCCTCTACGGCACGCGGCTGACGCTCCTGATCGGGCTGGCGAGCGCCGCCGTGGGCGGCACGATCGGCTCGCTCCTCGGCCTGCTCGCGGCGTTCCGTCCGGGGCTCGACCCCTGGATCATGCGCCTCGTGGACGTGATGCTGAGCTTCCCGGCGATCCTGCTGGGCCTCGCCCTCGTCGCCGTCTTCGGGGCGGGCGCGGGGCCGGTGATCATCGCGCTCGCCATCGCCACGATCCCCGACTGCGCCCGCATCGGCCGCTCCATCGCGGTGGGGATCATGAAACAGGAATACATCGAGGCGGGGCGCGCTCTGGGCCTGCCCGACCGGCAGCTCTTCACCCGCTACCTGCTGCGCAACGCGATCTCCTCCATCATGATCTTCCTGAGCCTGCGCTTCGGCCAGATCATCCTGATCGGCGCCGCGCTCTCCTTCCTCGGGCTGGGCGCAAAGCCCCCCACGGCGGAGCTCGGCATGATGGCCGCGCAGGGGCGCGACTTCCTGCTCTTCGCGCCGCACATCGCCGTGATCCCCTCGGTGGCGATCTTCGTGATCGTGCTCACCGTCAACGTGCTGGGCGACGCGCTGCGCGACGTCCTCGACCCCCGCCTCAGAAGCTGAACAGGGAGACCCCCATGCGAACGTTGCTCCTGACGACCGCGATGGCCGTGCTGGCCGCACCCGCGCTGGCCCAGAGCGAGATCACCATCGTCCGCGAGGTCGACAGCAACAACTACGACCCGCACAAGACCACCTCGCGCGCGGCCTCCGAGGTGCTGTTCATGCTCGGCGATACGCTGGTCAGCCTCGCGCCCGACATGCAGACCATCGACACCGGCGTCGCCGAGAGCTGGGAGGTGTCGGAGGACGGCCGGACCTACACCTTCACCCTCCGCCAGGACGTGACCTTCTGCGACGGCAAGCCGATGACGGCCGAGGACGTCGTCTACTCCATCGAGCGCTGGATCGACCCGGAGACGAACTCGCCCGTCGCCTGGCGCGCGGGCGAGGTGGAGAGCGTGACCGCCGTCGACGACTACACCGTCGAGTACAAGCTCGTGGAGCCGTTCTCTGAGCTCCTCTACCAGCTCACCCAGAGCTTCGGCACCATCGTGGACCGGGAGAACGTCGAGGCGCTGGGCGAGGATTTCGGGATCTCCGGCTTCAACGGCACCGGCCCCTTCTGCTGGGTCGAGTGGACGCCGCGCGACAAGATGATCATCGAGAAGCACGCCGGCTACGCGTGGGGGCCCGGCTTCTACGAGAACGACGGCGAGGCGCAGATCGACCGCGTCACCTGGCAGGTCGTGCCGGAGGAGAACACGCGCACCGTCTCCGTGCTGACGGGCCAGAGCGAGATCACGCAATACGTGCCCTACATCGCCCTGGATCAGCTCTCGGCCGCGCCGAACGTCGAGGTCGTCACCTCCGAGCTCGCCTTCTGGACCTACTTCATGGGATTCAAGATCGACAAGGACACGGTGAGCGACCCGGCCGTGCGCCGCGCGATCAATCTCGCCGTGGACCAGGCCGCGATGTCGGAGGACTTGTTCTTCGGCCGCGTCGAGCCCGCCTACTCCTACGTGAGCCAGCGCGCGCTCGACTGGAACGCGTCCCTCGACGACCGACTGCTCGAGTTCGACCCGACCGAGGCCAACCGGATCCTCGACGAGGCCGGCTGGGCCATGGGCGAGGACGGGGTGCGCGCGAAGGACGGCGTCCGGCTGGAGCCCGTCACCTACGTCTTCACCGGCTCCACCTGGTCGAAGATCTCGGAGGCGGTGCAGGCCTACCTGCGCGAGATCGGCGTGGCGATGGACATCCAGGCCTTCGATGGGACGGTCGTCTGGGGCAAGCTCGCCACGCAGGAGTTCGACATGTTCGGCATGTCCTTCCCCTACGTCTCCTCGGGCGACGCGCTGAACCTCTACTTCCGCTCCGAGAACATGCCGACCCCCAACCGCATGAACTGGGACGACGAGCAGACGGACCAGCTCCTGCGCACCGGGGCCACGGCCATCGACGACGCGACGCGGGCGGAGAGCTACGGACAGGTGCTCGAGATCGTGCACGACGCCGCCGTGTGGCTGCCGCTCTACCACGAGCCGATGACCATCGCGCAGTCCACCGACCTCGAGACGGTGGTGCCGCACAACATCTACGGCTGCGGGCTCTACAAGGGGCTCGACCTGGCGTTCCGGGAGTGACGGCGGGCGCCCTCCGCCGATGCGGTCCCCGGGCCCGATCCGGGGACCTCGCGACGCCACGGCCCGGCTGCGCGGGCGTCGGATCGGACTGGCGCCCCGTGGCGGCGGCTCCCGGGCCCTGCCGCCGGGCAACCGGCGCGCAGCGG
>CAZWWR010000042.1:0-20015 GCA_964637265.1 uncultured Jannaschia sp.
GCCGCCGGCCAACTCGGTTGTCGGCGCCGGTCAGGTTGGTTGTCGTTCAACAGGCGGCCTTGCCCCCGGTCCAGCGCTTGGCATTGAGGTTGCCGGTGTCGGGATCGACGGGGACGACGATCACCGAGAGGTGCGGCGTGGTCTCGTCGCGGTGCACGATGGCGGAGATCACCGAGCCCGGCGCGTGGCGGTCCTCGATCCAGGCGAGAGACTGGTAGAGGTAGCGGTCTTGGTCGGTGCGGCTCATCGCCTCCATGGCCTCGGGCGAGGCCCCGACGAAGTACTCCACCGCGCGGACGGCGTCCTTCCTAAACTTCGCGGGCGCCACGCGGCGCCAGTCCTCCGCGATCCCCCCCGCGGTGTCCGCGCCGATCAGGATCTCGTTCTCGTCGAGCCGGTCAGGATCGGCATTCGGGGTTTCACGCTCCCGGAGGTGATGTTGCGCCACGCCGTGCAAGTTGCCCATGGTCTTGAGCTTGGCCACTCGCAGGATGGCGTAGCGGCGCGGAGCGGTCCGTACGGCGCCCGCACAGCCTCGGGAGGGGGTGAACGACCCGGACCGCCACAAGCGGCCTCCTGCGGCCCCTGAGGGACCTACGCCGGGGGCAGGGGAGCCGCCCGCCCCACGCCCTGGGCGATGGCGCAGGGGATTGAGCTCGGGGACGACGGCAGCATCAAGCGCCGTGCCTCGTCCATCATCACTGCCGCCGGTCGAACCCAAGCCCCGCGTCCCCGCCATGATCTTCGCCCTCGTGTCCCTTCACCGAGTCCGCTTCGACGCGGGCCCACGAGATCATCGCAGTCCCGCCGCAGAACCCGGCCCCCTTCCGCCACGTTGATCTGCGGAGCCCCTCCGGGGCAAGGGGTCTGTCTGAAAGAGAGGTAACTTACTATACTTCATGCCCCTCGCGCGGCCCCGCCGCTGCGCTCCGGGCCGCCCACGGGGCGCGAACACTTTCCCGTTGGGGGAAGAGGAAGAGCTCACCGACGGTTCGTCAGAAGGCGGCCTTAGGCGATCAGTTAGAAGCCATGAAAGGCGAGCAGGACTTGCCGCTGCGCCGCACATCGCGCCCTGCGAGATCGACGTTCACGCCGAGCGCCAAGCAGGCTCTACGAACGGAGTGAAGGTGGCAGGAAATAGGGAGTGATTGTTCACACCCGCGGCAAGCCTTGCTGGCGCGACTGCCGGGCCAGCGCCGGAACCGCTCCGGTCCCACCAAGGAACGGGACCGTCCGTCCCCCCGGACCTGTCCTCCGCCCCCAAGGCTGGGTCGGCCGGTGCCGCCGGGCAAGGGGTGGGTCCTCGCCATGCTCGTCCCCTGACGGGGTCTGCGCGTGGCCCCGGTCCCGGCTGCGCCGCCCTGGCCCGACGCCCCCGGCCGACCGCCTGAGGAGGGGCGATGGCAGGCTCCGAGGAACGGACGGGTGGGGATGGTCCCGTGCCGGGACGACGCGACCCCTTGCCGTCGCCGGGTACCGTGGGCATGTTGAGGGCACGTTGCCAACATCATGGAGGCCGCCCATGACCACGACCATGACCTCGCGCGCCTTCAACGGCGACGCGGCCCGCGCCAAGCGCGCCGCGGCCGAGGGGCCCGTCATCATCACCGACCGCGGCCGCCCGGCGCACGTGCTGCTCTCCTGGAACGAGTACGCCCGCCTGACGGGGCAAGGCGCCAGCATCGCCGACCTGCTGCATCACGAGGGCGCGGCCGAGATCGAGTTCGACCCGCCGCGCCTCGAAGGGGGGATGCGCCCGGCCGACCTGTGAGCTGGCTCCTCGACACGAACGTCGTCAGCGAGCTGCGCAAGGTCCGCGCGGGCCGTGCCGATCCGAACGTCGCCGCCTGGGCAGACGCGCAGGACGCGGCGAACCTCTGGCTCTCGGTCATTGTGGTGCAGGAGATCGAGATCGGCATCCTGCTGCGCGAGCGGATCGACCCCGCGCAGGGCACCCACCTGCGGGCCTGGCTCGAGGAGCGCGTACTGCCGGCCTTCGCGGGCCGCATTCTGCCCGTCACGCTCGAGGTCGCCCGCCACGGCGCGGCCCTGCACGTCCCCGATCCCCGCCCGGCGCGCGACGGTCTGATCGCCGCCACGGCGCTGGCCCATGGGCTCGGCGTAGCGACGCGCAACGTCCGAGACTTTGACGGGACGGGGGTTCGGCTGGCGAACCCATGGGAAGGTCCGCCGGGGCCGTGACAGCCTACCGCCCGTCCCGGGCCCGCTGGATCGTCTGCCGCGAGGTACCGAGCTCCCGGGCGAGGGCGGAGACGCTCCCCCCCCCTCCTCCAGGCGATCCCTGACGGCGGCCTGCTGGTCCGGCGTCAGGGCCGGGGGCCGGCCGATCCGCTTGGCCTCCGCCCGGGCTCGGGCGAGGCCGGCCTGCGTCCGCTCGATGAGCAGGTCCCGCTCGAACTGGGCGACAGCCCCGATCACCCTCATCGTCATCTTGCCCGCCGAGCTCGTCAGGTCGACGCCCCCAAGCGCCAGGCAGTGCACTCGCACCCCGAACTCGACGAGCCGCGCCACCGTCTGCATCACGTCGATCGCGTCCCGCCCCAGACGGTCCAGACGGGTGACGACCAGCACGTCCCCAGGCTCTAGCTTCTCCATCAGCCGACCGAAGCCCTTCCGCCGCGCGATTGCCTCTGAACTCGACACCGTCTCCGAGATCACCCGGTGCGGCTCCACCGCGAACCCAGCCGCCGCGATCTCCAAGAGCTGGTTCTCCACCGTCTGTCCCAAGGTCGAGACGCGCGCGTAGGCGAAGGTGCGGGGCAGGGGAGCCTCCCGGGATCCAGACGCCCCCCGGCCGATCCAAAAGGGCTGTCCGGATCGTGGGCCCTGCAAACTACCCCATCAAGCTAGGTTCGGGGCAGGGGTTAGGCGGGGCGTCCGGAACCGGTCGCTACTGAGCCGTATCCGCCCATATAGTCGCCGCGCGTCGCGCGGTTCGGACCAAGTTAAGCCCCGCTTTTAGACCGCGATCGCGGCTTACTTTGGTTCGAACGCAAAATACGAGTCGAGGATCGTCTGATCGCTGGTCGCGGCCTGGACGTAATCGATCCAAGGGTCGTCGACAGAGGCGTGAGCCTTGGCGGCGATACGGTGGAAGGCGATCGGGGACGACCTGTGCAGATCGCCCAGCCCCACTCGCAGCCGCGTCGCCGCTACGGGATCGTCGCCACGCAGGATCGTTGGAACCAGGCGCGGAGCCACCTCGCACCACGACAGTGCCTCAGCGAAGCCCGATCGGCAGAAGGTTGGGGCGGCGAGAGCCTCGGAGAAGACGGTCCGCATCGTCTTGAGGCCGGCATTGTGAGGGATGCGGCCGCTTGCGGTGAGAGCGTCCAGCAGCCCGAGCCGCGTAGCGGGCGTATCCCGGAGCGGGGCCCCCATCCGCTCGATCTCATCGCGCAGCCGGGCGACAGCACGGGCGGGGGCCTCGGGCGCGTCGCACGTCAGGGTAGCAACGTATTCCAAGATGCTCTCTTCGTGCCGTGCGGGCAAGTCGAGCGCACGCGCTGCCGAGAGATGCTCGGCGCATTGCACATTCACCACTGAGCCCGAACTGCGCCGTGTGGTCCCGACCACGATCCGCCGGATTCGCGCATCTTTGTGACTCAGGAGGGCGGCGACCGTGTCCGCCATGGCCCAAACGGGCGCGCGCAGCAGCGACGGGACTGCGGAGGGCCGCGCCGCCGCCCCAAATGCGCTCCGGCGGCAAGGGCGGACCCCCAGCGTCCGGGCGGCGAGCTCAGCGATGCGATCCCGCCAGATCTGCGGGGCTTCCCTCCGCCATTCGGCCGACGAGACCTCGCCTAGCGTCGAGCGGTGCGGGACTTTTGTATCCCCTCGGATCGGCCAGGTCACGGTTTCAAGGGCTACCCACCCGCGCTCGGTCGGTCGAATCACAAACAGGCGCGGAGCACTCCAAGGGGTCGGACGCGGCAGCCCGTCGAGGATCCCGCCGTCGGCGTCGTCTTCGTCGGAGAAGCCGTGCACCGCATCGGACGCCGCCTTCCCCGGCATGGGGGATGCGTCTTTCCGTATCGCGTCTCGTTCCAGTAGGGACATGGAAATCTTGTTTTCGTTGCGTTTTTCTTTTGTGCTCGTGGGACTTAACGTCGAGCGCGGGCTTCCGTTCACGAAGGGCCGAGTCTGGCCGGTCCACACCGCGCCGCGAATGGGGCAAGAGCGAGACCTTCCGCGGCACGGCGCGGCACTGTGGCCAATCGGCACCGACGCGGGTTAACCAGCCCCTAACATCGGGACGAAGCGCCCGATGGCGACGGGCGGCCGGATGTGCCAGCCTCTCGCCATGATGAAGCTTCCCGCGAGACCCGTCGCCGCATCTGTGGCCGCGCCGCCGACGGCGGTCGCTATCGACGACGGGCCGGGCGTGCTGCACGTCACGCGGACCGAAGGAACGGGAGGCTACCGCCTGGTCCGTCACGACGGCGACGCCCTGTGGACCATCCGGGACGGACAGGACCGCACCGTGACGTGGATCACCGATCCCGAACGGCAGGACCTCGTCGAGGGCGGCCGCGTGGCGTTGCGGTGGTGCCGGGTTGAGCAGGGGGGGCTGTTCTCTCCGGCGATCGCGGACGAGACCGTTCGCGTTCCGGCGCGGATCCGGTCCGAATGCGGCGACTCCCGGTCCGGCCGGGTGTCGGCGGTGACGATCCACTTCGAAGCGGCCGGCCTCGCGGAAGGGCAGAGCCATACGGTCGAGGCCCTGCTGATCTCGGGGTCGGGCGGCGCCGATACGGTCGCGCGACTCCGGGACGGAGGGCTTCCGCTGCGCCGGGGCCCGGACGGCGACGGCACGTGGACCCTGTTGCTCGACCTCGAGGAGACCCGGCCGGATTGGAGCGAGCGTCGGCTGATCTGGCAGTTGCTCTATGCGCCGCGCCGCAACGGGTTCGCGTTCGAGATCTCGTCGCGGCAGGAGGGGGGGCCGCGCGGCGAAGCCCCGATGCCATGGCCGCGGCGGCTGGGTCCCGGGAAGCTGCCCATCGAGGTGCGCCAGCCCAAGCCAGGCCTCGGATGCCTAGCGCCGGGCACGGGCGTCGGCGGGGGGGATGCCGGGGACGGAAAAGACTTCGCCGCCCTTCGCTTGCTCGCGCCCTCGCCGGGACCCGACGGCGTGTGGCGCTACCAGCATTCCGAGATGCTCGAAAGCGACAAGGCCGCCGACGCCGAGACGCATGCGGATCGGCTGTGCGGGTCGTTCCATCTACACGACGACAGTGGCGTGCCGATGGTCCGGGACGACTGGACGGCGGTGCACACCGAAGGGACCAAGCACTCCAAGTTTCGCCACGTGTCGGAGGCGCAGCGGATCGAGGCGACGATTACGGTGGGCTACCGCCAGTCGATCGAATACGGACACAGGGTCGCGCTGGACCTCGGGGGCGGGCGGCAAGCCGTCGCCGTGCTCGCGCCGCCGTCGGGCGCCGCCGGAGGGGCCAGGCCCAGGCTGTGGAGCGGGGCGGGCCGTCGGCTCATCGACCTCCCCGAGGGCGACGCGGCCTGGGACCGGCTCGGCGACGACGTCCTGCTGCCGGCCCATGTGGCCGTCCTGCCCGAGCCGGAGGACGTCACGCGCGACCGCGCGGCGGACAGCGCCGCGCCGTTCGCCGCGTTGGACGCCGCGCGGGCCGCGGAATCGAACGCGCCCTTGCCCGGCATTGCCAGCAACCGGACGCAGATGCGCGTGTATGACGCTGCGTCCGACATCGCACGCGACACGCTCTCACTCCGGGTCGAGGATTCCAAGCGCCGCTTCCACACGGGGCGCGCGGACAAGCTGCCCGGAAGCCGCAAGCCTGTCGCGGTCGATATGGAGGAGTTCCTGTGGGCGCGCATCGGTAGCGCGTTCGAGGACATCGCCGCGCAGGCGGACGAACCGATCGAGCGATCGGACCTGCAGGTCATCGTGACCCACCCCGGCTATCTCGACGGCGGGCGCCACGACCAGCTCGTCGCGGGGCTCGAGCACATCCGCAGCCAGATGCTGGACCCGCAGGCGTCCGACATCCCGCTCTCGTCCATCTGCGCCCTGCCGGAGCCGCTCTGCATCCTGTCCGACCTGCGGGCGAGCGGAGATCTCGCGCGACTTCTCGAAGCGGCGGGGGCCGATGCCGCGAGGGCGCAGGCAGGGCCGGCGATGGTGATTGACGTGGGGCACCAGACCATCGACGTTGGGGTCGAGCGGCGGCCGAGCCCCGGGGGCGGCGCGCCCGGGCCCATCCAATGGCTGCACAGTTCGGCCGTGGACATGGGGGGCAGCGAACTTGACGCGGCCCTCGCCGCCGCGCTCCATGACGCGTTGCTGGAGGACCTGCGGGCGCGCGGCGCGGCGGACGCGGGGGCCGTCCATGCCCTGCGCCAAAGCTTCGCGCTGGACGAGGCCACCCTCGACGCGCTGCGTCCCGAGGCGGGGGAGGGGGCCGCCGACCCTGCGGCCATCGCCGCGCGGGCGCGCATCTTCGACGCGCGCGCGCGGATCGAGGAGGCCAAGCGGGCTTGGCCGGAGGACGAGGCGGACCCGTTCGCCATCGCCCTGGGCACGCGCGGCGACCCGCCCATCGCGTGGTTCCCCGACGCGCCTGCGCTCCCGCAGCTGCAGGCGCCCTCGGCCGCGGCCCTCCTGGCTCGGCCGCCGCTGCGGGACTTCCTCGGCGATCTAGACGCCTACCTGTCCGGGCTCCCCTGGCCCGCGCCCTCGGTCTGCGTCCTAACGGGGCGCGGCGCGGCGTTTGGGCCGCTCCGCCGGACGGTCGAGGCGCGCGTGGGGGAGATCAACCGATCGCGCGACGACGGGGAGAAGGTCCTGCTGCTGTTCGACGACAGCCATCCGGTGCGGCGGAAGCTGCGCGTCGCGCTCGGCGCGGTGGACTTGGCGGGATGCCTTGGCCACGCGAGCTTCGAGGGTTTCGAGGTCGCGTCCGCCCTGTTCTTCCGCGACGAGGTGCCGATCCATTGCGCGCCAATCGAGGCGGCGGCGCGGTCGCGCCTGGAGGTGCCGGACGGTGCGACCCACGTGACCGTCCTGCGCGCCAACGCCGCCGTCGGGCGCCGCCTCGTGGAGATGCGACGGGAGCCCGGCGAGGCAACGACGCCGGAGGCGGCGGAGGCGGCATTCTTCGCCCATGCCCGGCGCTTCTTCGTCAACGACGCCCTGGGGCGGAGGCAGCCGGTCGAGGGCGGCACAGCCTACGAGGTCTCGCGCAGGCGCGACGAAGGGCTGTCGCTGCTGATCCGCCGGGGCGAACGGGTCGAACTGACGCGCGGGGACAGCGTGCGGTCCTGGATGCTGCCCTACTTCGACCCGCTCCCCTCCGGGGAGCCGGGGTGATGTCTCATGCCGAGGTCGCCCTAATCTGCGGGACGAAAGGTTCGGGCCTGCGCCTTGTCGCGGCCATGGACCGCTGGCGCAGGTCGCGCCTGGACGGCGATGTGCCCGGCAGGATCGTCCTGCCGGGCATCGACGCACCCGATCCCGCCGCGGGCGGATCGGACCACGCGAACGTGTCGCACCTCGGCACGCGGGAGGCGCTCGGCGCGCTCTATGCCGACCCGCCCGGGACACGCGAAGCCGAGACCATCGAGGCCCTGCAACCGCCGAGGTATCTCTTCGCGCGGCGGCGCAGGCGGGCCGCCCGGATCGGACGGGCCGCCCTGTCGCGCGTCATTGGCAGGATCCCGGGCGCCGATGCCCGGGCGCGGGACCACCGGCTCGCGGAGGGCTTCGAGATGTCGATCCACCCGTGCGCCTCGGAGGACGAGGTGCCCGCGGCGGCGCAGGGCGCGGACTGCGTGGTCCTATCCTGGCCGGGGCTGATGCGATGGGAGGGCGGGCCGCCCGGCGACCGGCTCGACTTCGCCGCGCTGCTCGACGCATGCGCCGCCGCGACGGGGCCCCGGGGGGCGGGGCGGCTCGTGGTCGCGGTGGACGGAGGCCTGGCGGGCTGCCGCTGCGGCCTACCCCTGGAGGAGGCGGCGCGGCGCGCGCGGCTGGAGCAACGAAGGCTGCACGCCGAGATCCTGGACGGGATCGGTGAGGTGGACCTGCGCGTGGTGTCGCACGACTCGATCGGCTTCGCGACGCGTTCGGGCGGGGCATCGGGCGCGGAGGTCGCCGCGCTCGTCCTGCCGCGCGGGAGAAAGGACGACGGCACAGCCGGACTGCGCCGGATCTCGACGCTGTTCGACCGCGAATACCTCGAACTTGGGGATTTTGACGAGGACTTGCGGCCGCGGTGGCGCCCCTGGCGCAGCGGCATGGTGTTCGAGGCCGTCATGCGACCGAGGGCGGAGTGGCGCGAACTCGGCGCCCTGCTCGGCCCGGTCGGATGGACGGGACGCGGATCGTGACGGACGAGCCCCTCACCGGCCGCCCCGTCGAGGGCGCGGCGATGGACGGACGCTTCCACCTCGACCGCCGTTGCGCCGCCTTGCAACTCGGGGGCGGCCCGGGCGAGGGCGAGCGTGTCGCGCGCTTCGTCGAAGCCATGGTGCGCGTGGTCGAATATCCCTTCGAGACCCATCGCGGCCGCGTCTTCGCACCGATGGACGATTTTCTCTACCTCGGGCCGCAGGGCGCGGAGCGGCCCAGCGAAGGCGCGGTGCATGCGGCCGTCCGCCGCTTCACCGAAACGACGAACCTGAGCATCCATCCCACGATCCGGGGGATCTCCTTGGACGACCGCGACGCGACCGCGCTGTTCTCTGGGTCGTGCCTCTACGTCCCGCCGGGCGATGCGACCCGCCGGGGCCATGCGCGCCTGCACCTGCGGTGGAAGTCGGGGATCGGATCGGCCGACGGGACGAGGCCGGACTATCGCGCGGAGTTCGACATCTGCATTCCCAACGGGGCGTCGGGGATCCCGGCGGCGTTCTACGTTGATCAGGATCGCCTCTGCTTCGGCACCGGCCCGCACTGGCCGGTCCGGCCGATCCTGCGCGCGATCCACGACGACGCCGCCGAACGCGAGGTGCGCAACGCGGCCCTCGAAAACGAGGCGGAGGGGCTCCTCGCCCCGGGGTTCGCCTTCTTCCTCCGCCCGCGCGCGGGCGGCGAGGCCGCCATCGTGGAGTTCGGGAACGCGTCCGCGGAAGAGCGGGAGGGCCGGGCGTGGCAGGCCCTGGTCGCGGGACGGCTGCCGCGGTCCAAGTCCCTCCAGGACGGCCGGAGTCCGGGCGTCGGCGGCTGGTTCGACGTTCCCCTCGAGGGCGCCTGCTTGACGCAGGACGCCCAGAACAACCACAAGGCCCGCGCGACGCTGCGACTGGTCCCGGACGAATCCGTCGGGCGCCTCAGGGCGCGGCCGCCGGGGCGCGCGGACGCTCCCATCGCGCTGGAGATCGTCGGGCTGCTGCTGCCCGCTCCGTCCGGGCCGCAGGCCGGGCCGGTCATCGAGACGATCGTCCACCTGACGACGGAAGGCACCCTGCTCGGAAGTCCCCTCGCGCGGCACGGTGCGAGCCTTCGGTGCTTCGGCCGCGGCATGCGCGGCCTCCACGTGGCGACGATCCTGCCGGGCGACGCGAGCGTGGCGGAACTTGCGGTCGCCGCTCCGGTGGCCACGCGCGGCCTAGCGCTGGAACTTCTGGGGCCGAACCGCGAAACGGACTTCGAGCGGCGACGGTCCGACGCGGACCTCGTCCAAACGGTTCGGGGCCTGCGCCGACGGCTGCCCGGGGGGAAGGTGATCCTGCTGACGCGCGCGTCCGAGACGGGCCACGGCCTCGGATGGATCGCTCCGGGGCCCATGAGCCGGGCCGTGGCCTACGTCCGGCCGACCGACGGGCGGCCGACCGACGAGGCGTTGCCGATTGACTGGCTCGACTGCGCGGTGCGGCTGCTGCGGCCGGGCACCGCGCGCGGGCGCGAGGGTGATCCCGCTCTGCTCGGCTACGCCCGCGACCTGCAGGCGGGGCATGACGGGGGCGACCCCATCCGGCTGCTCGCGGATGCGGTGGCCGGCCTCGCCCGGGACCGGGCGGGCCTGACGGAGGTCCCGGCCCATCCGAACGGGGTCGCGATCCTCGGCCCCCTGATCGTCCGGGCGCACCGGCCGAAGGACGGGGCGCAATGAACGGGCGGTCGCGACGGGCATTCCGAGGGGTCGCCTCGGTCGCGGTCCTGGTCCCTGTCGCGTTGCTCGTGATCGGCCTGACCCGGCAGGTCGCGACGGTATCCTCGGACGTGCGGACATGGACGAGGGACACAGCCCTGCGGGTGCAGCCGGAGGCGACGCGGGACCTGTTCGACGACGCGGTCCGAGCGTCCATCGTCCGCTACGACAAGGAGGCGGACCTGATCGTGCACCTGACCGCGCGAGAGGCCCGCGACCGCGACCTCGACCGCGGCGAATGGACGACCACCTATCGGCGGTTCTTCCGGCCGGCGGGCGCTGGAGCGCAACTGCGCGCGGAGATCGCGGCGCACCGAACGGAACGAACGCTGGTCGCGGTGCGGGACACGGGCCTGACGCAGGGCTGCGCCGGGGCGCGCTGCGCGCCGCCCTGGACGATCACCCGCACGGACGCCTCGGACCTGCTCGACTTGGCTCGGCCCGGAGCTCCGGTGGCGGGCGCGTTCTCCGTCCTCGCCCGTGCCGCCCCAGGCTGGACGCTGGCCACCGGCGCCGACCTCCGGCCCGGGGCCCGCTACGGCTTGGCGCCGCGCCATGCCGTCGGCGGCGCGGGCGACGTGGTGGTCGACGTGATCGGGCGCGACCTCGTGCTCGAGGGCCTGCCGGTCGACGTGGCGGGCGCGGGCGTCACGTCCTACTGCTTCGCGGAACGCGGGGGCGGGACCATGGCCCTCGGCGCGTGCCAGACCGGGGCCGCGGCCGTCGCGCACCGGATCGAACTGCCGGCTGAGGATTGGGCCCGCGTCACGCGCATGACGGTCACATCCGCGACCGTGCCGATCCTGCCCGCGGCGTGGCGCGAGCAGGGACGCGCGCGCGATCCCGACGCAGGGGCGGGACGGACCCAGATCCGCGTCGATGACCGCTTCACGCTCACCTGTGATCCGCGGCGCTGCACGCCTGGGCTCGTGCCGTCGGACCTCCTGAGGCGGGCCGCGAACGACCTGACCGCGCCCCCCCTCCGGGCCGAACGGGCGGCGGAACCTCTGCCGCCCGGGTTCGAACTTGAGCCCGAAACTGAGCCCGGGTCCGCGTCGCCGCCCGAGCCCGGCCGCCTCGCGGCGCTGGGGCCGCTGCTGACGAGGAACGCGGGCGGACGGGTTGTGCCCTCGCCCCGGGCCGAGGCGCTCGGGTTGCGCCCAATGCTCGGCTTTGAGGAACTCGGCATCGAGAGCCTCGTGAACCTTTATGCGAACCTTCCGCCGGGCCTGCGCGCGGAGTCCATCCGTCCCACCTTCGATCTCGCGATCCAGGAGGTCGTGCAGGAGGTTATGCGCGCCTACCTCGTCGAGCGCACACTGGGCGTGCAGCAGGACGCCCTGCGCGAGGGCGCTGCACTGGACCGGCGGGCCGCGTTCGTGCTCGTGGATCTCGCGGGTGCGCCAGGCGCAGTGCGCGCGGCGGTCGGCTACCCGTTCTACGGGGCAGGCTATTCGACGTGGGACCTGCGGGAACTGACGCGGGCGTCGGAGGCGGACTCGCCGGCGAGCCCCTTTCCGTGGCGCGGCCTCGACGCGCGATTCCATCCGGGCTCGACGTTCAAACTGGTGTCCGCGCTCGCCCTGGCCCGTTCGGCCACGGGGCAGACGGAGGGGGTGCCCCCCCCGGCGCAAGGCGGCTTGGCCGAGATCCTGCTCGGCGCGCCGCCCGAGCGCGTCGGGGCGGTCCTCAGCTTCGATCTGCGCGCCGCAGAGGCGCCGGTCGCGCCGCCCCCCGGGATCAACGCCCCGCCCTATCCCCTCGACGACCGCGGACGGCCTCCCTGGCCGTTGAATGAGGGGACCGCGGCGAGTTGCGGCGCGGCGGGATACGGCGTCTGCGCGGCGCTGGTGCGGTCGTCCAACATGTTTTTTGGGCATGCGGCGCTCGTGGAGAACCGGCAGGCCGTCGCGGCCTTGCGGATCGCGCCCGCGGGCGGCCCCGAAACCGCGGTCGCGCAGACCCTGCGCCATCTCGGCCTCGACGGTGAGGTCGATCTCGTGCCCGGCGCATCGGACGCGGAACGAGGCTTCGGGCCGCGCATCGAGGCGCCCCTGATCCCGACGGCGCCGACCTTGCGTGACCCCGCCCCGGCGGCGCAGCCGGGCGCGTTTCACGAACGCGACGTGGCCGCCAACGCGATCGGCCAGAACCTGCAGATCACCCCTTTGGCGATGGCCACGGTAGCGGGGGCCATCGCGACCGGCCGGGTGGTCCATCCCCGCATCGCGTCGGTCGAGGGACATCCGCCCCGGCTCGGGGCGCCGGTGCTGCCCGAGACCCCCGAGGCCCGGCGCATCCTTTCGGAGATCGAGCGCGGCATGGCGGGCGTGGTGCAGTCGGGCGGTACGGCCGCGGGCTCCTTCCCGTCCTCGGGAGTCGCCGCGGCCGGCCTGCGCGATCGCGTCTTCGCCAAGACCGGGACGCCGACAATCCGCGAAGGCGACCCGGACCTGCTCGGCCATTGGTTTGTTGGCTGGATCGACGATCGCGACGGGGTGCCGTCCCATGCCTTCGCTTGCGCGATCACCCACGTCCGCAGCGGCTCGTCGCCCTGTCCCGCAGTGACGGGCGCGATCCTGGGCCGCCTGTCCGAGGCGGGGCGGCTGTAATGCGGGCGCTCGCCCTACTCGCCGGGATCGCGGTCGCCGTCCTGCCGGTCTTGTGGATCCTCCTCTACGTCGATCGGATGGCCGCGCTGCCCGAGGTGCGTACGCTGGAGGACCTGCGCGTCCCGATCCCGGAGCGGGACGGGCCGCCGGTGGTCTTCGGGCGCGGCGACCTGTTGCAGGCCAATCTGCGCGATGCCGCTGAGCCGGGGCACGTCGCGGTGCTGCGCGACCCCGCGGGGGACGCGGCGATCGCGAACGTCGCGCGGTCCCGGCGCGTCGGTCTTGAATACGCCGGCGGGTCAGTGCTCGATCTCGAACACCTGCTGTCCGACGGCGACCGCTTCGAGATCGACCGAAGGCGTTTCGAGGTCGCGATCGACGGCGACCGCCTGGAACTAACGTTCCCGGACGACGGAGCCTGCGGTGGCCCGGTGCCCCCGGCCGCGCTGCCCGCGCTCTACGGCACGGAGCATCGCGGCTTGGAGGGCTGGGAGAGCCGCTCACTCTCGATCGGGGGCGGCGTCTGCCACGAGCCCGACCGGCTGGAGCGGTTCCGCACGGTGCGCCACCTGCGCCGCCTCGTGGGGGCGGCCCTAGGCGAGGACGCTCCGCCAATCCTCGTCGCCCATCCCGGGCTGCCCGAGGACGCGGCGACTGTCCGATGGAGCGAGAGCTTCGGCCGCTTCGTACTGCGGGCCGCGCGCGACGCCGAGGTGCGGGTCTGCGCGCCCGGCGCGGCGCGCTGCGTCGAACTCGGACGGCAGCCGTGGCCCCTGGTCGCGCCCGAGCCGCTGGGGCCCCTGAAGCGCGTTACGCTCGGCCGGACGACCTACGAGGTGAGCGTTGGCGCCGACGCGCTGGTCCTGACGCCGATCGACCGCCCCCATTGGGTCGGGATCTCCGGTCGCCCGGATCCCGGCGTCGCCGCGACCGCCGTTCGGCGCGGACTGTCGCCGGACGCCGCCGCCGCGGACCGGGACAGCCTTCCGCTCGCTGCGATCCGGGCGATCGCGGAACCGGTCGCGGGTCACGGGGACGCGACGCTGCTGCTCGTAGGCGCGTCCGTCGCAGCGATGCTCGCCCTGATGGCCGGCGCCGCGGCCGGGTCCTCCGGTCGGCTGGCCTTCCTCCTTCTCGGAGGTTGGCTGTGGTGCGTCGCTGCCGCGCCCGGGATCGGCACGATCGTGGGGCGGCTCGGAGCGCCCATGGCCCTCGCGGTCGCCGTGGCGAGCGCAGCGCTAATCGTCGTGACCCTGTTGCGGATGCCCCGCGCCCTGCGCCGCACAGGATGGGCGCGCGGCGCCTTGGGCACGGCGCCCGTCTCGATCCTGGCGCTCTCGCTCGCGGCGGCGGGGCTGTTCACCGTCGCGACGCGCGGCGCGGGGGCGGCACCGTCCGAGCCGGACGCGGCCTTGGCGGCGCAGGTCGCGCTCGCCGCGCTCGCCGCGCTCTGCCTCGCGCGGACGGCATGGGTCTGGCTGGTGGACCGCTCCGTGGGCGGGCTCCTCGTAGCCTACGTCGCGGCGCTCGTCGTGATCGTGGGGCTGGGCGCCGTGGCCTTGGCGCAGCTGACCTACGGCCAAGGCTACGGCCAGTTCCTCGCGCTCTACCAGCGCCACGTCTGGAGCATGGCGACAGCCTTCATGGGGGCGGCCGTTGTCCTCTGCTTTGACGTGGCGGCCCTGCGCTTCGCTTTCGAGCGGCTGGTGGGAGCGGTGCAGACCGGCGTCCGGCTGCCAGCATGGGCGGTCGTCGCCGCGACGGCGCTCGTAGCGGCGCTCGTGGCGGACGCGCTCGGATACCGGGCCGTGCCCGGGACCGCCCTCCCGGGACCGGCCGTGCGGCTGCTGTCGGCGGTGGTCGTCGCGGCGGCCGCGGCGGTCGCGGCCATCGTCGCATTGTCGCTCGGTCGGGTGTGGCGCGCGGTCCGGCGCGAAGGGGGGGCCGCGCTCCGCATCCGTGATCGGGTGCGGCTCCCCGGCGCGGCGCTGCTGATCCCTCCGTCCCTCGTCCTCGGCGTCCTCGTGCTCGTGACCGGAGAGGCCGAGGGGCTCGCTGGGGGCCTGCTGCAGCCCAGCGAACTCGCGAAGACCTGGGTGACGGTGCTCTTCGCGCTCGCCGCAGCTACGCTGGCCGTGCGCGGCGCCTCCCCGTCGCGCGCCCGTGTCGGGACCCAGATCGGCAGCGCCGCGTTCGTCGTCGGGTTCTTCACGGTCGGCAGCGCGCTCAACTCCGACCTGTCGCCCATCGTCATCCTGGCCGCCGTGGTGATGACGGTCGGGCTCGGCGGGGCGTTCATCTGGATCGTCGCTCAGACGAGCCTGCCCGAACGGATCGCCTTTGGAGCAGTGGTCCTTCTGGCGGCTTGGGCGCTGCTCGACTGGAGCGGTCGCGTCGCGGTCGTCCTGATCGCGCTCCTCGCCGTGCTGGTGCCGCAGGATCCTTCGGTGGTCCGAACGCTCAACCCGTCCTTCGCCGCGCTGACCTCCTCCGTCTACCGGGGACCGCCACGGCGCGGCTTCCACGAGCGCCTGCGCGAGATGCGCGGCGTTCGGCTCGCCGGGGCTGTGATCGGATTGTTGGTCGTTCTCGCCGCCTTGGTCCACCTCGGAAGCCAGTTGGGCGTCGATCGCCTTGCGCGATACGAGGGCACGATCCTCGGCCAGCAGGTCCCGTCCGTCCCGCAGGAGCGGCTGCTGGCTTGGCAGGATGCGCGGATCGGGGGCGGGGCGGGCGTGCTGGACCATGCCGACCTGTCGCTCCAGGTGACGCGGTCCCGGGAGGTCGTCGCCGCGACGGGATGCGGCCTGATCCGCGACCTGCGCGACATCGCCGTGCGGTTCGGGGCGGTGGAGCCGGGGGCGCCCTGGCGGGGCCTGCCGGGGCTGTGTCCAGACGAGATGACGTTCCCCCGCGCCGGTCCCGTCCACGAGGCGCTTCTGCGCGTCCCCGCGATCCAGGACGACTTCGCTGCCACCTTCTTCACGGCGACCTTCGGGCTCGACGGCGTCTTCGTGCTGATGTCGGCGCAACTGGTCATGATCGGGGCCATGGTCGCCATCGCCGCGGGCGGGGGGCTCGCGCTCGCGCGCAGCGCGGGGCGTCGCGAGATGGCGATCTTCGGCGTGGTCGCCCTGGCTTGCCTGTCAGTGATCCTCGCCTGCCAGTTCGTCGCCGCGTGGGGCAACATGCTAGGTCTCCTGCCGGTGGTCGGGCAGCCGATGACGTTCGTGTCCATGGCGGGCTCGCATCACTTCGGCTTCGCCGCGCCCGCCGTGATGCTGACGGTCGTGGTCGCGATGCTCACCGGTGAGGCGGGCTTGGCCGCCGGGCGGCCCCGCCCCTTGATCGGACCGGGGTCGGGGACCTTGTTCCTGACGACCTGAGCGGCAGCGCGCCCTGCGGCCTAGTAGGGGCGCCGCCGCGGGTCGGACAGCCCGGTCAAGGCACCGGCGAGGACGAGGGCGATCAGCCAGCCCAACACGTGGAAGAGCGACTCCGCGAACAGCGCGAAGCGGAAGAACCAGACGGGGCTGTCGTCGATCGGGCCGCCATCCGGCCCCGGACGCGTGAACGGCAGGGCCTGCGTGCGGATCGACCATTCGTCCTCCTGGCGCAGGTCCAGGAGCGGGACGATCACGTCCGCCGCGTAGAGCCATGGCTGGAAGGCACCGTATTCCTGCGGCAGGAAGGTCGCGCAGGCGCGCTGCGCCTCGAGCCCCAAGCCCTCGTCCGGCGCCAGATCCGGGACGAGATCCACGATCGGATCCCTCGAATGGGTAGCGCGCTGGAGCACGTCCCGCCAGGTCCGCGCTTCGATCAGATCGGGATGGGCCCAGTTATGGCGGCACACCTGCCGCACGTCCTCGAAGCCGAGCCGGTCCCACGTCCTGGCTTCCTCCTGCGTCCCCGGCGCACCGACGCTGACGAGTTGGTCAGGCACCAAGGCCCGGACGTCGTTCTCTCCGTGCCGCCACTTCATGCCCGAGACGATCGCAGACCCTGCCGCGGCCCCCGGATCGAGCGTACGGGGGCGCGCCTCCAGCCGCGCGACGACGTAATGGTCCGCTTCCACCGCCCGCCAGTGCGGCCCGACTGCGGTGAGTTCGGCCTCCTCGGGCGCCATTCCGCCCCTCAGCGCGACGAAGTGGAAGAGCGCAACGGCCACAATGTAGAGCCCGGCGAGGAGGCCGAGCACGCGCAGCGGCTGCACCCCGCCCCCGATCGCCTTCAGGATTGCAAGGTCGAATATGAGGCGGTTGAACGGCACGTCCCCTTTCGCCAAGAGCGTGACCTCGCAGGCCGCCCAACCGATGCAGATCAGGAGAAGGAGGATAGGAAAGGTCGTGGAGGGTGACGCGGAAGAATTCCACAGGGTCCCTGCGAAGATGGCCGCGAGGATGGCGCCTCCAAGGGGCACGACCCCCCGGACCAGGATCGCGCCGACGAGCAGGAGGCCCCCGAGGATCAAGGTGATCGCCAGATCTGCCGGTCTTTCGAAGGCGGATAGGACGTCGAGACCGACGAGGGCCCACAGGAGGCCGCTCAATAGGAAGGCGATCGCGGGCAGCGCGACACGCCACATGCCACCGCGTTCCCTGTCCAGGGCTTTCTCGAGTTCGCGCCGGCGGTAGGGCGCCCGGTTCTCGGCGTACTCCCACTGCTTCTCCAGCAGGGCCAGCGCCTCGGCGCTGCGCATGTCGCCGCGCATCGTCAGGGCGCGCGACAGCGTGCGCGCGGTGCGCGACTGGCGCGGGGGGGTGCCGCGTTCGGCCAACCAAGTCCAGAAGGCGGCCCGGCTCGTCCTTTGGGCCGCGTCGCGCAGGTCCAGCGACGCCTCGCCGATGCGCGCGAAGGCGAAGCCCGGCATCGCCGCCTCGGCCGGCGGGCCTGCGGGCGGCGTCTCGCCCTCCTTTTCGAGGGGCAGATCGACGCCGTCGAGGACGAGGGACTCGATCGTGGCGTAGGTCAGGTCGATGCAGGGCGCGACCGGTCGGCCCGCGTCCTCGTGGGGCTTGAAGCTCAGCCGCTCCATCCGCAGGCTTCCGCCGCGCACCTCCAGGCCCTGGGCCCGCAGATTGAGCCGCAAGACCCCTGCATCTTGCCTTGGCTGCGCTTCGGGCACGGAAGAGGTCTGCTTCGGCTCGGGCCCGACGATCCGGGCGCCGCGCTCGAAGATGGAGCGCCTCAGGCTGAGATCGAGGGCCGATGGGCCGTCCCCGCTCACCTTGACGGTGGCGCGGCCGCTGACGATCGCCTCGTCCAACGTCGCCTTCCAGGCCTCGGGTGGTCCGACCCGAAGCGACCGCATGCCTTCGACTTGGAACTTCTCGGAAAGGGGTTCGAGATCCTGGCTCCCGATCTCCGTCGGGGACCGGTCTCCGTCACCGAGTTCGATCGTCAGGTTCTGCGCGATCCGTGCTCGGGCGAGGCACAGTTCGATCCGCGGCCTCCTATCGGGAACATACGACCCTTCTTTGTATCCTTCCCTGCCTTTTTCCTTGTTTCGAAGGATGCCGTCCTGGAATTCGACCGGCTGCGACCAATCGATCTTTGGTTGGATCGCCGTGCCGAACACCTTGCCGATCCGGATCACGTCGATGTCGGCCCCCTCGAGGTCGAGCGCTGGGTCGGTCTCCGCCCCGCCAAGTGCGAAGCCGCAGTCGTGCAGCACGAGCCGATGCAGCGTGAGCCCGCGGAGCAGGAGGGGATTCGCGAAGATACAGCGCGTCAGCGTCAGCGTGCGCCCCTCCTCGCCCGTGACCCAGGGCCCGCCCGCCTCCGCGATGTCCCGCAGGCGCGCTGCGTCGATGTCGTTGCGCTGGCCCGAAGCGGACCGTTTCGGCGTGACGAGCATGTACTTGTCGGACGCTTTGCCGTCCCGTCCCGCTCCGTTCCCCGCCCCGTCCATCGTCACGCCACCAGCTCCGCAACCACACCGCCTGGATGGCACATCGAAACCCCGCCGTCACGCAAGCGGCGACTTGCTCCAGCACCGCTCGCGCAGTCTAATGGCGAACAAAGGTTAGGTTCGCCCGATATGTCATCACTTAGGTGGTTCATCCCTGTCGCAGCCGTCGTCGTGCTTGGGCTCTATTTTGGTATTGGCGATCTGCTGGAGGACCGCGGCGGCGACGTCGTTGGGCCGGGGGACGTGGCCGAGGGGGGGCTCGGTGCTTGGTTGGCGACCGCTCTCGCCCTGCTCGTGATCCTGTTAGGTTTCACGTGGCTCGCCCGGCGCGAGGTCGCGGAGCATAATCGTGACTCTGGGGGGCGCGAGGGCACGATCGCGGTGCTCCTAGTCGGAGCCTTTGTGCTATCCGCTGTGTCCTTCACCACTACGCTCTTCGGAATGACGGCTTTCGCGCGTCAGGAGAATACGGGCGGAGGGGACGGGCTTACAGCCTGGTTCATCAGCTTGGGCACGACCTTTGGCATTCAAATCATCATGCTCTTCGTCGCGCTTCAGCTCGGCCGAATGATTGTTGCGACCCGTCCCGTCTTCGAGGGGACCCTGAGATATCCCGTTGGTCGCGCGGAGGGGTACGATCACGCCACCGGCCTGCGGCGGGACCGGATGGAGCGGCTCGCCCTTGGCGCGCTCAAGGCGCTGGTCGTCGCCGTGCTCGCCGTACTCGCCGTGATGGCGGGGACGGGCATTTCGCTCGAAGGCATTTGGACCGCGGCGAGGGACATCGTGATGGGCGGCGCCGAGCCCAACCCGATGTTGGCGGCCCTGCTCGCGGTCGCTGCGCTGATCGCGGCACTCACGCTCAAGCTGATCCCGAACGTATGGAACAAGTCGCTCCTGGGGTTCCTGCTCTTCGCCTATCTCGGCACGCTCGCCGTGTCGGCGCTGTTCTCGTTCGACAGCTACTACAAGCTGCTCCAGGACGAGTCGGACGTCGAACGGCGGCGGGCGTCGATCGTGGCGAACGCCGCGTCGGACCTGACCGCCGATGCCCGCGCGTCGCTGATCGCGGCCGACGACGCGATCACCCGGCAGGACGCGGCCGCCGGGGCGCTCGCGGAGATGTCTGGCCTAATCGACACCTTCTCGGAGCAGAGCGGGGCGCTGACCTCCGCACTCGCTGCCCGCGACGAGGCGGAACGGGACCGCATCGAGCAGCGCATCGCGCGGCTGAACGAGGAGATCGCCGAACTGGGGAGGCAGCGCGACGAGCGGATCGACGGCGTCGGCGCGCAGGCCGGCGACCGCGCGGGCCGCGCGGCGGCGCTCGCGCGGGCCGAG
>CAZWWR010000043.1:0-19526 GCA_964637265.1 uncultured Jannaschia sp.
TGGGCTTCTACAACATCGCGAAGTTCAACTACTTCCCCGGCTGGCACCAGCCCGCCACGGTCTACGAGCTGCTGATCAACCGCGACCGGTGGGAGGATCTCGACGAGCGCTCGCAGGAGCAGATCCGCATCTCCTGCCTGGCCAACCTCACGACGAACTTCGCGGAGGGCGAGGCCAAGAACTTCGGCGCGATGATCGAGAACGAGGAGAACCGCGGCGTCACCATCAAGCAGTGGCCGCCCGAGATCCTCGAGGCGATGGAGAGCGCCTGGATCGAGGTCGCAGAGGAGCTGGCCGCCGAGGACGCCTTCTTCCAGGAGGTGTGGACGGACCTCCAGGACTTCCGCGAGCAGTACAAGGTCTGGGGCGACACGATCTACCTCCCCCGCCCGCGCGACTGATCCGGCCGTCGCGGCGAGCCATGCCGGCGCCTCCCGCCCGGGCGGGCGGGCGCCGGCCCTGCACGGCGCCTCCCATCCGGTAGGAGCGGGCGCCGCGCATACCACTCCTGGCTCCCGGGCGCGGGGCCGAACGCAGACGAGGCCCCAATGTCCCACGCCAAGCCAGCCGAGCCGCTCGAGGGCGCGGGCGACGCGCCGGTCGTCGCCATCACCGACCCGGGCGAGGCGGGCCGCGCCGAGCACATCCCCGGCGACCGCCTGATCGTGGCGATCTCGAACGTCTTCGCCTGGCTCTTCGCCGTCCTCATGGTGGTGATCTGCGTGCAGGTCGTGCTGCGCAACGCCGGCCGCTTCGGCATCGGGCCGGGCAACCAGGCCTATCTCGACGACCTGCAATGGTGGCTCTACGGCGCCGCGGTGCTCATCGGGATCGGCTACGCCGTGACCACGAACAGCCACGTCCGCGTCGACATCTTCTACGACAATTACTCGCGGCCCAAGCAGGTCCGCACCGACATCTTCGCGCTGGCCTGGCTCTTCCTGCCCTTCGTGATCCTCTGCTGGGACGTCACGCTCGACTACGCGCTGCAGTCGATCTCCGCGCGCGAGGGCGCCAACAGCCCGAACGGCCTCCACGCGCTCTACCTGCTCAAGACGTTCATGAACCTCAGCTTTCTCTTCATCGCGGCGGCGACGTGGTTCGCCTATGTCCGCCGGCTGGGGCAGATCACCCGCCCGCTCTGGTGGAAGCGGCTCCTCTTCGCCTTCCCGGCGGTCGCCTTCGCGGTGAACCTCGTCATCTACTACGCGGCCATCGGCATCGTGATCGCCACCTCGCCCGAGCCGATCAACGCCCGGCAGGCCTCGCGCCACTGGTTCTTCGACACCTTCGAGATCGGCCCGGAGGAGATGAAGTTCACGGTCGCCGCGGCGCTCGTCGCCACCGTCCTGATCATCGCCGTCGCCTATCTCCTGCGGGACAGGTCCGACGCGCCCCACGACCCAACGGCCCGCGCGGAGACCGCCTGACATGTTCATCCTCGAGCTGCTGGGCCGGGTCTTCACCCTGAACGAGTTCGCCGTGCTGGCGATGTTCCTGACCTTCATCTGGATGCTGTTCCGCGGCATCCCGGTGGCGATGGCGCTGGTCGGCGTGTCGCTGATCTACGCGCTGATCGCCGAGATCGCGCTCGACCCGTTCCGCCGCTCCTTCGAGGACGTGATCGAGTTCGACCGCACCGGCATCGACTACCAGCGCCTGACCGTGCTGGCCTCGCGCCTGTTCGGCAACATCGTGCAGAACCCCGTGCTCGTGGCGCTGCCCATGTTCATCTACATGGGCCTGATGCTCGACCAGTCGGGCGTGGCCCAGCGGATGATGCAGTCGATGCAGCGGCTGTTCCGCGGCCTGAAGGGCGGCCTGTCGCTCACCGTCATGCTCATCGGCATCATCCTCGCCGCCTCGACGGGCGTGATCGGCGCCTCGGTCACGCTCCTCGGCGTGATGGCCCTGCCGGCGATGATGGCGCAGAACTACGCCAAGCCGATCGCCACCGGCACGGTCGCCTCCGCGGGCACGCTGGGCATCCTGATCCCGCCCTCGATCATGCTCGTCATCATGTCCGACCAGCTCGCCATCTCGCTCGGCGACCTGTTCATGGGCGCGCTATTCCCGGGGCTGATCCTCGGCGGGCTCTACATCGTGTTCATCGTGCTCTACGGGCTCGTCTCCCCGCAGTCGATGCCCGCCCCGCCCGACGCCGGCCACGTCGGCTGGGAGGAGGTGAAGGAGGTGCTCCTCGCCGTGGTGCCGCCGATGTTCCTCATCCTGCTGGTGCTGGGCTCGATCTTCGCCGGCATCGCCACGCCCACGGAGGCGTCCGGCCTCGGCGCGGCCGGGGCCACCCTGCTCGCCGCCGCGAACCGCAGGCTCACGCTGGAGGTCTTCGTCGAGGTCGGCCGATCCACGCTGAACACGGCGGGCTACATCGTCGGCATCTTCCTCGCGGCCAACTTCTTCGCCCTCGTGCTGCGCCGCTACGGCGGCGACGAGATCATCGAGGGCTACGTCGGCACCGCCTTCGAGGATCCCTACCTGATCGTGCTGTTCATCCTGTTCATCGTGTTCCTGCTGGGCTTCCTGCTCGACTGGATCGAGATCACGATCATCATCATGCCGCTCATGCTGCCCATCATCCAGGGCCTCGCCCTCGCGGTGCCCGACTTCGGGCAGGTGCAGGATCCGGCCGTCGTCTGGTTCGCCATCCTCGTCGCGGTGACGCTGCAGACGTCGTTCCTGACGCCACCCGTGGGATTCGCGCTGTTCTACCTCAAGGGGGTGGCGCCGGCGGGCGTCACGCTGGGGCACATCTACCGCGGCGTGATCCCCTTCGTCCTGCTGCAGCTCACCGGCCTCGCCATCGTGTTCCTCTTCCCGGCGCTCACGACATGGCTGCCGGCGGTGGCCTACGGGAACTAGGCGCCTGCGGCGGCCTGCCACAGGCCGCCGCCTTGCAGTCGGGGGCGGCCCACACAACTTCAGGGGCATTGACCGCCACTTCCGGAGCCGCCCGCCGTGTTTCGCATCCACATGATCCTCTGCGCCGCAATGCTGGCGATCCCCGCCTTCGCGGGCACCCTCACCGCGGAGCGGGGCGCGCCCGCCGCCACCGCCGGCGCCATCGAGCTGCGCGCGCCCATGATCCGCGCGACGCCGCCCAACGCACCCGTCGCGGGCGGCTTCGTGCTGCTCACGAATACCGGCGAGGCCGACGACACGCTCGTGGCCGCGTCGGTCGCCGACGGCGTCGCCGGGCGGATGGAGCTGCACGAGATGGAGCTCGTCGACGGCGTGATGCGCATGTCCGAGGTCGAGGGCGGCATCCCCGTCCCCGCCGGCGAGACGGTGACGCTCATGCCCGGCGGCCTGCACCTGATGTTCATGGGCCTGGCCGAGGGGCTCGAGGCCGGCGAGGCGCATGACGTGACGCTCACCTTCGAGGGCGCGGGCGATGTCACTGTGCCCTTCGCCGTGCGGCCCATCGTCGAGGTGCGCGCCTTCTTCGAGGGGGTGGGCGACGACGCCGCCCCGGCCGACGGAAGCTGAGATGGGCGGGCGCGGCCGCACGATCCTGTTCGGCGCCCTGGTCGCCGCGCTGGCGCTGGGCGGCGGGGTCGCGCTGCGGCAGGTGATGGAGGCGCGCAGCGTGCCCGCCTCCCCCGTCGCGGTGGAGCTGGGCGCGCCGTTCGAGCTCGTGGACCACGACGGCGCCCCGATCACCGAGGCCGCCTTCGAGGACGGGCCGTCGCTGCTCTTCTTCGGGTTCACCCACTGCCCCGACGTCTGCCCGACCACCGTCTACGACATCGAGACGTGGCTCGCCGACCTCGAGGCCGAGGGCGCCGACGTCGTGGACGTGCGCGCCTACTTCGTGACGGTCGATCCGGAGCGCGACACGCCCGAGTTCCTGCGCGACTACCTCACTGCCCAGTCCGACCGCGTCATCGGCGTGACGGGCGAGCCCGAGGCCGTCTGGGACATGGCGCGCTCGTGGCGCGTCTACTGGCAGAAGCGCCCGCTGGGCGAGGGCGAGTACACGCTCGATCACTACGCCAGCGTCTTCGTGTTGGATTCGGAGGGACGCGTCTCCGACCTCATCTCCTACGGCGAGGATCCCGAGGCCGCGAAGGAGAAGATCCGCCGCGCGCTCTGACGCAGGCCGGACCTCCGCCGGGTCGCGCCGCTCCTCCGAGGGTCGGCCCGAGCTGGATGTTCGTCCGGGTGGGGCAGGCAGCACGCGACCGGCGGCTTCGTCGCAGCGCTGCCCCCGGTCTGGCGTGACGGACGAGCGCTCACGGTCGACGTATCGGATCCATGACGATGCGCAAGACGGGGGCGGTCCGGGCTCGTGCCGCCGAAGGTCCGATGGACGCCGCTCCGCCCGCGAGCGGCCCCGATCCTGTTAGGTCCCTCGCCGGATTCGCGCCGCCGGGATGAGGGCACCGCCCGTCACGGTCGATAGCACTCTCCGCCGCCAGCTCGGACCCGGACCTTTCCGAAGGCACGGGCCGAGCCGTCATGGCCGGTCACACCGGCCCTGCGGGTCGTCAGAGAACCGCCCCTGAGGCGCGATGGCGGGCTTCCGGTGGCGCCCGCCCGCACGGACATGATCGCAGCCTCGGCGACGGTCGGCGGCTACGGGGATCGGCCCGGTCGCGCGGTCGGGCCGCACCCGGGTGAGGTGCCTAGAGGCGGCACGGCGGATTCCCCCGCCGGGACTGTACGCGCTCCGGCCACGCGGGCCCTACACCCGCTCCCCGGCCTCCATCCGCCGGAGGAACGTCTCGGCCCCCTCCAGCACCGCCCCCCGGCGCCCCTCGTCCATCCGGTCCCACGTCCGGTACATGTTGCCCATCCGGTGGTTGCTCTCGAACCGCTCGCGGTGCCGGTCGAGGAAGTGCCAGTAGAGCAGGTTGAACGGGCACGCCCCCGCGCCGACCTTCGTCTTCACGTCGTAGGCGCAGCCGCGGCAGTAGTCCGACATCCGGTCGATATAGGCGCCCGACGAGACGTAGGGCTTCGACGCCACCACGCCCCCGTCGGCGAACTGGCTCATGCCGGTGACGTTCGGCGCCTCCACCCACTCGTAGGCGTCGGCATAGACGATCAGGTACCACTCGTTCACCTGATGCGGGTGGATCCCCGCCAAGAGCGCGAAGTTCCCCGTCACCATCAGCCGCTGGATGTGGTGCGCGTAGGCCTCCTGCATCGTCGCGCCCACGCATTCGGCCACGCAGGCCATGTCCGTCTCGCCGGTCCAGTAGAACTCCGGCAGGTCGCGCTCGGCGCCCAGCCCGTTGCGGCGCGGGTAGTCCGGCCCCTCGAGGAAGTAGACGCCGCGGATGTACTCCCGCCAGCCGATGATCTGCCGGACGAACCCCTCGGCCGCGTTGATCGGCACGTCGCCCCGCCGCCAGGCCTCCTCGGCCGCCTCGCAGACCTCGCGCCACCCCAGCAGGCCCGCGTTCATGTAGACCGAGAGTACCGCGTGGTAGAGGAACGGCTCGCCCGCCACCATCGCGTCCTGGTAGTCCCCGAACAGCGGCAGCGCCTCCCGCACGAAGTGGTCCAGCGCCTCGAGCGCCCCCTCCCGGTCGGTCGCGAACCAGAAGTTCTCCACCGAGCCGTAGCGGTTGCCGAACGCGCCCCGCACCACGTCGAGCGCCTCCCACGTCGCGCGGTCGGGCGCGAAGCGGAGCGGACCGGGGGCCGAGAGGTCCTTCGGCGCGGGCTTGCGGTTCTCCTTGTCGTAGTTCCACTGCCCGCCCGCCGGCTCGTCCCCCTCCATGAGGAGGCCGGTCTTGCGCCGCATCTCGCGGTAGAACCACTCCATCCGGAGTTCCTTGCGCCCCTCCGCCCAGGCGGCGAATTCGTCGTGCGAGCACAGGAACCGGTCGTCCGGAAACAGGTGGACGGGCAGGGGGCAGTCCTCCAGCGCGGAGATCAGCCTGAACTCCCCGGGCTCGGTCGCGAGGCACTCCTCGGCGCCGGTCTCCTCCGCCCGGCGCAGGATCTCGCCCGGGATGCTGCCGGCGTTCTCCGGGTCGTCGAGGCGCGTGTAGCGCACGTCCCAGCCCCCGGCGCCCAGCGTGTCGGCGAACTTGCGCATCGCGGCGAAGAGGAAGGCGATCTTCTTCGGGTGGTGCGCCACGTAGTCCGTCTCGGCCCGCACCTCGGCCATGACCACCACGTCGCGCGCCCGGTCCGCCTCCCGGAGGGCCGCCACCCCCTCGGTCAGCTGGTCGCCCAGCACGAGGACGAGCCTCGGCGCCGCCGTCATCGACGCGCCCCGCTCACCACGGCACCTCCTCGCCCGTCCAGTCGTAGAACCGCCCCGAGGTCTCCGGGCCCATCCGGTCCAGCACGTCCGACAGGTGCCCCGCGGCCCGCTGCGGGCTCATCTTGCGGTGCGCGGGGTAGCGGGCGGTGAAGTCGCTCGCCACCGTCCCGGGGTGGTAGGCGATCAGCGAGGCGCGCTTGCGCGTCCGCCCCGCCTCGATGGCCGCGCAGCGCACCACCTGGTTGGCGGCCGCCTTCGCCGCGCGGTAGGACGTCCAGCCCCCGATCCGGTTGTCGCCGATGCTCCCGACCCGCGCCGTGAGCACGGCCACCACGCAGGGCGCGTCCCTCGGCACCAGCCGCATCGCGTGCTTGAGCACCAGCGCGGGGCCGACCGCGTTCACCGCCAGCACGCGCGCCATCGCCTCCGGCCCGACCTGCGCCAGCGCCTTCTCCGGCGCCCCGCCCTCGGGCGCCAGGATCCCCGTCGCCACCACGATCCGCGCGTATCCGGGCTCCAGCGCGCCCAGCACGCGCTCCACCGAGGCCTCGTCCGTCACGTCGAGCCCGTCGCCCGACCGGCTGGCGCCGTCGACGTCGAACCGCCCCCGCCAATGCGCGGCGAGCGCGGCCCCGATCCCCCCCGAGGCACCTATGACGAGCGCGCGATCCATCGCGGGGCGAGCTAGCGGGCCGCGCGCCCCCGTCCACAGGTCGTCCACCGGCCTCGCCGCCCGGCACCCCGCCGGGAAAGCCGATCCCGCCCCCACGCCGCGGCCCGGCCCGAGCAGGGCCGCCCCGGGACGCCGGTCCGCGTTGACCCCGGCCGCCCGCGCGCCACCTCCTCCCCGTCCCCCCTGCGAGAGGACCGCCCCCGATGCCCCAGAGGCACCTCGCCGCCGCGCTCGCGCTCCTCGCCGCGCCCCTCGCGCCCGCCGCCGCGCTCGAGCTCGTCCCCACCGGCAGCTACGCCCTGAACCGGCCCGCCAGCCTCGACTACGACCCGACCTTCTGCGGCCTGTGGATCGCCAACGAGGGCCCCGAGGCCGTGCTCAAGACGCTCGAGGGCGAGGAGCTGCGCCGGATCACCTCCGACCTGAGCCGCATCAAGGCCATCACCGTGGAGGGCGACGACCTCCTCGTGGCCGACGGCGCCGGCCGCTTCCAGCGCCTGACGAAGGACGGCACCCCCCTGGGCGAGCCCTTCGCCGTGACGGACGGGTGGGCCGACACCGAGGGCATCGCCATCGACGCCGACGGCCTGATCGTCTCGGTCGAGGACGACCCGGAGCGGCTGTCCTGGTTCACCCCCGGGGGCGAGCTCGTCCGCCGCATCGACACCACCACGCTCGAGCCCCCGCTGATCGAGGCGCAGGGGATCGCGATCGACCCGCGCACCGGGCACCTTCTGATCGTCGACGACCGCGAGGGCACGAACGCGCTCTACGAGTTCACCGCCGACGGCACGCTCCTCGCGCAGGCCTCCCTCCTCGAGCACGGCACCGACCCGGAGGGCATCGCCATCCGCCCCGGCTCGGGCCAGCTCTTCGTCGCCTTCGACATGGGCGCCACCGTGATGACGTTCGACTACACGCCCACGCTCCCCGACGGCGCGGCGCCGCTGCCGCCGGGGGCGGACTGCATGATGTTCTGACCCCTCCCGCCGGGCGGCCCCCGTCCGGAGCGTGCGCCCCCCGCCCGCGGCCCCCCGCCGTCCGCATCGCATCCCGCGCCCTCTCCGTGTATGACGTAGGGTAAGATGCACGCACCCGGGGGGAGGTGAACCGATGGCGGACCCGTTCCAGGATGTCGACGCCGCCGGCGAGGAGTTCATCGCGACCTTCGCCGAGGCGATGGACGCGCGTCAGGCCGATCCGACGATGGAGGCGATCGTCTCCGACTACCTCGGCGCGCTCGACTTTCCGGACGGGAGCTTGACGGTCGAGGTCGGATGCGGCGCGGGGGCCGTCACCCGCCGAATCGCCGACAGGGCCCGCCCCGGGCGGGTGATCGGCTTCGACCCGTCCCGGGGCTTCGTGCGGGAGGCCAGGTCGCGGGCCGGGGGCCGGCCGAACCTCGCCTTCGAGGCGGCCGACGGCGCCGCGCTCCCGCTCGGGGCCGGCACGGTCGACAACCTCGTCCTCCACACGGTGCTCTCCCACGTCCCGCGGCCCGCCACCCTCCTCGGGGAGGCGGCCCGGGTGCTGCGGGCGGGCGGCCGCCTCGTCGTCTGCGACGCCGACTTCTCGAAGGCCTCCCTCGCCGGGATGCCCGACGATCCCCTCGACGCCTGCGCGCGGGCCTTCGTGCGGGAGTTCGTCACCGACCCGCATCTCGTCCCGAAGCTGCGCGCGTTCGTGGCGGAGGCGGGCTTCCGGGTGGAGCGGTTCGGCGTCCGCAGCCGGACGGTCACGGACTCCGACCAGATGCTCCCCTGGGTGGAGCAGACCGGGAAGGTGATGCGCGAGCGGGGCGACATCGGCCCGGACCTCCAGGCGGCCCTCGTCGCCGAGTACCGGCGCCGCGCTGACAGTGGGGATCTGTACGGCTACCAGGTCCTCGCCACGCTCGTGGCCGCGAAGCCCTGACGCGTTGCGGGCCCGAGAGGCCGGACATCCCCTCGCACCGCCCGGGCCGCCGGGGTCCCCGCCGCGCGTCGGCGGGTCGGACTTCGACCTCGCGAACCAGTCCCGGCGGCGCACGCCCCCGAGCTGGGGGAGGTCGACCGCAGCGCCCCGTGGTCGTGACAGCGTCCGTCGTCTCCGGGCGCCCGTCCGGCCCACCAACGGCAGTCCGGCCCTGCACGGAACCGAAGGGCGACAGCCCCGCCGCTTCGGCGCCGAACCCGCACGAGGGGCCGGCCCTCCCGTCGCAGTAGCCCCCTCGGGCCGTGCCTTCCGGTGGGGTGTACACGAACCGCTCGGCCCCCCGCCGCAGCGCTCGCACTGTTGGCGCACCGACCGTGCGGCTCTGCGCAAGCTCGAGCGTGTGGACGGGGAAGCACCGGCAGTCGCACTGGCGGGCGACATCTTCGGTAGCCCCCGCACGACCGTACAAACATGCCGCCCTTCCGGTCCGCGTAATGGCAGACCGGGGACGCCGACGCGCGCCGGAAGCCGGTCCTGGCCCGCGTTCGTAGGTTTCCGCTGCAGCGCCACCGCTGCTGTTCGGGGATATCCACCCCGCCAACACTGCCTCCGCTGAACTCGACCGCTTCCCGTTGGCTCCGGACACTCGAGCACCACCGGTCGGCCCCGGCCGCGTCGAACCCTCCGCACGTGCGGCTGCCCGCACTCCGGCGCCACCCGCGAGCGCGCGCCCGCCACGACGCGCGGTGGGAGGCAGCGAAAGCGGCCGGAGCAAGTCCGCCGGACGCGCGCGCTTCGGTGCGCCTGCCGCAGCAGGGGGAAACCGGGTGGCCGGCTTCCGTTGCTCGCCCGGACCCGTCGCCCGAGCCGGCACGGGCGGAAGACCCGCCCGCGCCGCGCCCGGACGGGACGCGTGGAGCCTCGGACGGCGCGGCCCGCCTCCCGCCCGTCCTCCCGGACCGTGGCGCTATTCGAGGATCGCCTTCACCTCCTCCGCCACGGCCGTGCCGAGCGCCTCGTTGCCCGAGACGAGCAGGTGGATCCCGTCGGGCCCGACGTCGGCCTTCTCCACCACGCTCGCGGCGTCGAAGAAATGCGCCCCGGCCGCCTCCGCGATGGCCGCGTAGATCGGCGGCAGCTCCGAGATCTTGGCGTTGCCGTCCTGGAACCGCTCGGCGGCGCCCGGGTCGATCTCGTCCCCGAGCGGCGGCGGGCTGATCACGAGCACCTCGGGCACGCCGTAGGAGTACCAGTCCGGCCCGGCATCCTCCTGGACGATGTTGACCAGTTCCCCCATGCCGAGGCCGATCTCGAGGGGCGAGCGGTGCAGGTGGTTCTTCGTGTCGTTCGTCCCGAGCATGATGATGACGAGGTCGAGGGGCTCGTGGCTCAGGATCGCCGAGTCGAGGTAGTCGGCGCCGTTCATGAGCCCGGGAAGGTCCGGGTCCTCCACGTTCGTGGTGCGCCCGCTCAGCCCCTCCGTGACGACGTCGTAGCCCTCGCCCAGGGCCGCCGCCATGATCTCGGGCCAGCGGTCCTCCTCCGCGTGACGCTCCGTCGGCACGATCGGGTCCTTCGGCACCCACCCCCAGGTGATGCTGTCGCCGAAGACCATGATGGTCTTCTCCGCGTCGTCGGCCTTCGCGACGCCGCCGGCGGCGGTCATCGCCACCACCCCGCAGCCGAGCGCGCCCGCCCTGACGATCTCGCCGTATGTCATCGCTTCCTCCCTCGATGGACGCGGCCGAGCCTAGCGCCGATCCGGTCCGACACCTAGCCTGTCCATTTGGAAGGATGCTCACGGCCCCGGGCGCCGCACCCGCGCCGGGCGAGCGCGGAGCCGGTGGCCCGGATCGCCGCGTCCCCTCCCGGAGGAGGTGTCTGTCATCGGGGCGGCGAGATGCGCCGACGGCCAATGGGCTTCCTGACGCTGGCCCCGCATCCGAGGCAGGGAAACGATGACCGTGCCGAGGGGCGTGTCCGCCGCCGAGGTCCATCGGAGGCCCCGTCCGCGCCACGGAACCGGCGGGCCGGCGGGGGCCGATCTCGCGCTGTCTCGCCGTTTCCGCAGGATCACCCGGAATGCACATTCGGGGATTCGGCCCTCCGAGAGTTGCCCCGAAACGGGGCAGGTGCCGCCTCGGGGCCCCTCCAAAACGGGGCTTCACACCCCGCGCCCCGATCCGTATGCTCCCGCCCCATGAAGCCGCCTCGCCGCCTGGACCTTCTGCTTAGCCGCTCCTGAGCGTGCCCTCCGGCGCGCCGCTCGGGAGTGGGCCAGCGCCGGGACCAGCAGACACCCAGACGAGGACAATCCCATGCAGGACCAGGACACCCCGCGCGACCGCGTGCTGATCTTCGACACCACGCTGCGCGACGGCGAGCAGTCGCCCGGCGCGACGATGACCCACGACGAGAAGCTGGAGATCGCCTCCATGCTCGACGAGATGGGCGTCGACATCATCGAGGCGGGCTTCCCCATCGCCTCCGACGGCGATTTTGCCGCCGTCTCGGAGATCGCGAGGAACGCCCGGGAGTCGGTGATCTGCGGCCTCGCCCGCGCGAACCTGAAGGACATCGACCGCTGCTGGGAGGCCGTGCGCCACGCCCGGCGCCCGCGCATCCACACCTTCATCGGCACCTCCCCGCTGCACCGGGCCATCCCCAACCTGACCCAGGACGAGATGGCCGAGCGGATCGAGCAGTGCGTCACCCACGCCCGCAACCTCTGCGAGGACGTGCAGTGGTCCTCGATGGACGCCACCCGCACGGAGTGGGACTTCCTCAGGCGGACGGTCGAGATCGCCATCGCGGCCGGCGCGACCACGATCAACATCCCCGACACGGTGGGCTACACGGCCCCCGAGGAGAGCGCCGACCTGATCCGGAGGCTGATCGACGAAGTGCCCGGCGCCGACGGGGTGGTCTTCGCCACGCACTGCCACAACGACCTCGGCATGGCGACGGCCAACGCGCTGGCCGCCGTCGCCGGCGGGGCCAGGCAGGTGGAGTGCACGATCAACGGGCTGGGCGAGCGGGCGGGCAACACCGCGCTGGAGGAGGTGGTGATGGCGCTGAAGGTCCGCGCCGACATCATGCCCTTCACCACCGGCATCGACGCGACCAAGCTCATGGCCATCTCGCGCCGCGTCGCCGCCGTCTCGGGGTTCCCGGTCCAGTTCAACAAGGCGATCGTCGGCAAGAACGCCTTCGCCCACGAGTCGGGCATCCATCAGGACGGGATGCTGAAGAACGCCGAGACGTTCGAGATCATGCGCCCCGAGGATGTCGGCCTCTCGGCAACGTCGCTGGTGATGGGCAAGCATTCGGGCCGGGCCGCGCTGCGCTCGAAGCTCAAGGAGCTGGGCTACGAGCTGGGCGACAATCAACTCGCGGACGTCTTCATCCGGTTCAAGGAGCTCGCCGACCGCAAGAAGGAGGTCCACGAGGAGGACCTGATCGCGCTGATGCAGGCCGAGGAGCGCAGTTCGGACGACCGCATCCGCGTCGAGCGGCTGCGGGTGGTCTGCGGCACCGACGGGCCGCAGACGGCGGAGCTGCGCCTGTCGGTGGACGGCGAGCCGAGGGAGGCCGAGGCGACCGGGGACGGCCCCGTGGACGCCGCATTCAACGCCGTGAAGGCGCTCGTGGAGCACAGCGCGCGACTGCAGCTCTACCAGGTCTCCGCGGTGACCGAGGGAACCGACGCGCAGGCGACGGTGACGGTGCGCATGGAGGAGGACGGCCGGATCGTGACCGGGCAGTCCGCCGATACCGACACCGTCGTGGCCAGCGTGAAGGCCTACGTCAACGCGCTGAACCGCCTCCTCGTCCGCAGGGAGCGGGTCGGGCGCGACGCCCGCGAGGTCAGCTACAAGGACAGCGCCTGACGGGCGGAACCCGGGGCCTGCCGGGTGACGGCGGCCGGAGCGCCGGCCCGGCAGGCGAGGTTCGCGTAGAGACGCGGATGGAACGCGAAGCGTCCGTCCGCGTCGGCCCCTCTCGCGCAGACGTAGCCGCCGAGCTTCCAGTAGGGCCCGCCGCGCAGGTCGTTGAGGCAGTTCGGCCCCCGGTCGTCGACGAGCGTGCGTCCGTCGCACGAGAGCACGAAACTGCCACCCGCGCCGGAGTGGGACCAGACGACGTCGGCGCGCCAGCGCCTCCACCGGCCGGCGTGGTCCTCTAGCGGCCCGAGGTCGTACCGGGCGATCCTGTCGTAGTGCGGGGAGCGGCCGCCCAGCCTGCGCTTCACGAGCCGACCGCTGGCGTGGATGGTCAACCTCAGCCGGCCGTCGCGCAGGAGCAGCATGGCCGGCGGCTGGCAGTCGCGGCGCCGAGGATGGCGTTGGGGATGCCGTGCCACTGCGTCAGCGAATCCCAGCGCGGGGCCGGCGCGGCGCAGCACTCGACCCGGAGGTCGAACGCGTAGCGCATCTGCACGCCGTAGGGTGCGAACCGCCCTTCCAGCAGCCCCGCGACCCCCTCGGCCACGAACTCCACCCGCCGCCGGGGCGCGCGGGCCGCCACGCGGAGCGTCGGGGGGCCGGTGTCGTCCCCCTGCGGGCAGGCGAGGATGTCGAACCGCGCGAACCCGCGGCGCCGCACGAGCGAGAGCGACGCGCGCCCCTGCGCGGACCCGGCTCTGTCTGCGGTCTGGGCAGGACGCCGAGGGCGAAGGGTGCCTCCGAGCGCCGCGAGCCAGCGCCGCATCACCCAGGGGGCCCCGGCCCGCGCGATGCCGCGCGCCGGAGACCGCTGCCTTCCCGCCTGTCCGATGTCGATGCTCGGAGCACCCGCTCCCCGGATCGTCGCGTCCGCCATTCTACCGTCCCCCGATTCCGACCGTCGCCGCGGTCTCCCAGAGGGTTAACGAAGCGTTAACTTGCGTCCAGAAAGTCCTTGCGCGCGCGGCTAGGAGGGGCGGGCGCATGTGGCCTCAGTCCCCCTGGCCACGCCTGCGCGGATGGCCGGCGCCGCCTCCGGCGGGAGAGGGCCGGCGCTTGACCCTCGTGCGCGTCCTGCGAGAAGCGCTCCGTGATCTCCGGCGAGGGCGACGTGACCCGCATCCCCGTGTTCCACATGTCGAGCTTCTCGCGCTCCGGCGAGACGCTGCTCCTGCGCTGCCTCGCCGCGCATCCCGACATCGAGGTCGTCCACCAGATCGCCGCGCACGACACCGCCGAGGACACGGCCCTGTTCGAGCATCTGGCGGCCCGGGCCGAGCCGTGGATTGAGCGGGACGACCCCCACGTCGCGCATCGGCGCCTCGGTCCGCGGAGCGTCCTCCTGCTGAAGAACGCGGTCTGGATCCACCCCCATCCGCGGGCGGGGTTCACGCTCGTGCGGAACCCGTTCTCGGTCGTGCGGAGCGCATATCGCGACAGGCCCAAGCCCGAGCGCCTCGCCCATCAGGTCGCGCAGCAGACGCGCTGGGCCAAGGGGATCGACCCGCTCCTCGTGCCCGCGATGGAGATGGAGCCGACGCTCGCGACGTTCACCCTCCTCTACGTGCGCAAGATGCTGCACGACCGGGACGAGGGGCTGCCCTTCCTGCGCTACGAGGATTTCGTGCGCCGGCCCGACCTGTGGCTCGGCCGGATCCTGGCGCATCTCGGGCTGCCCTGGGACGACCGGGTTCTGCGGTCGCACGAGCTCTATCCCGAGGGCGCGCGCGGCCACGGGGGCATCCGCCTGTCGGAGCCCGTCCACGAGGGATCGCGATCCCGGTACCGCTCCATGGACCCGGCCCATCTGAGCCTCGTCTACGGGATCGCCCGCGAGGCGCTCGACCGGTACGGCTACGTCTGGGACGGGGGGCGGGTGCGCCGCCGCAGGGTCGAGGGCATGCTGCCCGCCGTGGCGAAGGCGGGCGCGGAGGCGGCGCGGCCGCACTGATCGGCGCGCGCGGGCGGCCCCCGGGGTGCTGCGCGATGCGGCCGCGCGGAATGCGCAGATTGTGGCCGAACCGTGGCGCCGCCGCGCTGGACGGGGTTGTCGGGCCCCGCTACACGCGCCCGAACGACCCTGCGGGCGACGCATCCACGGGGCTGGTGCGTTGAGGGTGAGGGTCAGGGGGACGGGCCGTGCTGTCGATCTTCGGAAGTCTGTTTTCGGCCGACATGGCCATCGACCTCGGGACGGCGAACACGCTCGTCTACATGAAGGGCCGGGGCATCGTGCTCAACGAGCCCTCGGTGGTGGCCTACCACACGAAGAACGGGCGCAAGGAGGTGCTGGCCGTCGGCGAGGACGCCAAGCTGATGCTCGGCCGCACGCCCGGCTCGATCGAGGCGATCCGGCCGATGCGCGAGGGCGTGATCGCGGATTTCGACACCGCCGAGGAGATGATCAAGCACTTCATCCGCAAGGTGCATCGCCGCTCGACCTTCACAAAGCCGAAGATCATCGTCTGCGTCCCCCACGGCGCCACCCCCGTCGAGAAGCGGGCCATCCGGCAGTCGGTGATGGGCGCGGGCGCCCGGCGGGCGGGGCTGATCCCCGAGCCCATCGCGGCGGCGATCGGGGCGGGGATGCCGATCACCGACCCGACGGGCTCCATGGTGGTCGACATCGGCGGCGGCACCACGGAAGTCGCCGTGCTCTCGCTCGCCGACATCGTCTACGCGCGCTCCGTCCGGGTGGGCGGCGACCAGATGGACGAGGCCATCGTGTCCTACCTGCGGCGTCACCAGAACATGCTGGTCGGGGAGGCCACGGCCGAACGGATCAAGACGGAGATCGGCACGGCGCGGGCGCCCGAGGACGGGCGGGGCCGGATGCTCGAGATCCGGGGCCGCGACCTGCTCAACGGGGTGCCGAAGGAGATCGAGGTGACGCAGGCGCAGGTGGCCGAGGCCCTGTCGGAGCCGGTGCAGTCGATCTGCGAGGCGGTGATGACGGCGCTCGAGAGCACGCCGCCGGATCTGGCCGCCGACATCGTGGACCGGGGCGTGATGCTCACGGGCGGCGGCGCGCTCCTGGGCGATCTCGACCTGGCCCTGCGCGAGCAGACGGGCCTGTCGATCTCCGTGGCCGACGAGCCGCTCGATTGCGTGGCGCTGGGCACGGGCAAGGCTCTGGAGTTTGAGCGACAGCTTTCGCACGTCATCGACTACGACAGTTGAACCCCGCGGGCCGAAGGCCGACACTCGAGGGGTAGGCCCGGACTCCGCGGCGGCAGAACCGCGGGCCCGGACGGCTGTGGAGGCACCGGAGGCAAGGCACGGCGATGACGCGCGCCCGGAACAGCGAGGAGATCTATGCCCGGCCGGTGCGGCGGCTGGTGATCGCCCTCGTCTGCGTGGCCCTCGTCGTGCTCGTGCTGTTCTGGCGGATAGACAACCCGCGCGCCGAGCGCATCCGGGCCTCGGTGGTGGACCGGGTCGTGCCGTCCTTCGAGTGGGCGCTCGGCCCGGCGACCTGGCTCGGGCGGATGGCCGAGGATTTCGAGGGCTACGCGCGCGTCTACGAGCAGAACCAGGAGCTCCGGCGCGAGCTGCAGCAGATGAAGGCGTGGCGCGAGGCGGCGATCCAGCTGGAGCAGGAGAACGCCCGCCTGCTCGACCTCAACCAGATGCGGCTCAGCCCCAAGCTCACCTATGTCGGCGGCGAGGTGCTCACCGATAGCGGCTCCCCCTTCCGCCGCTCCGTGCTGCTCAACATCGGCGCGGAGGACGGCATCCGCGACGGCTGGGCCGCGATGGACGGGCTGGGGCTCGTCGGGCGCATCGCCGGCGTCGGGCCGGGCACGTCCCGCATCCTCCTGCTGACCGACGGCAACAGCCGCGTGCCCGTCACCATCCGCCCCTCCGGCAAGCAGGCCATCCTGTCGGGCGACACCACCCCGATCCCGCTGCTGGAGTTCGTCGAGGCGCCCGAGGACATCCGCGCGGGCGACCGGGTGGTGACGAGCGGCGACGGCGGCGTGTTCCCGGCCGACATCCTCGTGGGGCAGGTCGTGCTCGGAACGGACCGGCGCCTCCGCGTCCGGCTCGCCGCCGACTTCGAGCGGCTGGAGTTCCTCCGCGTGCTGCGCACTCGTGCGGACGAGAGGATCGAGACGACGGGCGGCCTGATCCATCCGCCCGCCCGCCCGGTGCAGGGTCCGCCGGCGCCGTCCCCGGCCGACATCGCGCGGGGCGGCTGAGATGCGCGCCGTCTGGGCCTACCGCGCGCTGTTCGGGCTGCTGCTCTGCCTGATCGTGTTCTTCGCGCTGCTGCCGTTCGGGCCCGGAGAGGGCGGCGTCCCCGGCCCGGAGCTGACGCTCTGCCTCGCCTGCGCCTGGGTCCTGCGCCGGCCCGACTACGTGCCGGCCTGGCTGCTTGTGCCCGTCCTGCTGCTGGAGGACATGCTGCTGTTCCGTCCGCTGGGCCTCTGGACGCTGATCGTGCTCCTCGTGACGGAGTACCTCCGGCGACGTGTCGACCATGCGGAGGCGCTGCCCTTCTGGACCGAGGTGGGCGTCGTCACCGCCTGCATCGCGGCCGCCTTCGGCCTGCAGCACCTCGCGCTGGTCGTCCTGTTCTCGGAGCCTCCGCCCCTCGCCGGGCAGGCCCTTCACGCGCTGGCCACGATCGTGTTCTATCCCGCCGCCGCCGCCTTCAGCACGCTGATCGGCGTCCGCCGCCTGCAGCCGGGGGAGCTCGACACCCTCGGCGCCCGGGCCTGACGCCGCCATGACGGCCGCCACGCAACGCCCCGCCCGAGGAGCGGACCGACCGTGAAGCTCACGCCGCAGGAGAACCAGGCCTCCAGCCGCCGCATCACCCGGCGCACCGCCGTCATGGGAGCGTTGCAACTCGGCTTCGCCGGCCTGCTCACCGCGCGCATGAGCCACCTGCAGGTCGAGCAGGCCGACCAGTACCGCACGCTGGCCGAGGAGAACCGGATCAACGTCCGCCTCATCGCGCCCGCCCGCGGCCTGATCTTCGACCGCAACGGGGCGCTGATCGCGGGCAACGAGCAGAACTACCGCGTCTCCCTCGTGCGCGAGGATGCCGGCGACGTCGAGGAGGTGGTCGCCCGCCTGCGCGGGCTGGTGCGACTGGACGAGGCGCGGCTCCAGCGGGCGATGCGCGAGGTGGAGCGCTCGCCCTCCTTCGTCTCCGTCACCCTCGCCGACGGCCTCACCTGGGAGGAGCTGTCGGCCATCGCCGTGAACGCGCCGGCCCTGCCGGGGATCACGCCCGAGGTGGGGCAGCTCCGGGTCTATCCGCTGGGCCCCGACTTCGCGCATGTCGTGGGCTACACCGGCCGCGTCACGCAGCGCGACCTCGACAACGTGGAGGACGACGACCCGCTGCTGCGCCTGCCGCAGTTCCAGATCGGAAAGTCCGGCGTCGAGCGGGTGATGGAAGGCGCGCTGCGCGGCCGGGCCGGCACCCGGCAGATCGAGGTGAATGCCGCCGGCCGGATCATGCGCGAGCTCGGCGTCGAGGGGGCGCCCCCGGGCGGCAACGTGCAGCTCACGATCGACGCGGGCCTGCAGAACTTCACGCAGGCGCGGCTGGGCGAGGAGAGCGCGTCGGTCGTCGTCATGGACGTGCGCAACGGCGACGTGCTGGCGGCGGTGTCGAACCCGTCCTTCGATCCGAACCTCTTCGTCGAGGGCATCTCGCAGTCCGACTTCGACGTGCTCCGCCTCGACGACCACCGCCCGCTCCACAACAAGATCGTGCAGGGGCTGTACCCGCCGGGCTCGACCTTCAAGATGGTGACGCTGCTCGCTGCGCTGGAGGCCGGTGCCGTCTCCACCAGCGACACCTTCTACTGCGGCGGCTTCAAGCAGATGCCGGGCCGGCGGTTCCACTGCTGGAAGCGGGGCGGGCACGGGCGCGTGGACCTGCTGAAGTCGCTGCGTGAGAGCTGCGACGTCTACTACTACGAGCTCGCCGAGCGCTGCGGCATCGACGCGATCGCCTCGATGTCCCGCCGTCTCGGCCTGGGCATCGCGCACGACGTCGAGATGACCTCCGTCAACGAAGGGCTGATCCCGACGCGGGAGTGGAAGCGGCGCCGCTACGACCAGCCCTGGGTGGTGGGCGACAGCCTCAACGCCTCCATCGGGCAGGGCTTCGTCCTGGCCTCCCCGCTGCAACTCGCGGTGATGACGGCGCGGCTCGCCTCCGGCCTCGAGGTGCGGCCGCGGCTGGTGAAGTCGGTCGATGGGGTGGACCGTCCCTCCGGCGTGAAGGCGCCGCTCGACCTGCCGCGCTCGTGGCTCGATCTGGTCCGGCAGGCGATGTACCAGGTCGTCTACGGCCGCGGCGGCACGGCGGGGCGGTCCGCCTTCGAGCTCGAGGGTGTGCGCTGGGCGGGCAAGACGGGCACGAGCCAGGTCCGCAACATCACCGCCGAGGAACGGGCCCGCGGCGTGTTCCGCAACGAGGACCTGCCGTGGAACCGCCGCGACCACGCGCTCTACGTGGGCTACGCGCCGCATGACGATCCGCGCTACGCGATCTCCTGCGTGGTGGAGCACGGCGGCGGCGGCTCGCGGGCCGCGGCGCCGGTCGCGCGCGACGTGATGCTCTACGCACTGGCGGGCGGCCTGCCGCCGCTCGAGGCCTATCCCGCAGGGCAGAGGGAGCAGATGGGAGAGATGCTCGAGTCGCTTCCGCTCCGGCCTCCGCCCCCGCGCGGTGGCGGGACGAGCCAGGCATGAGCCCGCCTGCCCGCCTCGCCCGCCCCGGCCTGCG
>CAZWWR010000044.1:0-19428 GCA_964637265.1 uncultured Jannaschia sp.
CATCCAGTGGGGCATCAACACCCGCGTCACCGACATCATGCGCGACAAGGATCTGCTGCCGCTCTACCGCCGGGCGGGGCTCGTCCACGTCTCGCTCGGCACCGAGGCCGCGGCGCAGATGAAGCTCGACCTCTTCAACAAGGAGACCAAGGTCGCCGAGAACAAGGAGGCGATCCGGCTCCTGCGCGAGGCCGACATCTTCGTGGAGGCGCAGTTCATCGTGGGCCTCGAGAACGAGACGGCCGAGACGCTGGAGGAGACCTACCGCATGGCGTGGGACTGGCAGCCGGACCTGGCGAACTGGTCGATGTACACGCCCTGGCCCTTCACGCCGCTGTTCCAGGAGATCCGGGACCAGGTCGAGGTGTTCGACTTCTCGCGCTACAACTTCGTCACGCCGATCATGAAGCCCAAGGCGATGGACCGGGCCGAGCTGCTCGACCGGGTGATGAACAACTACCGGCGCTTCTATATGCGCAAGGCGCTGTTCCACTATCCCTGGCGCGGCACGGGCTACCGGCGCCGCTACCTGCTTGGCTGCCTCAAGGCGTTCCTCAAGGCGGGCGTCGGGCGGACGTTCTACGACCTCGGCAAGAACAACTACTGGGGCCCGCAATCGAAGAAGGGCGTACGCTTCGAGTTCGACGAGACACGCGAGCTGGCCGAAGCGCAGGTCGCCGACTGGGAGGCCGCCGCCGATCGCGCCGCGAAGGCCGCCGAGCGCCGCGAGGCAGTGCGCGCGCAGGGCAAGGCCCGGGCCGGGGAGCGCATGGCGGCGGTGAAGGCCTGCGGCGGGGGCGACCTTCAGCTTCCCGAGGATGCCTGATGCGGCGGGAGGCCATCGCCGGCGCCCATATCGGGCCGAACGCGGTTCTCCAGATGCTCCCCCCGCTCGAACGCCGCCTCGGGAGCGACGGCCTCGCCTCGCTGCTCTCGCGCGCCGGCGTGGCCCGCCCGTCGGGCAACGAGATGATCGAGGAGGGCGACGCGCTCGCGCTGCACCGGGCCGTCGCGGAGACGCTTCCGGACGAGGTCGAGGCGATCCAGTCGGAGGCGGGCGCGGCCACGGCGGCCTACATCATGGCGCACCGCATCCCCTGGCAGGCCCGGGTCGCGCTGCGCCTGCTGCCCGCGCCGCTCGCGGCGCGCATCCTCGCGCAGGCCATCGCCCAGCATTCCTGGACCTTCGCGGGCTCGGCCGACTTCGCGCTCTTCACCGGCCCGCGCGGCAGGCCCGCGGCCTTCGAGCTCCGGGGCAATCCCTTCGCGCTCGCCGGGCGGCCCTGCGCCTGGCACCGGGCGGTCTTCGACACGCTCATGCGGAAGCTCGCCTCGCCGCGCATCCGCGTAGTCGAGACGGCCTGCTGCGGGGCCGGGGCGCCGGCCTGCCGCTTCGAGCTCGGGCGGAGTGCTGGATCGGACCTCGCGGACGGGCGGCGCTGAGCGGAGCGCCCCGGCGGCGGGGTCAGTCGAGGGCGACGAGTTCGGTGGCCGAGGCGCGCCCGTCGCGTCCCTCGCGCAGCTCGTACTGCACCTTCTGATTGTCCCTCAGGCCGGTCATCCCCGCGCGTTCGACGGCCGAGATGTGGACGAACACGTCCTTGCCGCCCTCGTCAGGCGCGATGAAGCCGTAGCCCTTGGTGGTGTTGAACCATTTCACGGTGCCGGTGGCCATGCCGTGTCTCCTCGCGTAGTCCCGCCCGCAACGTGCGGCGGCGTGGCGACGAGCGGCCCCGGGCGGGGGCGGTGAGGGCTCCCTGGGGAACGCTCGCACACGGTAGTGCAGATGTGCCCGCCCTCCCCACGGTCAAGACCCGTGACGGACGTAGGGGAACGAGGAGGAACGAAATGATCGTGCTGCACGGATTGCGGGCATGCGACACCTGCCGGAAGGCGCTCCGCGATCTCCGGGAGTCCGGCCGCGACGTCCGCCTCCGCGACCTGCGCGAGGAGCCGCCGACGGACGGGGAGCTGGCCCGCTGGACCGAGGCGCTGGGCCCCGCGATCCTGAACCGGCGCTCGACCACCTGGCGGCAGCTCGACGAGACGGAGCGCGCCCGGCCCGCCGCGGCGCTCCTCCGCGCCCACCCGACGCTCGTCAAGCGCCCGGTGGTGGAGGCGCCGCAGGGCCTCGCGCTCGGCTGGACCCCGGCCGCGCGGGACATGCTCGGACTGGGCACCTGAGAGCAGCCCTCGCGGCCGCCGCCTAGGGGGACGTTAGCGTCGGCTTGGACAGCTCACTCGCACGGACCGCGGGAAGCTCCGACCACCAGAGCCCTCCGAAGGAATCGTTGGCCAGCGCGTTGCCCGGCCCGCGACCAGGTGACCAGCCAAATCGCTTCGCAGCCTCTCAAAAGCGAACCGATGGCCGCCGCTTGACCGGCTCGGACCGTCCATCGACCCCGCACCGAGCAGTCCTCCCGGCACGAAGCCAACACGCGTCGGTCCCGCCCCCGCCGCGCGTCACCGAACCGCCCGTCCGCCCCGACCGGTCACCACATCGTCCGCGCCGCCCGGCCGGGCCACTCGGCGTCGTAGCCGGCGCCGTCGAACGCGCCCCCCGTCGCCTCGGCGAGGATGTCGCCCACCGTCGGCAGGTCCGCGGGCGCCGCCTCGCCCGCCCAGAGGCGCGCGCGGATCAGCGCCCGGGCGCATTGCGTGTAGACCTCTGCCACGGCGATCACGATCACGCAGGCGGGCCGCCGCCCCCGGTCGACGAACCGCTCCAGCACGTCCCCGGTCTCGAGATGCGCCCGCCCGTTCACCCGCACCACGTTGTCCGATCCGGGCACCATGAACATCAGCGACACGCGCCCGTCGCGCACGATGTTGCGCAGGGAATCGAGCCGGCGGTTGCCGCGCCAGTCGGGCAGGAGCAGCGTCCGCGCGTCCCGCGGCACCGCGACCGGCCCGTCGTCGCCGCGCGGGCTGCCGTCGGTGCCCTCCGGCCCGACGGTGGAGAGCACGCAGAACCGCGACGCCGCGATCCAGCGCGCGTAGAGCGGCGTCAGCCGGTCCGCGACCTTCGCGGTGCTCGCCTCCGGCAGCGGGGCGCCGTCGAGCCCGTAGAGCGCCTCCAGCGCGGCCACGGTGGTGATCGCGGTCATCGCGCCGCCGGCCCGCCGCCCGCGACCCCCTCCGACGACCCGCCCGAGGCCTCGCGCACGGCCGCGCCGAGCGGGTCGGCCTCGCCGTGCGGGGGCAGGGCGACGGGGAAGCCCGCCTCCTCCATCAGCCGGTTCGAGGCCAGCTCGATCCGCTCCTCCAGGAGCGCCATGAAGGCCGGCCGGTCGAGCCCCGGCGGGATCGCCTCTCCGAACTCGACCACGGCGAGGCCGGGCCGCCGCAGGAGCCCGCGCTTGGGCCAGAACACGCCGACGTTGCAGGCGACCGGCACGCAGGGCTGCCCGAGCTGCTCGTAGAGGGCGAACGTGCCCACCTTGTAGGGCCGCTGCGCCCCCGGCGCCACGCGCGTGCCCTGCGGGTAGATCACGAGCTGCCCGCCCTTGCGCTTGCCCGACCGCACCTCCGCCAGCATCTCGCGGATGGCCTCGGAGCGGCGGCCCCGGCGCACCGGGATGCACCCGATCCGGAGCGCGTAGACGCCGAGGACGGGCGCCCAGGCGAGGATCGACTTCATGATGAAGAAGGGCCGGGGCAGGGCGTCGAAAATCACCAGTATGTCGAGGAAGGACTGGTGCTTCGCCGCGACCAGCACCTCGCCCTCCGGAGGCGTGCCCCGCACCTCGGTCCGCAGGCCGGTGAGCTTGGCGAGCATCGTCACCGCGCTCGAGGCGAAGGTCCTGCAGGCGAAGCGCGCGCCCCGCGGCGAGACGATCGCCCAGGGCGCGCAGACGATGCCGAGCACCGCCATCCAGAGATAGAAGAGGACGGTGTAGAGGACGGAGCGGGCATACTGCATCCCGCTGCTCTAGCGCCGCGGGCGCTCCGGCGCAAAAGGCTTCGTTCGACGGGAAGGGCCACGGCGTCCGCATCCTCACCGGAGCCGACACCGATCGCGTCGGCCCCGGCACGGCATCGGGCGGCGGGAGCTCTGCCTTGTCAGGGCAGGACCGGCACCGCGAGCCGACAGGTCCGCAGCGGGGGCTCATCGCGGAAGGCCAGCCCGACATGTCGGGCACGAACCACCCGGCGCTCCCGTCGCGGCACCGCTCCCGGCCCGGCGCCCGGAGAGGGCAGGCCCGTGCTCGATCAACATCGTCAGCTCCGGCTGTCTCCGGCGGGTTCGTGCAAGCGGCGACCCGGGCGCCGGCCCTCCGCCCGGATCGCATCCGCCCACCCGCCGGCCGAATCCGCGGCTCCCGCGCCCCTCCCGCCCGCCGCCCGAGAGGTTGGCCCGCCCCGCATCCGGGCGCCCCGCGGCTTCCTTCGCCCCCGGCGGTGCGCCATACCGGGAGCGGCGCGTCCGGTCGCGCCGAGCGTCCGAAGCCTCCCGAGAGCGATGACCCGATGAGCTACGACTACGACGACGGCAACGTCTTCGCGCGCATCCTGCGCGGCGAGATCCCGAACGACACTGTGCACGAGACGCGGCACAGCCTCGCCTTCCGGGACGTCCGCCCCCAGGCGCCGAAGCACGTGCTGGTGATCCCCAAGGGCGCCTACGTCACCTTCGATCACTTCGCCGCCGAGGCCTCCGACGAGGAGCTCGTCGACTTCATGCGCGCCGTGGCCGAGGTCTGCCGGATCACCGCGGTGACGGAGGGCGGGGCGGACGCGCCGGCCGGCTGGCGGGCCATCGCCAACGCGGGCGAGGCGGCCGTGCAGGAGGTGCCGCATTTCCACCTCCACGTCCTCGCCGGACGGCCGCTCGGCCGGATGCTCGACCCCGCCTGAGGCGCGCGGTCGCCGGCGCGGTCACGACGCCGTGAGGGGGGCGGTCAGGCGGGCCGCCGCCGCTTAGATGGCGTGCGATGGGGAACGGATGATCGCGCGCATGGTCGGTTGGCTGGTCGGAGCCGTCGGGCTCCTCTTCGTGCTGCCGTGCCTGGCGGCGCTGGCGTGGTGGTCGCAGGTGGACAGGCCCGCGATGTGGAACACCGCCGACTGGTCGTCGGCGGGGATCCTGCCGCCCGCGGCCTCGGTCCCGGGCGCGGCGATCCACGTGATGTCGGCCCGGACGGGCGGCCTGAAGGGCGCGGTCTCCGTGCATTCCTGGCTCGTGGTCAAGGCGCCGGACGCGCGCCGCTGGACGCGGTGGGACGTGGTCGGCTGGGGCCGGGCGCTCCGCCGCGACGGCTGGGCGCCCGATGCGCGCTGGTACGGCAACGAGCCCTGGTTCGTCGCCTCGGTGACGGGACCGCGGGCCGAGGCCCTGCTGCCCCGCGTGCTCGGCGCGGTGGACACCTACCCCCACGGCGGGCGCGGCGACTACGTGATCTGGCCGGGGCCCAACAGCAACAGCTTCGTGGCCCACGTGCTGCGCGCGGTGCCCGAGATCGGCGCGCAGCTTCCGCCCCACGCGGTGGGGAAGGACTGGCTCGGCAACGGCCTCTCCGCCACGCGCGACGGCGGCGGCGACCTGCACCTGTCGGCCTGGGGCGTGGCGGGGGTGGCGCTCGGGCCGCGCACCGGGGTGGAGCTCCATCTCCTCGGGCAGACCTTCGGCCTTGACCTCCGCCGCCCGGCCCTAAAGCTTCCGGCCATCGGCCGCGTCGGGCTCAGCGAGGTGCCCGCCGGGCGCGCCCATGCCGGCGCGCTGCCGGGGGGCTGAGCCGCCGCGCCCGCCCGGACGGGGGCCCGGCAATTCGTACATTCCGGGGACGGGCCCCCCGAGAGTTGCCCCAAAACGGGGCAAACCCGGGCGGCCGGCCCCCCGCGATCCGCCCCTGTGCTCCGTCCGCCACGCCCCGCCCGCAGCGCTCCGCTTGACGCAGGAATGACACGGAGCGACGATAGCCGGGCCGCGGAGGAGGACCCCGATGGCAGACGATCCGTTCTACGATCTCCCGCGGGAGATTCGCGCCGCCCTGTCCGCCCGGCCCCCCGAGCGGCCGGCGCGACAGGACTGGCGGACCCTTCGCGTCCGGGCGTCGTCGGGCGGGGCCGACGAGTGGCATGTCATCCGGCGCCTCGACGGCACGGGCTTCGAGATCGACGCCGCCGCGCCGCGGCTGAGGGGGCACGTGGAGATCTGGGGCGGCGACCGAATGCTGCGGACCGCGCTCGTGGTCGCGGGCTCGAGCGGGCCCGGTCCCGTCCGCTACGAGTTCAAGCGCGTCACCGCCGCGCTTCGCGGGCCGCCGCGGGACTACGCTCCCGACGACGTGGCGGACGAGGGGCCTGCCTCCTGAGCCCATCGCGGCCATCTTCGGCCGGACGCGTTCCCAAACACCCGCCTCCGTCCGGCATGCGCCTCACCTCTCCAACCTCGGACAGCCGAGCCGGAGCCTCGCCGAGGGCAAATTGGGGGCGGTCCAAGCGCCTGCGTCGGGGGGCTCACGCATCCCGATGCGGGCCCCGTAAGGGTTGACGCGGGCGTGAGGGTTGACGCGGGAACGCTCCCTCGTTGGTCCGAAACGAGAAGGTTTCAGCCCGGGAAGACCTTTCGCACGCTGCCTTCCAACGGCCCGATACGGCCGCGGCTCCGTTGACGCTTGACCGCCGGCCCTCCACCGCGCGATCACCGCCGGCGTCGAAGGAGGATCCGTCATGCTCGATGCCGAACGCGGCCGCACCGTCTACGTAAACGGGGCCTACCTGCCGGAGGCGGAGGCGACGGTTTCCGTGTTCGACCGCGGCTTCCTCTTCGCGGACGGGGTCTACGAGGTGACGAGCGTGCTCGACGGCAAGCTCATCGACTTCGCCGGCCACGCCGCGCGGCTCTCCCGGTCGCTTCGCGAGCTGGGCATGGAGATGCCGATGACGGAGGAGGAGCTCCTCGCGATCCACCGCGAGCTCCTGCGCCGCAACTCGCTCGTGGAGGGGCTGGTCTACCTCCAGGTCACCCGCGGCGCCGCTGACCGGGACTTCGCCTATCCGGACGCCGCCGAGCCGACCGTGGTGCTCTTCACCCAGGCCAAGCCGGGCCTCGCCGACGCGCCCGCCGCCCGCAAGGGCATCCGCGTGGTGACGATCCCCGACCGGCGCTGGGGGCGCCGGGACATCAAGACGGTGCAGCTCCTCTATCCGTCGATGGGCAAGATGGAGGCGCGGGCGCGGGGCGCCGACGACGCCTGGATGGTCGAGGACGGCGCCGTGACGGAGGGCACGTCGAACAACGCCTACATCGTGAAGGACGGCGTGATCGTGACGCGGCATCTCGGCGAGGAGATCCTGCACGGCATCACGCGCGCGGCCGTCCTGCGTCTGGCGCGGGAGAGCCAGATGAAGGTCGAGGAGCGCGCCTTCACCCCCGAGGAGGCCATGGCGGCGGACGAAGCCTTCGTGACCTCCGCATCGACCTTCGTCATGCCGGTGGTGGAGATCGACGGGACGGTCCTCGGAGACGGCTCGCCCGGCCCCGTGGCACGGCGTCTGCGCGAGGTCTATCTCGAGGAGGCGATGAAGGCCGCAGTCTGAGCTGGCAGCCCGGCCCGGGCCAGCGCGAGCTTCAGCCGCCGTGCCGCGCGACGAGGGTCGACAGGATGTCGGCGGCGATCTTCGTGTCCGCCCCCGAGATGACGCCGCCGATTCCCACACGGCGCCCGATGCGCCACCACATCCCCGGCGCCCATGCGCGGCCCAGCGGCGCGCGGGTCCGGAGCAGGAAGCCGTTCGACGGCTTGAAGGTGAACAGGGCGCGGTCGACGGCCTCGATCTCGTCCAGCGGCGCGACCGGTGTCCCGTCCTCCTGCCAGAGCCCGTCCGCGCGCAGGTGGAGCGGCGCGTCCGACCGGCGCCATCCGCGCACGGCGAGCAGCAGGGTGATCGCGCCGGTGGCGAGCAGGAAGACGAGCCAGACCGGATCGGCCGGCGGCGTCGACAGCGCGATCCAGAGCAGCACGAGGCCCAGCGCCCCCTGCGTGAGGACGCCGAAGGCCCGCCTGGGGGGCGACGGGCGCAGAACGTGCAGGATCTCCTGCGGGTCGTCCCCTGTCGGCATCGCCACCTCCGGTCCGCGCCGGGCGCCGGGGCCCGCCGGCGCTCCCTTGGCGCCTCGGGGCGCCACGGACAAGGTCCACGTTGCGCGGGTCGGCGCGGCGCGGTATCCGGCCCGCCACCTGCCCGTGCGCGCGAGGAGGCCCTGATGAACGGTGCGAAGAAGCTGCACGTGAAGACGTGGGGCTGCCAGATGAACGTCTACGATGGCGAGCGGATGGCGGAGGCGCTCTCGACGGAGGCGCTCGGGGCCGACGGCTACGAGACGGTCGAGCGTCCCGAGGACGCGGACCTGATCCTGCTCAACACCTGCCACATCCGGGAGAAGGCCGCGGAGAAGGTCTACTCCGAGCTCGGCCGCCTGAAGGCGCTGAAGGCGGCGCGCCCCGACCTCCGGATCGGCGTGGCGGGCTGCGTGGCGCAGGCCGAGGGCGAGGAGATCCGCCGCCGCCAGCCCGCGGTGGACATCGTGGTCGGCCCGCAGAGCTACCACCGGCTGCCCGCGCTCGTCGAGCGGGGCGGAGGGGTCGACACGGAGATGCCGCCCGAGGACAAGTTCGACCACCTGCCGCAGGCCCGGCGGCCGGCGGCCCGCCCCACGGCCTTCCTCACGGTGCAGGAGGGCTGCGACAAGTTCTGCGCCTTCTGCGTCGTGCCCTACACGAGGGGCGCGGAGACCAGCCGTCCGGCGGCGCGGCTGATCGAGGAGGCGCGGGCGCTGGCGGATCGCGGGGTGCGGGAGATCACGCTGCTCGGGCAGAACGTGAACGGCTATCACGGGGAGGGGCCGGACGGGCGGACGTGGTCGCTGGCCGACATGATCTGGGCGCTCGACGGGATCGCGGGGCTCGAGCGGATCCGCTTCACCACCTCGCATCCCAACGACATGACTGACGACCTGATCGAGGCGCACGCCGCCTGCGCCAAGCTCATGCCGTACCTTCACCTCCCGGTTCAGTCGGGGAGCGACCGGATCCTGCACGCGATGAACCGCAAGCACACCGCGGCCGACTATGTCGGGATCGTGGAACGGCTGCGGGCTGCCCGGCCGGATCTCGCGCTATCGGGCGACTTCATCGTGGGGTTCCCGGGGGAGACGGACGCCGAGTTCGCGGAGACCTTGGCGCTCGTCGAACGTGTCGGCTACGCGCAGGCCTATTCGTTCCGCTACTCGGCCCGGCCTGGCACCCCTGCCGCCGAGCGTCCCGGCGTCGCGGCGAAGGTCGCGGCGGACCGGCTGACGCGGTTGCAGGATCTTCTCGGCCGGCAGCAGCGCGCGGCGCAGGAGGCGATGGTGGGACGAGAGGCGGAGGTGCTCTTCGAGAAGGCCGGCCGCCTTCCGGGCCAGCTCGTGGGCAAGTCCGAGCACCTGATGAGCGTACACGTCCCGGCACCGGAGACGCGGCTGGGCCGGACGGCGCGGGTGCGGATCGTGCGGGCGGAGGCGAACTCGCTCGCGGGGGAGCTCGTCTGAGAGGAGGAGGCTGGGCTGCCCGGGTTGCCTGTCGGGTCGGGTCGGGGCGCGCGTGCGTGCGGGCCGGACAGGTGCGCTGGTGGCGACAGAGGTGTGCCGGAGGGGTGGTTCGTGGCTCGTGCCGAACGCCCTAGGGTCGTCCTCCTGAGGGTATGGTCAAGTGTTAGCGGGCCCGTGCGGATGATCGCCACTGGGCGGTCGCAACCCCGATCCCGAACCTCCGCCGGGGTTGCACGTGAGGGGTCGGGCAAGCGCGCGGGTCGGCATCCAGCCTCCGGGCGGCGCCTCGTCTGAAACTTCGGCGGGTCGAGGTGGTTGGGGGTCAGGAGGCCGGGGCCGTCCCCCGTCCGGCTTGTCAGTCGGGGCGCGCCCGGGCACGATCACGGCAGGCCCCGAACCGAGGAGCATCGCTTGGCCGTCACCGACGCGCTCGCCGCCCCTTCCGACCCGACCCAGGTCGAGGAGATCGAATTTCCCGACAACCGGCTGCTGCAGGAGGTCTGCGGACCCTTCGACGCCAACGTCGCGCAGATCGAGCGTCTTCTCGGCGTGCAGGTGGCCCGACGCGGCAACGCCCTGAGCGTGCATGGCGAGGCGGCAGAGGAGGGCGCGCGCGTGCTACGGCAGCTCTACGCCCGGGCCGAGCAGGGCAGGGTGGTCGATCCGGACGCGATCGACGCGATGGTGCGGCTCCGGGAGGAGACCGACGAGGACGGCGCGCGCGACGGCGACCAGATGGAGATGTTCCGCGCGCCGGACCTCGAGATCCGGACCCGGAAGAAGACGATGGAGCCGCGCACGGAGGCGCAGCGCGGCTACGTCGAGGCGCTGCTGGCGCATGAGCTCGTCTTCGGCATCGGTCCGGCGGGCACCGGCAAGACCTACATCGCCGTGGCGATGGCCGTGAACAAGTTCATCACCGGGGAGGTGGACCGGATCATCCTGTCGCGACCGGCCGTGGAGGCGGGTGAGCGGCTGGGCTTCCTGCCGGGCGACATGAAGGACAAGGTCGATCCCTACATGCAGCCTCTCTACGACGCGCTGCACGATTTCCTCCCGGGGAAGCAGCTCCAGAAATTGATGGAGGAGAAGAAGGTCGAGATCGCGCCGCTGGCCTTCATGCGGGGGCGCACCCTGTCGAACGCTTACGTGATCCTCGACGAGGCCCAGAACGCGACCACGATGCAGATGAAGATGTTCCTGACCCGTCTGGGGCAGGGGAGCCGCATGTGCATCACGGGCGACCGGAGCCAAGTCGACCTGCCCCGCGGGGTCCAGTCGGGGCTGCGGGATGCGGAGCGGATCCTGGGCGACGTGCCGGGCGTGGCGATGCGCTACTTCACCTCGGCCGACGTGGTCCGCCACCCGCTCGTTGCGCGGATCATCGAGGCCTACGACGCGGAGGCGGACGGCGGCTGAGGCCGCCGGCGGAAGAGGGGCGATCCGGGTGCCGGTGGAGACCATCCTAGAGGACGGGCGGTGGGAGGCCGAGGGGCTGGCCCATCTCGCCGACCGGGCCTTCGCCGCGACCCTCGTGGAGGCCGGGCTCGATGCCGGGAGCTACGAGGCGGCCCTTCTCGGCTGCGGGGATGCGCGCATCTCCGAGCTCAACGAGAGCTTCCGCGGGCCCGGCCGGCCGACGAACGTCCTCTCCTGGCCATCGGACGTCCGCAGCCCCGGTGAGGTGCCTGGCGACGCCGAACTCGGCGACGTGGCCATCTCCTTCGACACCTGCGCCCGGGAAGCGGAGGCGCAGGGGAAGCGATTCGATCACCACGTCCTTCATCTCGTCGCCCACGCGACGCTGCATCTTCTCGGACATGATCACGTCAACGATGCCGATGCGGACGCCATGGAGGCGGCGGAACGCCGCATCTGTGCGGCGCTGGGGGTTCCAGACCCGTATCGCGAGAGTATATCCTGAGGGTAGCCGGGCACGACCCGGCGTCATGCGGAGGGACCGCGCGGTCCGATGAACGACGAAGGATCGTCTCCCGCGGCGCAGGGCGCGCAGCGGGTCGACAGAGTGAACGAGGCCCCCGGCGAGGGGGAAGGACAGGGTGCCGATGGTCCTCAGGGGTTCCTGGCGCGATGGCTCGGCGGCCTGAAGGGCGCCGAGGCAGGGGGCGAAGAGGACGAACCGCGACCGACCTCTCCGGGTCTGCTCAACCTGCGGCGCATGCGTCTGGACGACGTCCTGATCCCGCGGGCGGAGGTGGTGGCGGTACCGGACACGACCACGCTCCAGGATCTGGTCGCGACGTTCCGGGAATCGGGCATGACCCGACTGCCGGTCTTCGAGGAGACCCTCGATCGCCCGATCGGGATGATCCACCTGAAGGACCTCGCGCTCAGGCACGGGTTCAACGGGGACAAGGAACGCGAGTTCGAGCTGCGCCCGCTCCTGCGCCCGCTCATCTATGCCCCCCCGTCGATGCCGATCGGCGTGCTCCTGCAGAAGATGCAGACCCAGCGGACGCACATGGCGCTCGTGATCGACGAGTATGGCGGGGTCGACGGGCTCGTGACGCTGGAGGACCTCATCGAGCAGGTCATCGGCGAGATCGAGGACGAGCACGATCAGGAGGAGGGCAAGTTCTGGCGGCAGGAGAAGTCCGGCTGCTACCTGGCCCTCGCCCGGACGCCACTCGACGAGTTCGAGGCCGAGACGGGCGTTAAGCTCGTGCAGCCGGCAGACGGCGAGGAGATCGATACGCTCGGTGGCCTCGTCTTCATGCTGGCCGGCCGGGTCCCGTCGCGGGGCGAGGTGATCCCGCATCCGTCAGGCGCGGAGATCGAGGTGGTGGACGCCGACCCCCGGCGCATCAAGCGGTTGCGGCTGCGGATGCCGAAGCCGGCGTGAGAATCCGGGCGGGCGGGGAGGCCTCCGGCGCCGCATGGGGTGGCATCGGGCGTTGATCCCTGACGGCCTCCGCAACTGGCTGGGGCTTCCGCTCGCCGGTGCGGGAATCGCGCTCGGTCAGGCGCCGTGGGATCTGTGGGTCCTCGCGCTGCCATGCTGGGTTCTCGCGCTTCTCCTCCTTGCGGGAACGCGGTTCCCATTCCTCGCAGGCTGGGTTCTCGGAGGCGTCCACTTCGCCGTCGCCCTCTCGTGGCTCACCGAGCCGTTCCGCGTCGATCCCGGCCTGACCGGCTGGCTCGCGATCCCCGCACTCGCGGCCGCGGCGATCGGGTTCGGCCTCTTCTGGGCCGGCGCGGCCAGGGTGGGGCGCTGGCTGAGTGCCGGCGGGTCGGCGGCGCCGGTCGTGCTGGCGGCCTGTTTCGGTCTGGCCGAACTGCTCCGCTCCTATGTGCTGACGGGTTTCCCATGGGCCCTGCCGGGACACGTCCTGATCGGATCTCCCGCCCTCCCGGCGGCGGCTCTCGGGGGCGCGCATGGGCTCGGATGGGCGGTCCTGGCGGGTGCCGGGCTCCTCGCCTCGGCGAGGCCGCTCGCGATGGGGGCCGGGGCGGCGCTCTGGGTGGCTCCCCTGGCGGCCGGCGCGCTCCTGCCACCGGCGCCCGTGCCGGACGAGACGGCCCCGGTCATCCGACTCGTCCAGCCCAATGCGCCACAGCACCTCAAGTGGGATCCAGGCTGGATCGGTGTTTTCTTTCGCCGCGCGCTGGAGTTGACGTCGGCCGCGCCTGAGCGAGGGGCCGGATCTCGCGAACTGGATCTCGTGCTGTGGCCCGAGACGACCCTGCCGGCGCTTCTGGAGAATTCGGTGGAGGCGCGGGAGGCGATCGCCGGCAGCACCGCCGCACCGGTCGTTCTCGGAGCCCAGCGCTACGCCTTGGACGGAATGCCGCGCAACAGTCTGGCCCTGTTGCAGGGCGACGGCGGGCGGGTGGAGGCGGTGCTCGACAAGCATCACCTCGTTCCGTTCGGAGAGTACCTTCCGCTGCCCCGGCTCTTCTCCGCGCTCGGCGCCGGCCCGCTCGCCGCGAGGCTCGCCGGTACCTACCGACCCGGCCCGGGCCCGGCCCTGCTCGACCTGCCAGACATCGGCCGGGCGCTGCCGATGATCTGCTACGAGGCGATCTTCCCGCAGTACCTCTGGCAGGTCGAGCGGCCCGACCTCTTGCTGCACCTCACGAACGATGCCTGGTTCGGAACGCGGGTCGGCCCGCATCAGCACCTCGCGCTGGCCCGCCTCCGGGCCGCCGAGAGCGGACTGCCGCTGCTGCGGGCGGCCAATACCGGGATCTCCGCCGTGATCGACGCGCGGGGCGAGGTGATCGCCGCGCTGCCGCTCGGAGAGGCGGGCCGGCTCGACGCGACGCTGCCGCCAGCCATGCCGCCGACGCTCTACGTGCGGACCGGGGATTGGCTCGCGCTCGGACTCCTCGTGCTGACCCTCGGCGCGGCGGTCGTCACCGGCCGCATGACGCGCGCGCCCTCCATGCTTGCGCGTTCCGGGGAGCGCGCGTAAGCGGTTGGGAACCGCCACAACGGCTTCCTGACGTGGCGCGAGAACAGGCATCGGAGCACCCCCCAATGACGCGTCGCAACTACCTCTTCACCTCGGAATCCGTGTCCGAGGGGCACCCGGACAAGGTCTGCGACCGGATCTCGGATGCGGTCCTCGACGCGCTGATCGCGGAGGAGCCCGAGGCGCGCGTCGCCTGCGAGACGTTCGCCACGACCGGCCGGGTGGTGATCGGCGGGGAGATCGGCCTCGCCGACAAGGCCCGACTGTCCGCCAAGATGGGCGAGATCGAGGCCATCGCGCGGGAGTGCATCCGCGACATCGGCTACGAGCAGGCGGCGTTCCACCACGCGACTTGCGATGTGACGAACCTCCTTCACGAGCAGTCGGCCCATATCGCGCAGGGCGTCGATGCGGCCCATGGCAAGGAGGAGGGCGCGGGCGATCAGGGGATCATGTTCGGCTACGCGGTGGACGAGACGCCCGAGCTGATGCCCGCGCCGATCCTCTACGCCCACGCGATCCTCCGGCGGCTAGCCGCCGCCCGGAAGAGCGGTGAGGCGCCGCAGCTCGGCCCCGACGCGAAGAGCCAGGTCACCCTGCGCTACGAGGGCGGGCGCCCGGTCGAGGTCTCCACCCTCGTCCTCTCCACCCAGCATCTCGACGAGTCGATGACGTCGGAGGATGTTCGCGCCGTGGTGGAGCCGTTCGTCGCGGAGGTCCTGCCCGACGGCTGGCTCAGCGAACGGACGGAGTGGTGGGTCAACCCGACGGGCAAGTTCGTGATCGGCGGTCCGGACGGCGATGCAGGCCTGACGGGCCGGAAGATCATCGTGGATACCTATGGCGGCGCGGCGCCGCACGGGGGCGGGGCGTTCTCCGGCAAGGATCCCACCAAGGTGGACAGGTCGGCCGCCTACGCCGCGCGCTACCTCGCGAAGAACGTGGTCGCCGCGGGCCTCGCCGGGCGGTGCACGCTCCAGCTCAGCTACGCGATCGGCGTGGCGCGGCCGCTCTCGCTCTACATCGACACGCACGGCACGGGTGTCGTCCACGAGAGCGTGATCGAGCAGGCTCTCGGCCGGGCGATGGACCTGACGCCGAGGGGCATCCGCTCCCATCTGGGCCTCAACCGGCCGATCTACCAGCGCACGGCCGCCTATGGGCATTTCGGTCGGGCGCCCGACGAGGACGGCGGCTTCTCCTGGGAGCGCGATGACCTCGCGGCATCCCTCCGTGCGGAGGCGGAGCGGGCGGCCTGAGCCGCCCGCGGGCGCGTCAGGCCATCTGCGGGTAGAGGCGGACCGGGGCTCCGACGGGGACCCGGTTGTAGAGATCGATGATCTCGTCGTTGATGAGCCGGGCGCATCCGTTGGACACGGCGGTTCCGATCGTGCGCGGTGCGTTCGTCCCGTGGATCCGCAGGAACGTGTCGCCTCGTCCCGGCTGGAAGAGGTAGAGGGCACGCGCGCCCAGCGGGTTGCCGGGCCCGCCCGGCATGCCCTCCGCATACTGCGCATAGGATGCCGGATCGCGCTCGATCATCTCCTGCGTCGGCTTCCAGGACGGCCATTCCTTCTTGGCCCCAACGTAGAACTCACCCGACTCGTAGAGACCCGGCCGGCCCACGCCGACGCGGTAGCGCATCGCGACGCCACCGGGCATCGTCCAGTACAGCATGAAGGAGCCGGGGATCACGTGGATCTCGCCCGGCGCGATCCCCGGACGGGTCGGCACGATCACCGGGTCGAACGCCGGCCCCCGCAGTGATTGGGACAAAGCCGGCCCGGCGGCCAGCGCGGCGGCGCCGCCCAGTCCGGCGGCCAGGAAATGGCGTCTGCGCATATCGTCCTCTTCGGTCAATCGCGTTCGGTTTCGCAACGCGGAAGATAGTCGTTCGGCCCCGGCGACGCGAGGTCGCAGAAGGACGCGCCGCCGCGTCGCGGCGCTCAAACCCGCGTGAGCTGATGCAGTCCTGCCACAGCGGGAATTTCTGTCGCGTCAGGCTCCGTGCAGGAAGTTCATCACGTCGCCGTCGCGCACGACGTAGCCCTTGCCCTCCGCGCGGAGCTTGCCCGCCTCCCGGGCGCCCTGCTCGCCTCCGAGCGCGACGTAGTCGTCATACGCGACCGTCTCGGCGCGTATGAACTTCTTCTCGAAGTCGCCATGGATCGTGCCCGCCGCGCGGGGGGCGGAGGTCCCGATGGGGATCGTCCACGCGCGGGCCTCCTTCGGGCCGGCCGTGAAGAACGTCTCGAGGCGCAGGAGCCCGTAACCGGCCCGGATCAGCCGGTCGAGCCCGGGTTCCCGCAGGCCCATCTCCGCGAGGAACTCCGACTGCTCCTCGTCGGAAAGCTGCGCGAGCTCGGCCTCGATGGACGCGGAGATGACCACATGCGCCGCCCCTTCGGCCTCCGCCATGGCGGCGACGGCCGTGCTGTGGGCGTTCCCCTCCGACGCCGAGCCCTCCTCGACGTTGCAGACGTAGAGGACCGGCTTCTGGGTCAGGAGCTGGAGCCCGCGCCACGCCCGCTGGTCCTCCGCCGAGACCTCCACGGTCCGCGCGGGGCGCCCGGCATCGAGCGCCTCGCGTGCGGAGTGGAGCAGGCGCTCCTGCTGCACCGCCTCCTTGTCGCCGCCGCGCACCTTCCGGGAGAGCCCCTGGAGGCGGCGCTCGATCGACTCGAGATCGGCGATCATCAGCTCCGTTTCGATCACCTCCGCGTCGGCGACGGGGTCGACGCGGCCGTCGACATGCGTGACGTCGCCATCCTCGAAGCACCGCAGGACATGGGCGATGGCGTCCGTCTCCCGGATGTTCGCGAGGAACTGGTTGCCGAGACCCTCCCCGCGGCTCGCCCCACGCACGAGACCGGCGATATCCACGAAGGTGATGCGCGCGGGCACGGATTTCTGCGAGCCGGCGATGTCGGCCAGCGTGGCGAGGCGTTCGTCGGGAACGGACACCTCGCCCACGTTCGGCTCGATCGTGCAAAAGGGAAAGTTCGCGGCCTGCGCGGCGGCCGTCCGCGTCAGGGCGTTGAAGAGCGTGGACTTGCCGACGTTCGGAAGGCCCACGATGCCGATGCTGAGCGCCATGTCCACGCCTCCTCGTCCGGGTCGGCGCGGATGTAGGGGGCGTGGACGAGAGGGGCAAGCTGCGGCCGCGCCAGGCGACGGCCCGCGCCTCCCCGGTCACGTCACGTCTTCGGCAGATACCGAGCAAAGCTTAAGATACCGCAATTTGTCGACGAGGAGCTCTGCCGATATCACCTCGCGCCGGGGGAGGTAGCAGTGCGGACGTTGCGTAGACGGCAAGATCTCCCGCACGGCGCCACAGGGATCGCCGTGCGCTAGGGCTGCGTGTCAGGGGTCCGTATCGCCTCTTTCCTATCGAAGCGACGCCACCGATCGTATCGTCACCGCGTTCGTCGACTTGCGGTCGGCTGGCGAAACCGATCGGACCCGGACGGATAGTCGCGGGCCCTCAGGCGTGCCGGTCCCGGTTCCTCTCGAAGATGATGATCCAAGCGAGGATGATGAACGCCGGATGACCGAGTCCGCCGGAGATGACGATCGCCGGCACCCAGATCAGGAAGCTGATGATCGCGACGATGGGCCGGCCGGCGATGAGGATCGACAGCGGCGGCAGAAGGAGAGCAAGCAGATAGTTCATGAGACATACATGGGTGTGGCCAAAGGTGGTTTCACCCCTCCTACGCGCGGAACGGTCACGGGTTCCCCGGGAGGGTGAGACGGAAATCCTCGCCGGGGCCGTGGACGCTGTCGTGCGGACGGATCAGCACCTCGGTCAGTCCCTCCGGCAGCACCACGCCGCCGAGCGAGCGGGTGAAGGGCTGCTCGTCCACATGGGGGTGGTGGAGCGTCCGGTGCCCCAGCTCCGCCCCGTCGGGGGAGAGCACGGTCCAGCCGTCAGCGTAGTGATCCCAGCCCTCGTCGGCATGGCGGATCGTGACCTCGAAGGTCCAGGCGCCCCCGTTCCGCTCCGCCCGGGCGTCGACCACTTCGGCCGGCCCGGCAAGGGCCAGCGCCGGGAAGGCGCACAGGAGCAGGGTCATCCGCATGGCGGGATCGTGGCACGGATCGGCATGGCGTGGAAGCGTTGACCTCGGGCATCCGTCGTCGCATCCCGCCCCCGGCACAAGGATGAGGCATGGCATGGGCAGGATCGCCGACACATTCGAGCGGCTCCGCGCCGAGGACCGCAAGGCGTTCGTCGCCTACGTGATGGCCGGGGACCCGGACGCGCAGACCGCGACCGAGGTCGTCCGGGGCCTGCCGGGGGCGGGCGTCGACGTGATCGAGCTCGGCATCCCCTTCACCGACCCGATGGCGGACGGCCCCACGATCCAGCTCGCCGGCCAGCGGGCGCTCGAGGGGGGCATGACGCTGTCGGGCACCCTCGACATCGTCCGCGCGCTGAGGCGGGAGGACACCACGACGCCCGTCGTGCTCATGGGGTACTACAATCCGATCTACGCGCACGGGGTCGAGCGTTTCCTCGCGGAGGCCCGGGACGCGGGGGTCGATGGGCTGATCGTGGTCGACCTGCCGCCCGAGGAGGACGAGGAACTCTGTCTTCCGGCGCGGGACGCGGGGATCGACTTCATCCGCCTCGCCACGCCCACGACGGACGCGGCCCGGCTGCCTACGGTGCTCCGGAACACGTCCGGCTTCGTATACTACGTCTCGATCACCGGCATCACGGGCGCGGGCGCGGCTCGGGCCGATGCGGTCGGGCCCGAGGTGGCCCGCATCAAGTCGGCGACGGATCTCCCGGTGATCGTCGGCTTCGGCATCCGCACGCCGGAATCCGCAGGGGAGATCGCGTCGGTCGCCGACGGCTGCGTCGTCGGCTCGGCCATCGTCGACCAGATCGCGCGAGGCGTGCCGGTCGGAGATGTCCTCGCCTACGTCGAGGCCTTGGCGGGAGGCGCACATGGTTCGGCAACCGTCGAGGAATCCGGGTAGTCAGCGCCTCCGGCAGGCGTACCGACCTTCAGACTTTCCCAGCTTAGTCGTTCCGCTCCAGACGGTGGGTCGGACACCACGGCGCATTCGGTCACGACGGCGTTCGGCACGTGCTCTGCCACCGCACCGTCGACCGAAAGCAACAGCGACGAGCCTCGCCTAGCGTGTCGGCACCGGTCCGTCCTCGCCGCGATAATCGTAGAAGCCCCGATCGGACTTGCGCCCGAGCCAGCCGGCCTCGACGTATTTCACGAGGAGCGGGCAGGGGCGGTACTTGGTGTCGGCGAGGCCGTCGTGGAGGACGTTCATGATGGCGAGGCAGGTGTCGAGGCCGATGAAGTCGGCCAGCTCGAGCGGACCCATGGGATGGTTGGCGCCGAGCTTCATCGAGGTGTCGATGCTCGTGACGGTGCCGACGCCCTCGTAGAGCGTGTAGACCGCCTCGTTGATCATCGGCATCAGGATGCG
>CAZWWR010000045.1:0-19103 GCA_964637265.1 uncultured Jannaschia sp.
CGACCGTGCCCTCGAGGCCGGAGGCCAGGATCAAGCCCCGCCGGCGCCGCGCGAAGGCCACGAGCACCGATTCCGTCCCGGTGAGCGGGGCCACGGCCGCGCGGTTCCATCCGCCGTCCTCGTCGCGCAGGTGGAGCCCCGCGGCGACGCCCTCCCGCGCCTCGAAGCGGGCCAGGCCGTCGAGCGAGCCGTCGCACAGGCTGGCGAGCCCGCAGCGGGACTGGCGCAACGCCCAGTCGAGGAGCGGGTCGTGGCTGCCGAGCAGGATGGGCGGGCGCGGGTCGGGCGTCTCGAGCACCGGGCCCGCGCTCGCCGCGATCCAGGCCCGCACGCGATCCCGCGGAAAGAGGAGCTTGCCCGTCACCCGCGCCACCGGCGCCGCGCCCGACGCGGCGAGATCGTACACCTTCCGCTCAGAGGTACGCAGCAGCCGCGCGAGCTCCGGCACCGTCAGGAGCTCCGGCAGCGCCTCCGGCTCGCCCGCCGCCACCCGTCAGCCCCCGTTGGGGAAGAAGAGCTGCTGCCCGTCCACCGCGAAGGCGGCGATCGCGTCCTGCCCCTCCGGGCCGAGGAGCCAGTCGGCGAGCGCCCGGGCGCCCGCGGCGTTCGCGTCGGGGCAGTGGTCCGGACTGACCGGGATCACGCCGTACTGGTTGTGGAGCGCCGGGTCGCCCTCCACCAGAAGGGCCATCCCGGCCCGGTTGCCGAAGCTGATCCAGGTCGCCCGATCGGTCAGCGCGTAGGCGCCCATTCCCTGCGCTGCGTTGAGGGTCGCGCCCATTCCCGAGCCCGTCTCGCGATACCATGTGCCGGAGGCGGCGGCGGGGTCCGCGCCGGTTCCGGCCCAGAGGGCCATCTCCTTCTTATGGGTGCCGGACTCGTCCCCTCGGGAGGCGAAGGGCGCACCGCTCGCCGCGATCGCCGCGAGGGCGGCGCGGGCATCGCTCATCCCGGAGACGCCCGCCGGGTCCCCCTCAGGGCCCACGAGGACGAAGTCATTGAACATCAGGTCCGACCGCTCCGTGCCGTACCCGGCCGCGACGAAGGCCTCCTCGGCCTCGCGCGCATGCACGAGCAGCATGTCCCCGTCGCAGTTTTCCGCGTTGCGGATCGCCTGCCCCGTTCCCACGGCGACCACGTCGACCCGCAGCCCGGTGGCCTCGGTGAACAGCGGGAGGAGGTGGTCGTAGAGGCCCGAATTCGCGGTCGAGGTGGTCGACTGCACGAGCACGCGCCCCCCGTCGGCGAAAGCGGGGGCGGCGAAGGCGGGGACGACTAGCAGCAGCAGTGCTAGGGCGGGCCGGAGCATGGAGGCGTTCCTATAGGCAGAGGCGCCCGGCGAGATAGGCGCGGGCGGGGGCGCTGCGCGGCGCGGAGAGCAGGCGCGCGGCCGGCCCCTGCTCGGCTACCCGGCCCCGATGGAGGAACACGACCTCGTCGGCCAGGCGGCGGGCCTGCCCCGGATCGTGGGTGACGAGGACGACCGTCGTCCCGGCCGCGTTGGCCTCCGCGACGATGCGCTCGACCGCGAGCGTGGCCGCCGGATCGAGGCTTGCCGTCGGCTCGTCGAGCAGCAGGAGTTCTGGCCCGCAGGCGAGCGCCCGGGCCAAGGCGAGGCGCTGCTGCTCGCCGCCCGACAGGAGCCGCGCCGGACGCCCGGCGAGATGGGCGAGGCCCACATGAGCCAGCAGCGCGTCGCGCCGGGCCGCATCCCGACGGAACCACCCGGCCCGCGCGCCGAGCGCGAAATCCACGTTCCCCGCCACCGAGCGGCGCAGCAGGACGGGCCGCTGGAAGACCATCGCCTGCCGGGCCCGCGCCGCGGCGTCGAGCGGGCGGCCGTGAGAGAGGACGGCGCCCGCGCTCGGCCGGTTCAGGCCGTGGAGCAGGCGCAGGAGCAGGGACTTGCCGGCGCCGTTCGGGCCCATCACCACCGTCACCCGGCCCGGAGCGAACGCCACGTCGATCCCCTCGAGCAACGTCGCGCCGCCGGCGCCGTGACCGAGGCCGCGCGCCTCGAGAACCGGCGGAGCGGCGCCCGCTACGGCCGGGACGGGAACGGGATCGGGAAGGCGCTCACGCAGGCGCATGCCGTGCCTCCAGTCCGCGCAGGCCCTGCGCCGCGAGGTTCACCGCAAGCGCGAGGGCGAGCAGCACGAGGCCGAGGGCCAGTGCCATCGCGAGTTCGCCCCGCGAGGTCTCGAGCGCGATCGCGGTCGTCATCACGCGGGTCAGGTGGTCGATGTTGCCGCCGACGATCATCACCGCCCCGACCTCGGCGACGGCGCGGCCGAACCCGGCCAGCCCGACGGTGAGCAGCGCGTGCCGCCCATCCCACAGCAGGGCCGCCATCGCGCGCGGACCGGTGAGGCCGAGGGAGCGGAAGGTGTCGGCATATTCGTCGTGCAGGTCTTCGAGGACCTGACGCGATAGCGCGGCGACGATGGGCGCGATCAGGATGGTCTGGGCGATGATCATCGCGGTCGGCGTGTAGAGCAGCCCGAGGAAGCCCAGGGGCCCCGCGCGGGAGAGGTGCAGGTACACGAGCAGACCGACAACCACGGGCGGCAGGCCCATCAGCGCGTTGATCACCGCGAGGACCGCGCCCCGGCCGCGGAAGCGCACGACCGCGAGCGCCGCGCCGGCAAGCAGCCCCAAGGCGCAGGCGAAGGCGGTGGCGGTGAGGCTGATGCGGAGAGAAAGCGCCACGATCTCCAGCAGGTCGGGATCGGCCGTCAGGACGAGGCCGAACGCCAGGGCAAAAGCTTCCCCCATATCCTGCAACATTTCACCCCATACGCGCTGCCCTCGGATTTGTGGCGTCCCTACGCATCATCCGCAAGGGAACGGGTTGTCGCTGCCCTTCCCGGTGGCCGTCCGGGAGGCACCTTGCAGGATCGAGCAGCTTCTCCACGACGACACGGGTTCAGGCTTCAGACGATGCGCTCTAGGCTCCCCACGTCGACATCCGAGGGTTTCATGCGCGCCGCTGTTCCGTTCCTCCTCCTTCTCGCCCCGCCCGCACAGGCCGCCGGGACGGACGGGCCGATGGGGCTCACCGGCCTCGAATGGGCGTTCACCGAGGCGCTGGCGCTGATCGTGCTGGCCTGTGCGATGGTGCCGCTCTCGCGCCGCCTCGGGCTCGGGACGGTGATCGGCTACCTGCTCGCTGGCATCGCCGCCGGCGCCGCGCTGCAGCTCAGCTACTCGGAGCATCCCGAGGAGCTGCTCCACTTCGCCGAGTTCGGCGTGGTCCTCTTTCTCTTCGTGATCGGATTGGAGTTCCGCCCGCGACGGCTCTGGGAGCTCCGGGCGACAATCTTCGGCCGGGGGCTGTGCCAGGTCCTCGCCTCGGGAATGGCGCTCTCGGTGCCGCCGCTGCTCCTCGGGCTGGACTGGCGGGCCAGCCTGATCCTCGGGCTCGGCTTCGCACTGTCCTCGACGGCGCTGGTCATGCGGGAGATCGACGAGAACGGCGAACGGGGCACCCGATACGGACAGACCGCGATCTCGGTGCTCCTCTTCGAGGATCTCGCCATCGTCCCCCTACTGCTGCTCGTCGCCCTCATCGCGCCATCGGGGGGCGAGATGACCGCCTCCTCCGGTGCGATCGCCGTGGGCAAGGCCCTCCTCGCGATCGGCGCGCTGATCCTGGTGAGCCGGTACCTCCTCGATCCGATCTTCGCGATGCTCGCCCGTACCCGGACGCCCGAACTGATGACGGCCGGGGCATTGGGCGTGGTGATCTTCGCGGCCCTGCTGATGACACTGGCCGACCTCTCCTACGCGATGGGCGCCTTCATCGCCGGCGTGATGCTGGCCGAAAGCTCGTTCCGCCACGAGGTGGAGGCCGATATCGAGCCCTTCCGCGGGCTCTTCATGGGGCTCTTCTTCGTCGCTGTGGGCCTTTCGCTGGATCTGGGTGCGGTCGCCGACAACTGGCTCCTGATCCTCTGCGCGGTGCCGATCCTGATCGTCCTCAAGGGCGCGGTGATCTACACGGTCTCCCGGGCCTTCCGCTCGGACCATCCCCTGTCGCTCCGGCTCGCCTTCGCGATGGCCCAGCACGGGGAGTTCGGATTCGTGCTCTTCGCGGCGGCGGGTGCGGCGGGCATCCTCGACGCGGAGACGGCCTCGGTCGCGGTGACGGTGGTCACGCTCTCGATGGCGCTGTCCTCGCAGTCGGAGCGCGCGCTGGCCCTCGTGTCGCGTCGGCGCGCGGCCGAGGCTCCGGAGGAGGACTTCTCGGACGCGGAGGGCGAGGTCATCGTGCTGGGTTTCGGCCGCGTCGGCCAGTTGGTGACGCAGGTGCTGCGGGCCGCGGGCCACGGCGTCACGATGATCGACCGCGACCCCGACCGCGTTCGCGAGGCGAAGCGTTTCGGCAACCGCGTGCATTACGGGGACGGCACCCGCCGCGACGTGCTCCGCGCCGCCGGGGCCGCGGAGGCCGGGCTCCTGATCGTCTGCGTCGACGACCCGGATGCGGCGGAGAGCATCCGCAGGCTCGCGTCGGGCGCGTTCCCCGGCCTGAAGGTGGCGGTGCGCGCCTACGACCGGATCCACGCGGTGCAGCTCATCCGCGCCGGCGCCGACGCGGTCGTTCGGGAGACGGCGGAAGGGGCACTGGCTCTCGGGGGTGCGGCGGTCGACCTCCTCGGCGGTGACGGGACCGCCGCCGTCGCACGCGCCCGCGCGGCGGATGCGGCCCGCCTCGACGCACAAGTCGCCCAGGTCGCCGAGGCCGGCGACCGCGCGGCGGTAATCGATGCCATCACCCCGACTCCGGAGACCCTCGCGGCGCCGCCGGTCGAAGGATCGGCCCAGACCAGCAACGACGGACGTCGCCGCGCCTGAGCCGGTATTGGAAGTCTGGGAGCGGAGGTGGGCTGCTGGAGGCGAGTACCGGAATCGAACCGGTGTACACGGATTTGCAATCCGCTGCGTAACCACTCCGCCAACTCGCCCCGCAGGAGCCATTGCCTAAGCCGGGTGCGGCAGCCGGTCAAGAGGCGGGTCTAGTTCAGGACGCAGGGCATCGCCCACCAGCCGGGCCGCGCGAGGCGGGCGGCCGCGGTCGCCGCCTCGGCCCGGCTTCCGTAGAGGCCGAAGCAGGTGGCGCCCGAGCCCGTCATCCGCGCGAGCCCGGCGCCTGTGGCCCTCAGCGCGGCGAGCGCCTCGTCGACCGGCGGCGCGATCGTTCGGGCCGGCGTCTCGAGATCGTTGCGAGTGCCCTCGAGCCAGCGCAGGATCGCGTCCGGCGCCGCGCCCTCGGGCGGGTCCGGCATGGGGGCGTTGGCGGTCGTGGCGAGGCGCGCGAACGCCTCGCCCGTGGGGACGGGGACGCCGGGGTTCAGCAGCACGGCCGGAAGCGCCGGAAGGGACACCGGCACGACGCGCTCGCCGATGCCGCCCATGCGCGCCGCCCGCCCAAGCATGCAGACGGGAACGTCGGCTCCGAGAGCGAGAAGCTCCGCAGGCTCCGGCGCAGCCCCGGCGAGGCGCAGCACGCAGGCCGCGTCGGAGGAGCCCCCGCCGAGGCCGGCCGGGTGGGGCAGCCGCTTCTCCAGACGCACCGCGCGGCGCATTCCGGCCGCGTCGAGCGCGCGGCGGATCAGGTTGCGTCCGTCCGTGGGCACGCCGGCCGCGAACGGGCCGTGGACCTCCAGCCCGTCACCCGGGCCGACCTCCAGCCCGTCGCCGATGTCGGCGAAGGCGACGAGGCTGTCGAGGAGATGATAGCCATCGGGCCGCCGCCCCGTGACGTGCAGCGCGAGATTCACCTTGGCGGGAGCGAGGCCCCGCGCCCAGGCTGCCGGCGCCTCGGCGGGGGCGGCCCTCACTCGGATGCCGACGCCCTCGCGCCGACCCCGCCCTCCTCCTCGAGCACCACGTCGAGCCCCTCCTCGAGCTTGCGACGGATGCGCTCGGCCTCCTCCGGTTCGGGCTCGAGGCTGAGCGCGCGCTTCCACTGGAACTCCGCCTCGCGCTTCCGCCCGACCATCCACAGGACGTCACCAAGATGGTCGTTGATGATCGGATCGAGCGGCTCGAGTTGGACGGCCCGCTCCATCGGTTCCACCGCCTCCTCGAAGCGACCCAGGCGGTAGAGTACCCAGCCCAGCGAGTCGGTGATGTAGCCGTCGTCGGGACGCGCGGCGACGGCGCGCTCGATCATGTCGAGGGCCTCGTCGAAATTCTTGCGCTCCTCCACCAGGCTGTAGCCCAGGTAGTTGAGCACCAGCGGATGGTCGGGGTTCAGCTCCAGCGCGCGTCGGAAATCGGGCTCGGCGAGGTCGAAGCGGTCGGTGCGCTCGTAGGCGATCCCGCGGACGTAGTAGAGGTACCAGTCCCAGCGCTCGCCCGGCGTCTCATCGAGGGCGATCGCGGCGTCGTAGGCGGACGCGGATTCCGAGAACCGCTCGAGCCGGCGGAAGGTGTCGCCCAGCGCGGCATGAACCTGCTGGATGTCGGGATGGCTCCGGGCGAGCGACTCGAGCACCTCGACGGCCGCCTCCTCGTGACCGTCGGCGAGCAGAGCCTCGGCCCGCTCGATCTCGGCGGCGTGGAACGCCGGATGCGTGGCCGGCACGGTCGCCAGCACTTCGGCGGCGAGGGCGTACTGATCCTGCTCGGCGAGGATCTCGGCCGTGAGGATTACGGCGTCCACGAGGTCAGGCCGGAGGGCCTGCGCGGCGCGGGCGTTGAGCAGGGCGAAGGCCGGCGTCGTCTCGCCCGCGAGAAGCGCGGCGAGGGTCAGGTAGCTCTCGGCCATGCCCTGCCCCGGATCGGTCAGGAAGTTCCAGCTGACCTCCTCGCCCTCCTCGACGCGTTCGGCCAGGACGTGGAGTTCGGGGCTGTTCACCTCCCGGCGCGCCTGCGTGAGGAGCTCGACCGCGTCCTCCATCCGGTCGAGCTCGATCAGGACCTGCACATGGGCCTGCACACCGCGGGTGTTCAGCCTCAGCGGGCCGTGCGCCTCCCCCGAGAAGATGGCGTCGGCCTCCTCGTAGGCTCCGGACATGCCGAGAAGGTAGGCCTCGTGGAGGCGGGCGAAGGGAGCGAAGGAATCGTTCTCCGCGAGCGCGGCGAAGGCCTCGCGGGCCGCCGGCACGTCGTCCTCCGCCGCGGCGATCCAGCCCCGCAACAGCCCGTCTAGCAGCGCGCCGCCCACCCCGTCGTCGATCCGGGCCCGCGCCGCATCGAGCCGGCCCTCGACGAGATCGCTCACGAGAAGCGCGCCGTCGGCGAACTGGGAGGGCTGCCCCAGCGCCTCGAGACGCTCCGCCATGTCCGCCGCGCGCGCGACGTCCCCCAGGGCGGCATGCACGACCAGCGCCGCCTCGAGGATGGCGGGCGTCTCCGCATCCGAGGCGATGAGCCGATCATAGAGGGCCGCGGCCTCGGCGTAGTCGCTGTTGAAGCCGGCGATCCGGGCCGCGAGATAGGGGCCCGCGACGTCCTGCGCGGCGGCGGGGACCGCCGGCGCGAGCGGGACCAGCAGGGCGGTCGCGGCCAGCATGGCCCGCAGCGAAGCGCGGAACTGGGTCATCTGCTCTCCTCGGGCGCATGGCGGCGCCCCTGCCCGGCGGGCGGCGGCGCCCGCATCTGCGATCCGGACGTCTCTACCGGCCCGGTCTTCCCGGAAGGTAGGCATGCGGCCGGGGAGGTGCAATCGAGGCCGGGCGGCGAGACGGCCCGCGCACCCCGCGGAGTGCGGCGCGGACACGCCGCACCCGGTCACGTCTGCGTGAGACACACGCGCGTCCGTTCATCCGCAAGCGCGTCCGGGCGCCGCGCGCCCGGCGGCTCACATGTTCGGGTAGTTCGGGCCGTCGCCGCCCTGCGGGGTGGTCCAGACGATGTTCTGCCCCGGGTCCTTGATGTCGCATGTCTTGCAGTGGACGCAGTTCTGGAAGTTGATCACGAACCGGGCATCGTCGCCCTCGCCCACGAACTCGTACACCCCGGCCGGGCAGTAGCGCGTCGAAGGGCCGTCGTAGAGCCTGAGGTCGATCTCGACGGGCACCGCCGGATCCTTCAACCTCAGATGCGCCGGCTGGCTCTCCTCGTGGTTCGTGAAGCTGTAGGAGACGTTTGTCAGCCTGTCGAAGCTGAGCTTGCCGTCAGGCTTCGGGTAGGAGATCGGCTTGTGCTTCTCGGCCGGCTCGGTCGCCTCGGCATCGGACTTGCCGTGCCGGATCGACAGCGGCGACCAGCCGGTCAGGTTCCGCAGCCACATGTCGGCCCCGCCAGCGACCATCGAGGCCGTGAGCCCGTAGTTGGACCACAGCGGCTTCACGTTGGCGACACGCTGCAGATCCTTGCCGATGGCGCCGTCCCGCACCTCGGCATCGTAGGCGTCGAGCACGTCGCCCGCGCGCCCCGCCTCGAGCGCCTCGTGCGCCGCCTCGGCCGCCGCCTTGCCCGAGAGCATGGCGTTGTGGTTGCCCTTGATGCGCGGCACGTTGACCATGCCCGCGGCACAGCCGAGCAGCGCGCCGCCCGGGAACACGGTGCGCGGCAGCGACTGCCAGCCCCCCTCGGAGATCGCCCGCGCCCCGTAGGCCACCCGCTTGCCGCCCTCCAGAAGCTCCGCGACCATCGGGTGGTGCTTGAACTGCTGGAAGCTCAGATACGGGTTCACGTAAGGGTTCTTGTAGTTGAGGTGGACGACGAAGCCGACGTAGACCTGATTGTTGTCGAGGTGGTAGATGAAGCTTCCGCCGCCCGCGTTCGAGCCCAACGGCCAGCCCATCGTGTGGACGACCTTGCCCGGCACGTGCTTCTCCGGGTCGATCTCCCAGAGCTCCTTCATCCCGAGCCCGTACTTCTGCGGCTCGCTGTCGGCGTCGAGCCCATGTCGCGCGATCACCTGCTTCGAGAGCGATCCCCGCACGCCCTCGCCCAGCATCACGTACTTGCCGAGCAGCTCCATGCCGGGCTCGTAGCCCTCGCCCCTGGTCCCGTCGGGGTTCCGCCCGAACTCGCCGGCGACGACGCCCCGCACCGTTCCGTCCTCCCCCCAGACGACCTCGCTCGCCGCCATGCCGGGGAAGATCTCGACGCCCAGCGCCTCGGCCTGCTCGGCCAGCCAACGGCAGACGTTGCCCATGCTCACCACGTAGTTGCCGTGGTTCGACATGAGCGGCGGCATGATCGCGTTGGGCACGCGCGCCTGCCCTTCCTGGCCCAGCACGTAGAACGCGTCCGACGTCACCGGCACGTCGAGCGGCGCTCCCTTGGCCTTCCAGTCCGGCATCAGCGCGTCGAGGCCCGAGGGGTCGAGGACCGCGCCCGACAGGATGTGGGCGCCGACTTCCGAACCCTTCTCCAGCACCACGACCTCGCGCGCGGGATCGAGCTGCTTGAGCCGGATCGCCGCCGAGAGGCCGGCGGGGCCGGCTCCGACGATGACGACGTCGTACTCCATCGCCTCGCGGGCGGGGGCATCCTCTGTCGGGGCCGCCCCGGTCGCGGCCGTTTCGGTCGGTGCGTCGGTCATGGCGCTCGGAGCCTCCCGGATTGCTGCAGGTGCGAAATCCGGGAGGATATGGAATTTCGGGGCGTGGGCGTCAATCGTGACGCATCGTCCCGGCCCCTCCAGTGTCTTGCGGGCTCCGGCCATCCGGTGGGTCCAGGCCTCCTCGGAACGGGCCGGAATTCGCATGGCTCAGACCCGCTCGCGGACTTCGCACACCGCCGGAAGGAGCGAGTATCGCAACTATGAGATCGGAAGAGCGGCGATCAGGGCATTGCAGGGCCAAACGCTGCTGCATGAGCACGTCACGCCTCCGGAAGACCGCCTCGCTCGCGAACGACCTGGAGGGGAGCGACGCGCCATCGTCGCCTCATACGGCCTAGAGCAACGGCGCGACGGAGGGCCAGAGGCTCGCCACGAGCATCGCGGCCATCGACCAGTTGAAGATCCGGAGCCGTCGCGGCGAGCCGAGCAACCGCCGGACCTGCACCCCCATCGCCGCCCAGAGGGACACCGACGGCAGGTTCACCGCGGCGAACACGCCGGCCACGACGAGCACGGAGGCCGCGCCGCCCCCGCCCGCGTAGAGGGTGACCGCGCCCAGGGCCATCGTCCATGCCTTGGGGTTCACCCACTGGAACGCGGCTGCCTCGAGGAAGGTCATCGGCCGGCCCCGCCCGGTCCCCTCCCCCGGCGCCGATGCGGTGGCGATCCGCCAGGCGAGCCAGAGGAGATACGCCACGGACACGGCCGCGAAGACCAGCCGCAGGCCCGGGACGGCTTCGAACGCCGCCGCGATCCCGAGGCCGACGAGCGCCACCATCGCCGCATGCCCGAGCGAGATGCCAAGCATGTGGGGCACCGTCCGGCGAAGGCCGTAATTGGCACCGGACGCGAGCAGCATGAGGTTGTTCGGCCCCGGCGTGACCGAGGTGACGAAGGCGAAGGCCGCGAGGGCGAGAAGCAGGTCCGGCGTCATGGCCGCAAGGCTTGCCCTCGCCCCGGCTGGATGAAATTGCGAACATGCCGCCGGCAGCCTGATTTGCGCAACTTAGAGGCGCCATGGACGCGATCGACCGCAGGATTCTGCAGGCCCTCTCCCGTGACGGCCGCCTCTCCAACCAGGCGCTGGCGGAACGCGCCGGCCTGAGCCCCTCGGCCACGCTGCGTCGGGTGCAGGCGCTGGAGCGGTCCGGGGCCATCTCGGGCTACCGGGCCGTGCTCGGCCGCGCGGCGACGGGCGTGGGCTTCGTCGCCTACCTCGCCGTGGGCCTGAAGGATCACACGAAGGCCGCGCAGGAAGCGTTCGAGAGGGCCTGCGCGGCGGCGCCCGAGGTGGTGGAATGCCACAACGTCACCGGTGCGGTCGAGTACCTCCTCCGCGTCGAGGTGGCCGACCTCGCCGCCTACAAGCAAGTCCACACCGAGATCATCGGCGCCCACCCCCAGGTCGCTTCGCTCACGACCTACGTCGTGATGGGCAGCCCGAAGGACGGGAGGGCCTGAGTGCCCCTGCGCAGCGGATCGAGCAGTCTCACTTCTCCGCTTTCTGGGTGCATGCCGTTCTGACCCTCAGGCGCGGCAGCGATCGTGCAGCCTATTCCCGCAACGCCTTCAGCGCCTCGTACGCCGCCACGTACCGCGCGTGGATAGGGGCGTAGGCGGCGTGGGCCTGCATGTCGGGCTCGACCGTGCGGGCGGTGCGGACCATGGCGGCGCAGGCTTCGTCGATGTTGGCGTAGCGGCCCGCGCCCACGGCGGCGAGGATGGCGGAGCCCAGGGCGGGGGCCTGGGGGACTTCGGTGATCTCGAGCGGCAGGCCCAGCGTGTCGGCATGGAGCTGGAGCCAGAAGGGGGCGTTGGTGGCCCCTCCGGCGACGACGATGCGGCGGGCCTCGAAGGCGTCACCGAAGCGCTCCACGATGGCGCGGGTGCCGAGGCAGACACCCTCGATCAGCGCGCGGTAGACATGGGCTGGCTCGTGGCCGAGCGTGAGCCCGGTCAGCGCGCCGCGGGCCAGCGGGTCGGTATGGGGCGTGCGGTTGCCCTGAAAGTGGTCGACGGCGAGCAGCCCTTCGGCGCCCGGGGGGAGGCGGGCGGCGGCCTCGTTGAGGGCGTCGAAGGGGGTGTCGGGGGCGAAGTAGCGCTTGAACCAGGCGATGACGGAGCCCGTCGAGGTCTGCCCGCCCTCGATCACGTGGCGGCCCGGATAGACGCAGTCGGCATAGGTGCCCCAGACGCCGGGGGCATGGGTCTCGCGGGCGGCGATGCCGAGATGGAGATGCGAGGAGCCGGTGATCAGCGCGAGGTCGCCGGGGGCGGTGATGCCGAGGCCCACCATGCCGATGAAGGCATCGGCGCCGCCCTGGACGACCTTCACGGTCGGGGGGAGGCCGAGATGCCCGGCGGCCGCGGGCGTGAGCGGGCCCAGCACCTCGCCGGGGGCGGCGATCTCGGCGGGCCAGCGGTCGCGGAGTTCCTCCAGGCCGGTGGCGGAGAGGAGCGCGTCGGGCCAGCCGCCGTGTTCGGTGCGGTAGTGCCAGCGCATGGTCAGGTTGTTGAGCGAGGCGCACCAGCGGCCCGTGAGCCGGTGGGTGAGCACATCCTGGTACTCGCCCACCTTGGCGGCGCGGGCCCAGCTGCGCGGATCGTTACGCTTGAGCCAGAGTGCCTTGGGGAGCATCCATTCCGGGCTCACGGGCCCGGCCCCGCCACCGTTGAGCGCAAGCTCGGGCACGCCGGTGGCCGCGATCTCCGCCGCCTCCTCGTGCGCGCGGACGTCCATCCAGAGCAGGCAGGGGCGGAGCGGCTCACCGGCCTCGTCCAGGGCGACCACCGTGCAGGAGGTGGTGTCGCAGGCCAGCGCCTCGATGGCCTCGGGCGCGACCGCGGCCGCGGAGACGGCGCCGCGCACCGCCTCGCCCATTGCCCGCCACCAGTCCGCGGGGTCCTGCTCGGCCCAGGAGGGCCGCGGGAAGCGGGTCTCGTAGGGGGCCGCATGGGCGCCGAGGCTGTTTCCCTCGAGGTCGAACACCTGCGCGCGGATCGACTCCGTTCCGCCGTCCACTCCGATCACGTAGCCCAATCCATCCTCCCACGTCCGTTCTGCCCCCGGCCGTCCGGGCCTTCACAGGGTGTTTTCCCACCGTGCATCGTGGCGTCAACGGTCCGCCTCGGCGGCGGCCGAGCACACTCCCGTGGATCGCCCACCTCGGGCACGTCGTCCGTGCAGGCCCCATGGTGGCCATCGCGCGCGCTGCGGGGTTAGATCGCCCCAGGCGGAGGGGTCCGGAGCGGACCGACGCACCTCCGTTCGGTCCGGAACGCCGCCGACCGGCGGTCGCGGCAGGGGGAGGGGGCGATGCGGGGCTTCGGGGTCCACACGAGCATGTGGACGATGCGCTGGGACCGCGAGGGCGCCGAGAGGGCCGTCGCCGCGGCCGAGCGCCACGGGTTCGACTTCATCGAGATCGCGCTCCTCGATCCGGACGCGGCGGACCCGGGCCATTCGCGGGCGCTGCTGGAGAAGGCCGGGCTGCGGGCGGTCTGCTCGCTCGGCCTCCCGCGCGAGGTCTGGCCGTCGCGGCACGGACCGGAGGGGGCGGTGGCGTTCCTCTCCCGCGCGCTCGACGTGGCGCATGCGCTCGGCGCGGAGGCATTGACGGGCGTGACCTATGGCGGGATCGGGGAGACGACAGGCCAGCCGCCCACGAGAGACGAGCTTGACGCGGTTACGCGGGCGATCGAGGGCGGGGCGGCCCATGCTGCCCGGCTGGGGATGCGCTTCGGGATCGAGCCGGTGAACCGCTATGAGAGCCACCTCGTCAACACGGCCGCGCAGGGCGTGGCCCTGATCGAGCGGGTGGGGGCGGAGAACCTGTTCCTCCATCTCGATACCTACCACATGAACGTGGAAGAGCGCGGCATGGCCAATGGCGTCCTCGCGGGGCGGGAGCACCTGGCGTACATCCACCTGAGCGAATCCGATCGGGGCACCCCGGGCGAGGGCAACGTTCGGTGGGACGAGGTGATGGGCGCGCTGGCGGCGATCGGCTTCGACGGGGGGCTTGCCATGGAGAGCTTCATCGACATGCCGCCCGAGATCGCCCACGGCCTGGCCGTGTGGCGCCCCGTGGCCGAGAGCCGAAACGTCGTGCTGGGCCGCGGACTGCCGTTCCTGCGGAACAAGGCGGCTCAGTACGGGCTCGCCTAGCGTCAGGGAGCGGCGGGCTGCGAAGAGGGTGATCGCGGCCCACTGCGATCGCGCCGCCCGGCCGCAGGCGTGACGCCACATGCGGCCCGACTAGTTTAACCCCCACCCGAACCTGCCGGAGATCCCCATGCGCCGCCTCGTCCTCCAGAGCCTTTCCGAGCTCCGGGGCGCCTACTGGTTCTGGCCCTCGGTCATGACGCTCGCAGCCCTGGCACTGGGGCTCGCCATGCCGGCGCTGGACGGCTGGCTGGGCACGGAGTGGATGCGCGACGTCTCGCTCCTGCGGCCCACGCAGGTGGACGGTGCGCGGGCCATCCTGACCACGCTCGCGGGCGCGGCCCTCGGGGTGGCGGGCGTGGCCTTCTCCATCACCATGGTCGCGGTGAGCTTCGCCACGGCCAATTACGGGCCTCGCCTCATCGGCAACTTCATGTCCGACCGGGCGAACCAGGTCGTCCTCGGGATCCTCGTGGCCACCTTCGTCTACTGCGTCACGGTGCTCGCCGCGGTGGACGGGCGCATCGACGCGATGACGGACGGGGGGGAGGCCCTCACGAGCTTCGTGCCGCAGGTGTCGCTGATGCTCGCGCTGGCGCTCATGCTGGCCTCGGTGGGCGCTCTGATCTTCTACATCCACCACATCCCCGAGAGCATCGACATCATGAAGCTCGCGGCGCGCATCGGGCGGGCGCTCCGGGCGCGGCTGGAGGCACTGGTCGAGGAGGCAGAGCGCGCCGGACACGGGGATACGTCCGATGATGCCGGCAGGACCACGGGCACCGGCACGCAGGCCGTGCTGCGCGCAACGGAATCGGGGTATCTCCGCTGGATCGACCACACCGTCCTGGCCCGCGTCGCGCGGGACGAGGGCGCACGCATCCGGGTACTGCTCCCGACGGGCGCCTTCGTGGTGGAGGGCGACGCGCTGATCGGCGTGCGCTGGGCCGCCGGGGCACCCGTGGACGGGCCGACGGACGCGCTCGACGCCTTGGCGGAGGCCTATGCGCTCGGAAGCGCGCGCAGCGACGAGCAGGACGTGCTGCTCCTGTCGGATCAGCTCGTCGAGGTCGCGGTGCGCGCCCTCTCGCCCGGGGTCAACGATCCGCACACGGCGGTTCTCTGCCTCGACTGGTTGCGCGCGGGGCTGCAGGTGCTCGTCCGGCGGCCGCCGCTGCCGGAGGTCGCCAGTGCCGAGCAGGGATCGGTGACTTGGCCCGGCATCACCTTCGCGATGCTGCTCGACCGCTGCTTCGACCGGATGCGCTCGCATATCGCCGCCGACCGGACGGCTGCCCTGCACGCGCTCGACGTCCTCGCGGCGCTGATGGCGGCGGCCGAACGCGAGTCGGCAGCGGCACGCTGCGCATCGCAGATGCGCCTGCTCGGACGGGCGGCGGCCGACGCCCTGGCCGACGCACCGGCACGCGAGGAGGTCGCGGCAGCATTGACGCGCGCGCTCGCCACGGCCCCGAGCGAAGCGGCCGCGGCGGAGTAGCACGCGGCGGGACCCGAGCGGTGCTGCCTCTTCGTCAGGTAAGGACCGGAGGCGCGGGTGCCGATGAAGCGGCGCCCCGTGCGGGCACTTGAACGGGGAGAGGCCCCGCGGGCAGTTTCGCCACCGGGTGCGCGGCAGGAGGCCCCGATGATCTCGCTCCAGTTCCTCCTGACCGCCTTCGTGGTGGTGATCCCCCCGGGCACCGGTGTCGTCTACACCCTCGCGATGGGGCTCGGACGGGGGCGGCGGGCGGCGCTGGCGGCGGCGACGGGCTGCACCTTCGGGATCTTGCCGCACCTCGCGGCGGCGGCGCTGGGCCTTGCCGCCGTGCTCCACGCCTCCGCGCTTCTCTTCAACGCGGTGAAATGTGCGGGGGTGCTCTATCTGCTCTGGCTCGCCTTGGGCGCGCTGCGGCAGACCGGGGCGCTGGCCGTGCAGCCCGCGGCGCCGAGTCGCGAGGCGCTCTGGCGGGTGGCCCGGCGGGGCGTCCTGATCAACGTGCTCAATCCCAAGCTCTCGATCTTCTTCCTCGCCCTGCTGCCCCCCTTCCTCTCGGGCGACCCGGGCACCGCGACGCTGGAGATGGCCGCGCTCGGGGCGGTGTTCATGGCGATGACCTGGGCCGTCTTCGCGCTCTACGGTTTGTTCGCCAGCGCCTTCCGGGACTGGGTGCTCGCCTCCGAACGGGCGATGGCGTGGCTCAATCGCTGCATCGCCGGCGTCTTCGCCGCGCTCGCCGTCCGTCTCGCGGCGGAACGGGCCTGAGGCCGGCCGGAGGGCTGCGTAGCGCAAGGCCCCCGGCGGGATCGGCCCACCGTCCGAATGCGATCCGGCGACAGGACAGGGTGATCCGGCGGTGCGAACCGGCCCGGCTACCGGGGTCCGGCGGGCCCTCGCCCTGCGGGCGCAGGGCCGCGGCATACGGGTTGCGCCCGGAGCGGGCTCTCCCTAGCGCGGCGGAACCTCGTCGGCCGCGGACGCGGGGGGACCTCCCGGGGCCTCCAGCTCGCCGAGCCAGCGCAGCCTCCGCGGCCCCTCCCGCTCGATCCGGCCCGACCGCCGGAGCGCGGCCATCGCACGGCTCACGCTTTCGGGCCGAAGCGCGAGATAGGCCGCTATGTCCGAACGCGGCATCGCGAGGGCGATCCGACGGTCCCCGGTGCGCGAGGCGATGTCCCCGAGGAAGCCGGCCAGCCGGTCCGTGACCGGGCCGTGCCGCGCGCGGGCGAGGCGGCTCTGATCCGCCACCGCCTGCGCCAGAGCGGCGGCGCGGAAGGCGTCGAGCACCCGGGCGGCCTGCGCATCCCGCGCGAGGATCGCCGGAACGGACAGGCGGCAGGCCTGCGATGGGACGAGCGCCGTCGCGACGCTGGCCATGCCGGCATGGCTGACCGCGACCGGCTCCCCGGGCAGCACGAAGCCGATCACGTCGCCCGACCCGTCGGGCGCGAGCGCCTCGACCTTGAGCGCGCCCGAGCGGAGGAAGGCGGGCCGCGCGCCCCTCTCGTCGGCCCGGAGGATCTCGTCGGGGGCGAGCGCCTCGAAGACGACGCCCCCACGGCCGCCCGCCACGTCGCCGAGGCTGGAGAGACCGAGCGCACGCAGTGGGCAGCCCGCGCAAAGCGCGCCGTTCGCGCTCATATCCCCCTCCAAGATGAAAACCCGGGATTTCATATACTTCGAGGATCACTGCTCAGGAAATGATCTGAATCACAAAATGCGAAATGGACTGTGCAACTGTCCGGGCGACGCGACACGCTAGGGAGGACGACGTGGCGGCTAGCGAGGATCCGGGCCCGACGCACAAGAAGCGCGACGAGACGCTCGCCTTCCTGTTCCTGTCCTTCGTGCTGTTCCCGGTGCTGGCCATCGGGATCGTCGGAGGCTTCGGCTTCGTGGTCTGGATGCAGCACCTGATGTTCGGGCCGCCCGGCTCGTGACGCGATGCCCGCGATGAGCCGCACCCGCGCCCTCTCCCGCCGTGACCTGCTCGCCCCCGGTGGCGCGGGACACCTCATGCCGTGGACCGATCCGGCCCGGATCCAGGCGCTCTGCGACGGCTGCGGGGCCTGCGCTCCCGCCTGCCCCGAAGGCATCGTCGCCACCGGTCGGGGGGGCCATCCCTTCGTCGCCTTCACGTCGGCCTGCACCTTCTGCGCCGGCTGCGCGGCGGCCTGCGACCGGGGCGTGTTCGAGCCCGGGCGGACGCCGCCCTGGGACGCCCGCGCCCGCATCGGGGCGGGTTGCCTCGAGGCGGCGGGCATCTCTTGCCGGGCCTGCGAGGACGCCTGCGACGCCGATGCCCTGCGTTTCCGTCCCCGGCCGGGCGGGCGCACGTCCGTGGAGGTCGACGCGGGGTCCTGCACCGGCTGCGGAGCCTGCGTCCCGATCTGTCCCGAAGCGGCCATCGAGGTGACCGCCCATGGATGAGCTGCACCTGTCGAGCCTGGTCGTCCACGCCCTGCCCGAGCGCCTCGCGGAGGTCGAGGCCGCGCTCGGGCGGGAGGGCTGCGAGGTCCATGCCCGCTCGGATGCGGGCAAGCTCGTGGTCACGCGGGAGACGGCGGATTCCGGCACGCTGAGCGGCACGATCACCCGCATCCAGCTCCTCCCGGGCGTCCTCGCGGCGACCCTGGTGTTCCACCATGTCGAGGAGGGGTCCGGCGACGCGCCCGCGCCCTCCTCCGGGGGCCGGGCGTCCGGCCCCCGTCCCACCCAGCACACGGAGCCCACGCCATGACGATGACGCGACGCGAGATGCTCAAGGCGCAGGCCGTCGCCGCCGCCAGCGCGGCGGCCGGCCTCCCGGTCTCGGCGGCGGCGCAGATCGCGACCGACCGCTCGCGCACGGAGATGCGGTGGTCCAAGGCCGCCTGCCGGTTCTGCGGCACCGGATGCTCCGTGATGGTCGGCACGAAGTCGGGCCGCGTCGTGGCCACGCACGGCGACGCCGAGGCGGAGGTGAACCGCGGGCTGAACTGCGTGAAGGGCTACTTCCTGTCCAAGATCCTGTACGGCGCCGACCGCCTGACGCAGCCGCTCCTGCGCAAGCGCGACGGGGCCTACCACAAGGACGGCGCGTTCACCCCCGTCTCCTGGGACGAGGCCTTCGACGTCATGGCCGAGAAGTTCAAGGCCACGCTCCGCGAGAAGGGGCCCGAGGCGATCGGCATGTTCGGCTCCGGCCAGTGGACCGTCTGGGAGGGCTACGCCGCGGCGAAGCTCTACAAGGCGGGCTTCCGCTCCAACAACATCGACCCGAACGCGCGCCACTGCATGGCCTCCGCGGTGGCGGGCTTCATGCGCACCTTCGGCATCGACGAGCCGATGGGCTGCTACGACGACTTCGAGCATGCCGACGCCTTCGTGCTCTGGGGCTCGAACATGGCGGAAATGCATCCGATCCTCTGGACGCGGCTCACCGACCGGCGGCTGTCGCATCCGCACGTGAAGGTCGCCGTGCTCTCGACCTTCCGGCACCGCTGCTTCGACCTCGCCGACATCGACGCCGTCTTCACGCCGCAGACCGACCTGGTGCTGCTCAACGCCATCGCGCGGCACGTCATCAAGACGGGCCGCGTCAACGAGGAGTTCGTCGGCCGCCACGTCAACTTCGTGCGCGGCCAGACGGATATCGGCTACGGCCTGCGCCCAGAGCATCCCACCGAAGCCGCGGCCGCGAACGCAGGCACCGCCGGCAAGTTCGACCCGATGACGCTCGAGGAGTACGAGGCCTTCGTCGAGGACTACACGTTCGAGCACGCGAGCGAGTTATCTGGCGTGCCGGCCGAGCGGATCGAGGCCATCGCCGAACTCTACGCCGACCCGGACGTGAAGGTCATGTCGCTCTGGACGATGGGCGTGAACCAGCACACCCGCGGCGTCTGGGTGAACAACCTGATCTACAACCTCCA
>CAZWWR010000046.1:0-18843 GCA_964637265.1 uncultured Jannaschia sp.
CGATCGGAACGGACTCTACCCAAACCTGGAGGAAGAAACGGGGCTCAGGTCACTCATGATCGCCGCCATGGAAGCCCGCTTCGGGCGCGTGAACCGACTGCCGCGCACCATCGAATGGCTCTAGGACGACGGCTCGGGCGACTTTGCCGGCAAGGCCGAGACGCTCGCGTGCGAGATCGGCCTCGAGCCGAGGGTTAGGCCCGTCCAAGGGCCCCGGTCGAACGGCATGGCGTGCGAGGCTCTTTCGAACCGATGGCGTCCGCCCTGCACCCTTCGCGAAGACCATGGAGCGCGACTACGCCGCCGTATCGCCCGTCACAGACCCCCAAGCCGTCATCGGCCAGCGCTCCAACTGGTTCGATCACGACAACGCCGTGCACCCGCATCGGACTCTCGGCTACAGATCGCCCTGCGGGTTCATCGCAGACCAGAACCCGACCTGATTCCGTCCGGTCTTTCGTGGGCAACACCAAGCCTCCGTAGCATCTGTACCCCGACAGCGAGGAACCACGCGATCGCGCCGAGGCCGAAGGCGGCGCCGGCGGTCTCGCCCAGCGGCGGCAGGATCGTCGCGAGGCCGGCGGCGCCCGTGACGGCGCCCAGCGCCACGATGAGACGTCCGAGCGCGCCAGCCGAGAGGGCAACGAGGCTCACGGCGAGGATCCAAGCGCCGCCGGCGATCTCGTTGCCGCCGCCGAGGCCGAGCTCGACCGCGTGGAGGGTCCGCCACAGAGCGATCGCCGCCTCCGGGTCGGCGGCGAGGGCATGGGCGCGCTCGACGGCGACGTTGGCGATCATGCCCGCCCCGAGGACGAGACCGGCCCAGACCAGTCCGATGGCCCCGGCCACGGCCGCCGCGTCCGGCCGGGCGGGCGCGAGCGCACGGTGGAGCGCGACGACGAGCACGATGAGGGCGAGGGCGTTCACGACGTAGATGGTCGTGTTCCAGGCGATCAGCAGGCCCGGGCTCGCGCCGGCGAAGGCGACGACGGCCTCCGCATCGATCTGCTCGGTTCCGTACCCCAGCGGAGCGAGGACCGAGACGAGGAGCGCGAAGCCCACGAGGTAGGTCGCGGCGCAGAGGAGGGCGGCGAGGCCGCCGACGGTGCGCAAGGTCATGACGGGACTCCGGTCGGTTCGGCCTCGGCGGCGAGGTGCGCGAAGTGGCGGGCGAGGCGGTGCGTTCCTGCGCGCGGCGCGACCATGTCCATCCCGAGCGCGGTCAGGAAGAACCTTGCGGGGCCGCTCAGGCGGCGGGGCAGGATCGGAAGGACGGAGAGCGCGGCGCGCCGCAGCGCGTCGGGCAGGTGGGTGATGCGCGGCTCCGTCCCGAGAGCGGCGAAGGCGGCGCGGGCGATGTCGATCTGGGTCATCACGTCCGGTCCGCCGATCTCGATCCAGCCGGCTCCGGTCTCGGTCGCGTCCGCGACGGCGGCGGCGAGGTCGGCGCCGTGGATGGGGTTCAGCCGCTGCGCGCCATTCCCGAAGAGCCACACGCGTCCGCGGCGCGCCATCTCGAAGATGTCGCCCATGTCGGAGAAGTAGCCCGTCGGCGCGATCACCGTGGCGGGGACCGGCGAGGCCCGGAGCGCATCGACGAAGGCCTGCTTAGCGTCCACCAGCGGCACGCCCGTCATCCGGTCCGCATGGAGGACGTGGACATAGGCGAACCGGCGGACGCCGGCTGCCTCGGCCTAGCGCAGCAGGTTCAGGTTCGCTTGGTAGTCGACCTCGCGGTAGCCGAGCCCGTCGGCCTGGCGCGTGATGCCCAGCGAGGAGACGACGAGGTCCACGCCGTCCATGAGGCCCGCGAGCGTTTCGGGGCGCGTGGCCTCTGCCTCCACGAGGATGTCGGCGAGACCCTCGGCGCGGGCGGCATCGCGCACGAGAGCGGTGACGTGATGGCCGCGGCGCGCGTATTCGGCGCAGAGGTGGCGGCCCAGATAGCCGGTCGCGCCGGCGACGAGGACGTGGGTCGTGGACATGGGGCGGACTCTTGGTCAGAGCAGGCCGGCGCCGAGCCCGGCGGCGGCCATGAGGGCGAGGACGGGCGTCCAGAGCAGGCGCTCGGGGCGCGAGGGGCTGGCGGCGTTTGCGACGAGGCTGACGAGGGTCAGCGCCATCGCGGGCCAGTAGAGCGGGGCGAGCACGGCGGGTGCCAGGCCCGCGCGGGCCAGCACGGCGGCCGCCATGAGCGCGAGGAGCGTGGCCTGCACGACGGCGAGTCCGCGCCAGAGGGGCGGCAGGCGGCCGGGGAAGCGCCCGCCCACCGTCAGGCGCCCGAGCGGGGCGCCCGCGGCGAGGGCCAGATGCAATGCCAGAGGCGAGGCGGCCAGCCCGGCATAGGCGAGGGCGAGCACGGTCTGCACGGCCCCCTCCGTCAGCGGATGCGTGCGAGGCGCGGGAGCGCCTCGTCGGTGAGCCCGACATCGCCCCAGAGATGCCGGGGGATGGCGGGGTAGCGCGGCGTGCGGCGCCCCATCAGGAGGGCGTCGAGCCGCGGCAGGCGATGATGGTCGATCATGGCAGGTTCCTTCCTCAGCCGACGACCGGGTGGCCGCGGCCGCGCAGGCAGGTCTCGACGATGGCCGCGCGGGCGTCGGCGGCCTCGGACGCGCCGGCCGCGCTGCCGACGAGCGCGCCCGCGATGGCACCGCCGAGCGGCTCGCCGTCCTCGTCGAGCTCGCCCAGCACGCCGCCGATCCCGGCACCGATGGCGGCGGCGGCCATCGTCTGCCGGTCGAGCTGCCGCTGGTCGCGGGCGAGCTGGCGGCAGGCGGAGAGATCGTTATGGAACGCGGCGGAGGGCGCGCCGTCGAGCACGGGCTGCGCGTCCGTGCCCCAGTCGGAGCAGGCGCCCAGAGTCGCGGCGAGGGCCAGGGGGATCAGGATCGGTTTCATCTCGGTCTCCTTCGACATCTGCGTCGAGGGATGGGTTACGCCTTGGCGCCGCAGCGCGGCATGACGGGAGGGATCAGGGGATTGACCGCGGGCATCAATCGTCAGCCCCGCGCGAGCCAGGCGGTCGGGCTCGCCCCCGTCCAGCGCCTGAAGGCACGCACGAAGGCCGATGCCTCGGAGAAGCCGAGCAGGTAGGCCGTCTCGCCGACGGAGACCTTGCGCGCGGACAGGTAGTCGAACGCCATCCGCCGGCGCAGGTCGTCATGCACGTCGGCGAAGGTCGCGCCCTCGTCCCGGAGGCGCCGGTAGAGGGTCTGCCGGCTCATGCCGAGGTCGCGGGCGACCGCGTCCATCGACAGCGCCCCCTCGTGCAGCTCGGCCAGCATCCGCGCCTCGACGGCCGCTCGCGCCGTTCCGCGCGTGGCGAGGTCGGCCAGCAGTGCATCGGCATGCTTCGTGAACACGCCGAAGACGTACTCCTTGCCCCCATCGAACGCCGCGTCCAGCCATACGGGATGGATGCGCAGCGCGTTGCGGGCGGCGCGGAAGGCGACGGGCACGCGGAACAGCTCGGGATAGCAGTTCGCGTGCGGCGGGGGCGCATAGGTCAACTCCAGCGCCAACTCGAACGGATGCTCGGGGGCCGAGCGGCGGAACTCGGAGATGAACCGCGCGAAGCTCGCCTCGGTCGCCATCCACGTGCCGTCCGCGGGGCGGTGATCGAGGAGCCAGACGGCCTCGCCCTCGCGGACGATCTCGAACCGGTCCCGCCCACCCGGGATCGGCACATCCGCCATCAGGCGCGCGTAGCGATTGAGCTGCGCCAGGCTGTGGGGGAACGAGGTCGAGGCATGCACGATCTGGCCGACGATCGACATGGTCTCGAGCCGGCTGTCCAGCACGTGGCGCAGCAGGAGCGAGGTGTCGCCCGTCGCCTCGATCCCCGCGCCGATCATCGCCTCGTAGGCGGCCACCGGGATGCGCGCGTCCTGGTCCGCGAGATCGCCGTCGGTCAGGCCCGACGCTGCGAGGAGGCGACCGTGAGGAGCGCCCTCGGCGACCGCATAGTCGAGGAAGCCCGATGCGAAGCCGGCGGCCATCGTGCGGTCGGACATGCGGAAGTCGCCCCAAGCCAGGGATTCGATGCGCCCGGTCATCCCGCAGGCGCGGCCATGGGGGCAGGATGTCCCAAGACATGACGCAAGGGCAATCCCTATGCTGTGCCCCATGCTCGTCCCCGTCGCCACCCTCGCCGTGCTCGTCGCCGCCGCCCTAGGCGCGGTTCTCTGGCTCACGCGCGTGCCCCCGGCCGTGCCGGCCACGGTGACGGACGACCCGGCCCTGCCCCGGCTCGCGGGCGACGGCGTGAGTCTGCACGGCCGCGTCATGGGGCCGGAGGGCGCGCCGCTCGTGATCGTGCTGCACGGGGGGCCGGGGGACGATCACCGCTCGCTCCTCGCACTGGAGGCGCTCGCGGGGCCCCACCGTGTCCTCCTCTACGACCAGCGCGGTGCGGGCCTGTCCGAACGGGTCGCGCCCGCGCGGCTGCGCATCGAGGACCATCTGGCCGATCTCGACGCGCTGACCCGGGCGCATGCGGACGGCCCCGTCCTGCTGATCGGCCATTCCTGGGGCGCGATGCTGGCCACGGCCTATCTCGGCCGCCGCCCCGCGGCCGTCTCGCGCGCCGTGCTGATCGAGCCCGGCTTCCTCGACCGGGCCGGATACGAGGCATGGGAAGCCCGCCGCGCCGCCCTTTCGCGCAGTCCGCGCGTGATCTGGGCCGGCCTGGCCGCCGGTTTCCGCGCGCGCGGAGTGAGCGGCGATGCCGACGCGGCCCATGACAGCATCGTCGGCGCCGCCGTCCATGCCTTCGCCGACCATCCCAAGAACCCCTACCACTGCCCGGGCCGCCCCTACGACGCCCCCTCCTGGCGCTTCGGCGGGCGGGCGAGCGACGCGTTCTGGGCGGACGTGACGCCCGCCCTCGATGCCATGGCCCGGGGGCTGGCCTTCCCCGGCCCGGTCCTGATCCTCGCGGGCGGCTGCAACGACTGGACCGGAGCGCCGCTTCAGGGGCGGCACGTCCGGCTGTTCGCGGATGCCCGACTCGAGGTGATCGCGGGCGCGGGGCACGACGTGGTGTGGGACCGGCCGCAGAGCGCGCTCGAGGCGATCAGGCGGTTTGCGGCGCCATGACGGTTGCCGGGGCGCCCGTGATGGCCGGGGCCTGCCGCACCAAGTCTGGGTCTGTCAGCGCATGGACCATGAAGAGCGCGAAGTCCGTACGCCGCATCCGGTTGCGCGAGAGGCGAGGGTCGTGGGCCCGCTCCGCCCAGATGGGCAGGCCCTCGGATGGGCCCTCCCCCAGGTCCGACCCGCGCACCACGGTCCAGTCCCGGCTACTCTCGAAGACGTGCCGCGCCGCCTCGTGCTGGTCGGTGAGGTCGACGAGGCCCAGCCACCGCAGGACGGGGCCGCCGAACCGCTCGATGGCGCGGATCTTCCAGCCGTAGCGATCTCGTCCGTCGCGGCTGACGTGCCAGCCCGTCGAGAAGACAAGACGCGCGCCCGGCGCCGCGTGGTCGAGGACCGCCTGCGCGGTGCCGGTGGCGTATCCCCGCACTCCCCATGGGGCGAGGACGGTGAGCACGCCGTCGCAGCCCTGCACGGCCTCGGCGATCACCGCCGGGTCGTCGGTGCGGCCCGGGACCACCGTGATCCGGTCCCCGAAGCGGCTCAGCTTGCCGACGCTCTGGGGGCGGCAGACGCCCCGGACCTCGTAGCCCCGCGCGAGGGCATGCCCGGTCATGTACTGTCCCAGCTTGCCCGAGATCCCGATGATGCAGATGCGTTTCATGGCGTGTCCTCTCAGAATGCGTGGGACGGGGCGGGCGCTGCGATGCGTCCGCGCGCGAGCAGCCAGAGCCCGAAGCCGATCTCGGCGAGGGTGACGACGGCGAGGAGGGCCGCGCCCAGGCCGCCTAGGATCGCGCTCTCGGGGATGGCGAAGGCGCGCACGCTGTCGACAAGGTAGCCGGTGCCGCCGAGTGCGAGCCCGGCGCCCAGGAGCCACAGGTGCAGCGCGAAGAACACCTGCCAGACCCAGACGCCCGCCGCGTCCATGTGCGCGAGCGTCCAGGCGAGGCCCGCGCGGTGCGGGATGTCGAGGCCCGGGACCTCCGTGACCGACAGCATCAGCACGGCCGCCTGCGGCAGCAGCATCGCGGCCATCACGGCCGCCATCATCAGCCGCGCGACCAGGGCCGACAAGGCGAGGACGGCGCCGAAGGGGCGGAACATCGCATAGAGCATGACGGCGAGCACGACCTCGGCCGTCATCATCACCACGTCTCCTCCGACGCCGGCTGCGAAGAGGCCCGGGCGCGACGCGATGCGCTCGAGGGTCGCGGCGGGATCGCCCGGCACGGTGAGCTGGCCGGGCACGTAGAGGATCGCGAAGAACCCGGCGGCGGCGATCACGAGGTAGAGCATCCCCGCGGTGCGGGCGAAGGGGCGGCTGGTCGGATCGTCGAATGCATGCATGACGGCCTCCTGGGGTTCGCGTGTCGATGACGCTGGGTTAGCTCTGCACCGCAATCTGCGATATTCCCCAGCTTTGCCGATCTGATATGCGTATCCGCATGGAATGGCGCGCCGTCACCTTCGACTGGAACCGGGTCCGCGCGTTCCTCGTCACCGCCGAGGAGGGCTCGCTCTCGGCCGCCGCGCGGGCACTGGGCCTCACGCAGCCCACGCTCGGCCGGCAGGTGGAGGCACTGGAACGCGAACTGGGCGTCGCCCTCTTCGAGCGGCACGGGCGCGGGCTGCGGCCGACCGATGCGGGACTGGAACTCCTCGATCATGCGCGGCGCATGGGCGACGGGGCGGGCGACCTGGCCCTCGCCGTCGCGGGGCTGACCGACGCGCCGGGCGGCGAGGTGTCGGTCTCGTCCTCGGACATCTACGCCGCGCGCCTGCTGCCGCCGATCCTCGGGCGGCTCCACGCCGCGCACCCGGACCTGCGTGTCGAGGTCGTGGTGGACAACGCGCTCTCGGATCTGCGGCGGCGCGAGGCCGACATCGCGGTGCGCAACGTGCGGCCGGAGGATCCCGACCTGATCGGGCGCAAGATCCGCGACGCGGACGCCCGGCTCTATGCGGCCTCGGCGCTGCTGGACCGGCTCGGCCGGCCCGATGCGCCCGCGGGCTTCGCAGGCGCCCCGGTGATCGAGATCGACCGCACGGGGGCGCTGCGCGGGATGATGGCCGGCATGGGCTTTCCGGTCGAACGGATGCGCTTCCCCTACCGGAGCGCCAACTTCGTCGTCGCCTGGGAGATGGTCCGCGCGGGCCACGCGATCTGCGTGCTCGACGACCGCATCGGCGACGGCGAGCCGGAAGTGGAGCGGATCCTGCCCGACCTGCCCCCCGTGACTTTCCCCGTCTGGCTCGTCGCGCATCGCGACGTCCGCCGCGCCCGCCGCCTGCGCGCCGTCTGGGACGCGCTGGCGGCGGGGCTGGCCTAGGCCGAGAGCGCCCGCAGCAGGACGAGCGCCGCTGCGAGGCAGGCCAGCGTCCGGAGCGTGTTCAGCCGCGTCCAGCGCGACTGGTAGACCTCCATCCACCACGCGTCGGTTCCCGGCGCGGCCGGATCGAGCGCCGCGAGCCGCTCGTTGAGCGGCACGTTCCCGGCCGCCGTGACCGCGAAGCAGCCCAGCAGGTAGAGCCCTGCCGCCACGAGGAACGGCGCCGGATCGGGTGCGGCGAGCCAGCCGCCGATGGCGAGCAGGATCGAGGCCGGCACCATGCCGAGGAAGAGCGCCATGAAGACGATGCGGAAGACCTCGCGGTTGATCGACCGCATCGCCTCGGCTCCGCCGGGGCTGCGCGCCAGCGCGCGCATGATGAAGTCCGAGAAGGCCAGGAACACGCCGCCCAGCGCCGCGTAGGCGAGGACGGCGAACTGGGCGAGGACGAGGAGCCAGGTGTCCATCTGTCGTCCCTCCCGCTCAGGCGGCCACGGCGCGGCGGGCGGCGAAGGCCTGCACCAGCCAGACGGCGATGACGATCTCGGCCACGAGTGCGGCGACGATCTCGGCGGACGGAAGGCCGTCGAGCGCGATGCCCACGAGGCGGCCGGCGGGATAGCCGACGTAGACGATCCCGGCGGCGATGAGGGCGGCGGGCAGCAGCGCCGCGCGGCGCAGGGCGGCAAGCATCAGCAGACCCATCCCCAAGAGCCCCGCACCGGGTGCGCGCAGCTCGCTCGAAAGGCTCGGGTCAGGGCCGATGGCGATGCCCGAGCCCGCGAGGAAGGCCGCCGGCGCGAAGGCCAGCGCCGCGCCGATGGCCGTGGCGACCGCCCCGGCGAGGCCGAGGGCGAAGGTCTGGTTGCGTGTCATGTCGGTCTCTCCTTCGGGCAGGGCACGGGCCCGGCAGGCCCGTACCGGAGGGGTTCAGGCCACCGCGGCCGGCCAGGCGCCCGACCGGGCGGCGTCGCGAGCGAAGGCGGCGAAGTCCTTGGGCGGCCGGCCGAGCGCGCGCTCGACCCCGTCCGCGAGATGCGCGTTGCGCCCGTCGAGCGTCTCGCGCGCGATGGCGGTGAAGACGTCGGCGACGTATGCGCCCGCACCCTGCGCGAGGCCTTCGTGGAACTGCTCGAAGCTGATGGGGACGTGCCGGACCGGCCGGCCCGTCGCGGCCGAGAGCGTCTGGGCCATCTCGGCGAAGGTCATAAGGCGCGGGCCGGTCAGCTCGTAGAAGTGGCTCTCCGAGCCGGTGTCCTTCAGCATCACGGCTGCCGCCTCGGCGATGTCGTCCACGTCGAGGATCGGCTCGGCCACGTCGCCGCCGGGCATGGGCAGCACGCCCGACAGGATCGGGTCGCGCAGGTAGCCCTCGGAGAAGTTCTGCGCGAACCACGCGCAGCGCAGGCGGGTCGTGGGCACGCCCGCGGCGAGCACCGCCTCCTCGCCCATCCGCGCGTGATGCTCGCCGCGGCCCGACAGGAGCACCAGACGCTCGACGCCGGCGGCGCGGGCCGCCTCGGCCAGGGCACCCACGGCCTCGACCGCGCCGGGAAAAGCGAGATCCGGGAAGTAGCTGACATAGGCGGCGCGCGCGCCGTCGAGCGCCGGCGCCCAGGTCGCGCGGTCCTCCCAGTCGAAGGGGGTCTCGCTGCCGCGCGCGCCGCGGCGGACGGACACGCCGTCCGCCTCCAGCCGGGCGGCGATGCGGCGGCCGGTCTTGCCGGTGGCGCCGATGACGAGGGTGGGTCGGGGCATCTGGTGTCTCCTGTCGCGGGTCGGTTTCGACAGGGACTGGATGGACCGGGACCGGGGCGGGCTGCTTGACCCGGCCCGCCGACCGCTTGACGCGGGGCGTCAGGCCTGGCGCTCGGCGCGGTAGGTCGCGGGCGGGACCCCGTTCCAGCGGCGGAAGGCGCGGGTCAGCGCGCTCTGCTCGGAGAAGCCCGCAAGGAAGGCGATCTCGGTCAGGGAGTAGTCCGAGCCCGCCAGCAGCCCCTCGGCCAGGTCGCGCCGGACGTCATCGAGCAGCGCGCGAAACGAGAGCCCCTCGGCGGCCAATGCGCGTTGCAGCGCGCGCTCCGACCGCCCCATCGCCGCCGCGACCCGGTCGAGGCCGGGCACGCCGTCGCTGAGCGAGCGCTCGATCACGCGGCGCACGGTCTCGGCGAGGTCGGCTGTCTCGGGCGGGACCCGCTCCAACGCGGCGTCGAGCTGCGCGTCGAGGAAGCGCGAGAGCCCCTCGTCGCCGAGCCGGTTGGGCCGGTCGATCAGCTCCGCCGGGAGCAGCAGCCCGTCCCGGTCCGAGCCCCAGAGGACGGGGCAGCCGAACCAGGCGCGGTGCATGCGGTCGTCGGGCGGCGACGGGTGGCGCAGATGCACCTCGGCGGGCTGCACCGTCCCCGGCGCGACCTCGCGCATGATGGTGAGCGCCGAGGCCAGCGTCGCCTCGTTCGACAGCCGGAGGCCGAGGCGGCGCGCGCCAGCCCGGTGGAGCAGGAACCACGCGTCGTCGCCCTCCGGCCGGACCTCGAACTCCGCCACCGAGGTCAGCACCCGCCAGTAGCGCGCCGCCCGCCGGAACGAGCCGCGCAGCGTCGGCGCCGTCTTCCAGGCCAGCCCGAAGGCGCCGTAGTCGTCGCAGCGCATCGTGGCGCCCACGCGCAGCGGCACGTCGGTGGCGTCCGGCAGGCCACAGGCGATGCGCTCAAGCAGGTCGTAGTAGGCGTCCGCGTCGATCATCGTGCCCACGTCCGCGGGCGCCTCGGGGTCGAGCCCCACCGACCGCAGGAGGGCCGGCCCGTCGGAGCCGCCCACCGCGGCCACCACCTTGCGCACGTAGAGGGACGTCATGGAGCCCATGCGCCGCAGGATATATGCTGCATGACCTAAGGTCATCCACGGCCTGCCTGCCGCACGCGGCGCGGTGCGACGCACGAGTTGGCGGGGGATCGCGATACGGGCGTCTCGCCCCGGAAACTGGCATTGCGGTTGCCGGAGCCGGGGACGGACCGGACCGAGGAAGGAGATCGTCGTGACGGCACGCCGCCCTACGCTTCACATGCTCTGCGGCCTCATCGCCTCGGGCAAGTCCACCCTCGCCGCCAGGCTGGCGGAGGAGCCGGGCACCGTGGTGATCGTCGAGGACGATTGGCTCTCCGCGCTCTACGGCGAGGAGATGGAGAGCATCGCGGATTTCGTCCGCTGCTCCGCCCGGCTGCGTGAAGCCGCGGGCCCCCATGTCACGGCGCTGCTCCGGGCTGGGGTATCGGTCGTCCTCGACTTCCAGGCGAACACCGTCGGATCGCGGGCCTGGATGCGCTCCCTCCTCGAGGGGACGGGTGCGGACCACCGCCTGCATGTGCTCGCGACGCCGGCCGAGACTTGCCTCGCCCGGCTGCGCGCCCGCAACGCCGCCGGCATGCATGCCTTCGCGGCGACCGAAGCGCAGTTCCACCAGATGTCAAAGCACTACGCCGAGCCGACCGAGGCGGAGGGCTTCGAGGTCGTCCGCCATGCGTCGCCCCGGCCTTAGCCGCCGAGTGTCGCCAGCCCGCGTTCCGCCACGGCCCTCGCCGCCGGACGGGCTGCGCATCGGTCGACCCAGGCCCGGACCGGGGAGCCCTCCGGAACGGCGTTCGGCAGCCAGGGGAACGGGCTCGACAGGAGGAGGTCGACGGCGGAGTAGGTCTCCCCCAGCAGATATGGCCGACCGTCCAACCCCTCCTCGAGGCGGTCGATGACGGCACCGAGATCGCGGAACGTCGCGTGGAGGGCGGGGTGCTCGATCTTCGCGGCGTCGAGGACGAGGACCGGCTCGATCACGCCCTGATAGTAGAAGAGCCAGCTCAGGAACGCGCCGCGCTGCGGATCGCCCACGGGCCGGCCCAGGCCGGCCTCGGGGAACATGTCGGTCAGATACGCGACGATGGCGCCGCGCTCGCGCACGTGGTCGTCGCCCTCGACCAGATAGGGCACCTTCCCCTCCGGGTGCGGGTTGCGCGGATCGGGGCCGCCGCTCCCGTCGCGGCGGGCGACCGAGACCTCGACGACGTCGATGCGGTCGGCGATGCCCATCTCCTCGATCAGGGCGAGGATGGCGGACGAGCGGGAGAGCGGGGCGTGATAGAGCGTCAGCATCGGGGCCTCCTTCGGATGCGGCATGGCTCGTGTTACCGGCCCCCTGCTGACATAAGCTGACAGCATGGCTCGGGCCGACCGCCTCATGCGCCTAATGGACGCGCTGCGCCGCCTGCCCGCGCCGGTGACGGCGGCACGGCTGGCCGAGGAGACGGGAGTGTCCCGCCGCCAGCTCTATCGCGACATCGTCACCCTGCGCGCGGGCGGCGCGCTGATCGACGGCGAGGCGGGGGTCGGTTACCGCCTGACCGAGGACCCCGCCCTGCCGCCGCAGAGCTTCGAGCGACTGGAGATCGAGGCGCTGGTGCTGGCCGTGGGCGAGCTTGCGCGGATCGGGGACGTGGCGTTGGAGCACGCGGGGCGCGATGCGCTCGCCCGGATCGTCGCGACCCTGCCAGACGACCAGTCGCGGCAGGCGATGCACGCGGTGCTGCGCACCTTCCGCCCGCCGCCCACGCCCATCGCACACGACGTCGACCTAGCGATGCTGCGCGAGGCCTGTTGGGAGGAGGTGGGGCTCGACCTGCGTTACCGCGACCTGAAGGGCCGGGTCACCGAGCGAGAGGTCTGGCCTCTCGGGATCAGCTACTCGGAACGCACGCTCAAGCTCCTGGCCTGGTACTGCCTCCGGACCGACTGGCGGGTGTTCCATATCCCGAGGATCGAGAATGCCCGCCCGAGCGGCCGAAGCTTCCGCCCCCGGCGCGCGACCTTGCTGCGCGAGTATGCCGCCCGGCAATCCGACGCCACACGATAGCGGAGCCGAACAGGAGGACACCGTCTGTGTCCCGTGTAGAGACGCCCGTTTGGGTACATCTTAGGTAGACGGGGCCGGTGCTCTTCCGCCGCTCGCTCCGCAGCCTCGATCCTGCCCGCAGGGCCGTGGCCGAACTGGCTGCCGACTGCTACGAAAGGTGTCCACACTCCGCCCCGGGGCCACGACGCCCCGGTGACGGTCGCGAACAAGACCGTAAGGGCAACCCCCCCGCAGTCGCGCCAAACCACGCCACGGGTTCCACTCGACCGGAGACGACTGGAGGGGGCAGGGTACGATCGCGTGACCAAGCGCGCTGCCCGAAGCGGCGCATCGGACGAACTCGCAAAGCTCCGACAGGGAGACGACGCTGGGCGGGCCCCGTCTCCGTCCTGCTCGTGGTGGGACTGTTGCGTGGCGTACGCCCTGCTCTCTGACCGACGAACGACTGGAGGGCCGGACAGGCGACGCGATTCGTTTCGGAGCCATCCGTTTCCCCGCGAGGGGCTCCCGTGCGCGGCGCGCGGGGTTCCCGAACCGGCGGTCTTTCGGGCGTGGCGTCGTGCCTAAGGCCAAGCAGGATGTCCGGCGCCAGAGACCGATGGGGCGTCCGCGAGGTGAACCGCCACGTCCAGCCTTCGGAGAGGAGGCGACACGTCGCCCGCACAGGAACGGATGGCCCTCTCGAAGACAACCAAGCTGCGCCGGAAGAGATCATTACTTCGACGAAGGGCGTTCGACCCATCCGAAGCGCCGGGGCCATCGGGCGGAGCACCGAAGCCGTCCGGGCGATCGGGTCGGGTCACGTCCATCCGAGACCCCTCGGCGCGGTCGGCGGAGGTCTTCTCCTCCAGGGCTCAGGATCGCACCATGTACCGGGATTGCGGCTCCGGTGATCCGGTTCGGCAAGGACGGAGCAACGCGACGGTCCCTTCCGGGGGCATTCCCGACGAGCCGGGCCGCAGGTGCACGGCTCGGAACCTCGATGCGCCGGCAGGAGATGCGCGGCGCCGCTTTGCATGCTGCCAAGCCGTCCCTGGACGCCGCGGGGCCCCCGTCCGCATTGCGTTCTTCGTGGAGGTCCGCCATCGCATTGCTGGCCTCCTCGAACGGGTGGTCGACGGAACAACCTGAGTCCCTCACCCGACGGAGGTCGCCATGACGGCTGAGCCCGAGCGGACCCCCCTGCGCTTCGAGACCGACCGCGGGGCCGGCCGTGCCACCTGGATCGCCGCCGCCATCGCGGTGGGCGTCATCGGCTGGATGGGCTCCGGCTTCCTGTTGCCCTCGGGCCCGGCGGAGGCGCCGCCCGAGGCGCGGACGCCGGAGCCGGCCTCGGTGTCCGTACGCACGCAGCAGGCCGAGCCCGTCGTGCTGCGCCTGCGCGCCGAGGGGCAGGCCCTTCCCGACCGGGACACGCCGCTGCGCGCCGAGGCGACGGGCGACGTGGCCGAGGTGCTCGTCGCGAAGGGCGACGACGTGGCGGCGGGCCAGCCCCTCGTGCGGCTCAACACGCGGCGCACGGAGGCCGACCTTCGCCGCGCCGAGCAGGATCTCGCGACCGCCGCGCGCGAGTTCGACAACGCGGAGTCCCTGCTGGAGCGGGGCGTCGCCACCGCCGACAGGCTGAGCCAGGCGCGCGCCGCGCTGGTCGCGGCGGAGGCGGGCGTCGTCGCGGCGCGCGACGCGCTCGATGCGTCCGTGATCGTGGCGCCCTTCGCCGGACGCATCGAGGAGCTCGCGCTCAACGAGGGCGAGCTGGCGCAGACCGGCACCGAGATCGGGCGCATCGTCGACCTGGATCCGCTCACCGTCGCCGTGCGCGTGCCCCAGCAATCCGTGGCCCCGCTGCGGCCGGGCAGGACGGCGGAGGTCGCCTTCATCACGGGCGAGCGGGCGGAGGGCACCATCGCCTTCGTCGGCACCTCGGCCGACCCCGAGACCCGGACCTTCCTGATCGAGATCGAGGTGCCCAACCCCGACGGCGCGATCCCCGCGGGCGTCTCCGCCTCCGTCACCGTGCCCACCGGCGAGGCGCTGGCGCAGTTCGTCTCGCCCTCCGTCATCGCCCTCGACGAGGAGGGGCGCATCGGCGTCAAGACGGTCGAGGACGGTCGGGTCGCCTTCGTGCCCGTCGAGGTCGTCCGCGCCGAGACGAGTGGCGTCTGGGTCACCGGCCTGCCCGACGAGGTGACGCTGATCACCGTGGGGCAGGGCTTCGTCCGGGACGGCGAGGAGGTGACGGCCCGTCCCGAGGGCGAGGCCGGGGAGGCGCCGCCCCCCGCGAGCGCGGAGGCCACGCGATGAACGCCCTGATCGACGCCGCCTTCTCCCGCACCCGCGTGGTGATGATGGCGCTCGTGCTGCTGCTCACGGTCGGCACGGTCGCCTACGTCTCGATCCCCAAGGAGGCGAACCCCGAGATCCCGCTCCCCCTCGTCTACGTCTCGACCACGCTCGACGGCATCAGCCCCGGGGACGCGGAGCGCCTGCTGATCGAGCCGATGGAGGCGGAGTTCGGCGCCATCGAGGGGGTCACGAAGATGTCGTCCGAGGCCACCGAGGGCTTCGCCTCCGTCCAGATCGAGTTCCAGGCCGGCGGCGACATCGACGAGGCGCTCCAGAAGGTCCGCGACGCGGCCGACCGGGTCGACGGCGAGCTTCCCGACGACGCGACCGACCTCCGGATCACCGAGATCAACACCGCGCTCTTCCCGATCATCACCGTCATGCTCTCGGGCCCCGTGCCCGAACGCACCCTCAACGACCTCGCCGAGGCCGCGCGGGACGCGCTCGAGGCCATCCCCGGCGTGCTCGAGGTCGACGTGGGCGGCGCGCGCGAGGAGTTCATGGAGGTCCTGATCGACCCCACGGTGTTCCAGACCTACAACCTCGGCTTCGAGGAGGTCATCAACCAGATCCAGCGCAACAACCGCCTGATCGCAGCCGGCGCGATCGAGACGGGCGGCGGGCGGATCGTGCTCAAGGTGCCCGGCCTGATCGAGGATCTCGACGACGTGCTCGCCATGCCGATCAAGGTGCGGGGCGACACCGTCGTGACCTTCGGAGACGTGGGCGTGATCCGGCGCACCTTCGAGGATCCGTCGAGCTTCGCCCGGGTCGACGGCCAGCCGGCGCTCTCGCTCGAGGTCAAGAAGCGCTCCGGCGCGAACATCATCGAGACGGTCGAGGCGGTGCGGGCGAGCCTGGACGAGCAGAGGTCCGACTGGCCCGAGAGCGTGGAGCTGACCTTCCTGCAGGACCAGTCCAAGGAGGTGCGGGATCTGCTCTCGGATCTCGAGGCCAACGTCATCGCCGCGGTCATCCTCGTGATGATCGTGATCGTCGCGGCGCTCGGCCTGCGCTCGGCCATCCTCGTGGGCCTCGCCATCCCCGGCGCCTTCCTCGCGGGCGTGATCGCGCTCTGGGCCATGGGCTACACGATGAACATCGTCGTGCTCTTCTCGCTGATCCTCGTGGTCGGCATGCTCGTGGACGGCGCGATCGTGACGACCGAGTTCGCCGACCGCCGCCTGCAGGAGGGAGCCAGCCCGCGGGAGGCCTATTCGGAGGCCGCCAAGCGCATGGCCTGGCCCGTCATCGCGTCCACCGCCACCACGCTCAGCGTGTTCTTCCCGCTCCTCTTCTGGACCGGGCTGGTGGGCGAGTTCATGAAGTTCATGCCGATCACCGTCATCCTGACGCTGACGGCGTCGCTCTTCATGGCGCTGATCGTCATCCCCGTCCTCGGCGGGCTCATCGGCCGGCGCCAGCCGCAGAGCGCCGCAGCGAAGGAGGCCCTCCACGCCGCCGAGCATGGCGACCCGCGCGACATCGGCGGGATGACGGGGGCCTACGTGCGCCTCCTCCACTGGGCCATCCTGCGCCCGGGCGCGACCGTTCTGCTGGCCGTCGCGCTGCTCACGGGGGGCTTCGGGCTCTACGCGCAGTTCGGCCGCGGCCTGGCCTTCTTCCCGACCGTGGAGCCCGACGCCATGCTCGTCGAGGTGCGCAGCCGGGACAACCTCTCGATCTGGGAGCGCGACACGCTCGTGCGGGTTGTGGAGGAGCGTCTGATCGGGCTGGCCGGGGTCGACGCCGTCTATGCCCGCTCGACGATGTCCGCCGGCCAGGGCGACGAGGAGACGATCGGCACGATCCAGCTCGACCTGTCGGAATGGGACACGCGCCCGAAGGCCGAGGCGATCGGGGAGGAGATCCGCGCGTTCATGGCCGATATCGCGGGCGTCGACGTGCAGGTCCGCACCGAGAGCGGGGGGCCGACCACCGGCAAGCCGGTGAGCCTGGAACTCCGCGCGAGCGATCCGGCCGTGCAGGGCGCCGCCGTCGAGCAGGTGCTCGGGATCATGGCGCGGATCGGCGGCTTCACCGACGTCACCGACACGCGTCCGCTTCCGGGCGTCGAGGTCGAGATCCTGGTGAACCGGGAGGAGGCCGCGCGGTTCGGGGCCGACGTCAGCCTGCTGGGCCAGGCCGTGCAGCTCCTCACCCAGGGCATCACCGTCGCCGACTACCGGCCCGACGACGCGGACGGCGCGCTCGACATCCGGGTGCGCTTTCCCGGCGAGGCACGCTCGCTCGCCGAGCTGAGCGGGCTGCGGGTGCCGACGGCGGCGGGCCTCGTGCCCATCTCCAACTTCGTGACCTTCGCGCCGAGCGAGCGGGTCGGGGTGATCCGCCGCATCGACGAGCGGCGCGTGGTCACCATCGAGGCGGACGTGGCGCCCGGCATGCTCGTGAACGATCAGATCTCGGCGCTCGAGGCGGCGCTGGCGGAGGCCGACCTGCCCGAAGGCGTCACCTACGCCTTCGGCGGCGAGGCGGAGGATCAGGAGGAGGCGATGCGCTTCCTGATCGCCGCCTTCGTCGCGGCGGTGGCGCTCATGCTCGTGATCCTGGTGATCCAGTTCAACAGCTTCGCCCAGGCCGGGATCGTGATGAGCGCCATCGTCTTCTCCATCGCGGGCGTGCTGCTGGGCCTCCTGGTGACGGGCCGCCCGTTCGGCGTGGTGATGGGCGGGATCGGGGTGATCGCGCTCGCGGGCATCGTGGTGAACAACAACATCGTGCTGATCGACACCTACAACGCGCTGCTCCGCGCGGGCCTCGCTCCGCTCGAGGCCGCGCTCCGGGCCGGCGCTCAGAGGCTGAGGCCGGTGGTCCTGACCTCGGTCACCACCGCGCTGGGGCTCATGCCGATGGTGATCGGCGTCAACCTCAACTTCGCCACCCGCGAGGTCGTCTACGGCGCGCCCTCGACGCAGTGGTGGACGGAACTCTCGGCCGCCATCGCGGGCGGGCTCGTCGTGGCCACGATCCTGACGCTCGTCGTGACCCCCGCCATGCTGATGCTCGCCACCCCCCGCCGCCGCCGCACGACCCCCGATGCTGCAACGGCGCAGCCCGCCCCGGCGATGACCCCGCAGACGTAGGGACGAGTGGCCCCCGCGATCCTCCAAATCACTGCCCTTGCCGGGCAGCGCTTCCTTGGGCCTCGAGGGGAGGACGTGGCGATTGCGGTGGGTGTGACAGCGGAGGACTGCTTTTCCGGGCGGCGTTCCTGCCAATCCGTCCCTGCAAGGGGCCTGTCGTCCGGCTTGCCATGCGTGCACGCGGCGCGCCCCTGAACCGGCAGGTCAGCCTCTCAATAGACCCGCAGCCCCCGGGCGGCGAACTGGTGGCGGACGCGGTCGAGGAGTTCGGGGTCCGGCGGCGGGGTGTCGCGCAGCGCGTAGTCGAGCCCGAGCTCGCGCCATTTGAAGGCGCCCATCTGGTGGAAGCGCAGCACCTCGACCCGCTCGACCGAGCGCAGCGTGGCGACGAAATCCGCCAGCGCCTCGATGTCGTCCCGGTCGTCGGTCAGGCCCGGCACGAGCACGAAGCGGATCCAGGTGGGCCGGCCCTCCGCGGAGAGCCGGCGGGCGAAGTCGAGCACGGCGCCGTTTGGCTGGCCGGTGACGCGGCGGTGGAGGGCCTCGCCGTGGGCCTTGAGGTCGAGCAGCCACAGGTCGACATCGGCCATCAGCTCCGGCCCCACCTCCGCGCCCAAGTAGCCGTTGGTGTCGAGCGCCACGTGCAGCCCCCGCGCCTTGAGCCTCCGCACGAGCGTGGCGACGAAGGCGTGCTGGACGAGCACCTCGCCGCCCGAGAGGGTGACGCCGCCGCGGTAGTCGATCAGGAAGCGGCGGTAGGGCTCGATCTCCTCCAGCACGTCGTCGACCGTGACGCGCAGGCCGTGGCCCAGCGTCCAGGTGTCGGGGTTGTGGCAGTAGAGGCAGCGGAAGTGGCAGCCCGAGAGGAACATCGCGAAGCGGATCCCGGGGCCGTCGAGCGTGGCGGCCGTCTCGATCGAGTGGACGTGGCCCGAATGGGACGCGCGCAGCGCCGGATCGAGCGCCGCCGCCGCGGGCGTGGCCATGGCGCCGCGCTGGAACGCGTGGCGGTGGCTGGCGAGATGGGTCAGGCGCGGCGGCGGGCGGGGCCGCGGGCGCGGCGGGG
>CAZWWR010000047.1:0-18392 GCA_964637265.1 uncultured Jannaschia sp.
TCGATCAGCCGGTGCTCGTAGGTGATGCCCGCCTCCTTGAAGGCGTCGGCGAACTCCTCGTCGAAGACCTTCTGGAACAGGATCATGAACTGCCCGTCATACTGCTTCATGATGGTGTTCTTGGTCGACAGGTAGACCGGGTAGCCGCGCTTGAGTCCGTAGTTGAACGAGGCGCGCGCGAAGTCCTCGATGGACTTGTCGAGGTTGTACATCGACATGAACACGCCCGAGGACGGCGCCTTGAAGACCTCGTGCTCCTCCTCGGTACCGTCCTCACCCACGAACTTCATCGTCAGGGTGCCGGGCCCGGGGAACTTCATGTCAGTGGCGCGGTACTGGTCGCCGAAGGCGTGGCGGCCGATGACGATGGGCTGGGTCCAGCCGGGCACGAGGCGCGGCACGTTCGAGCAGATGATCGGCTCACGGAAGACGACGCCGCCCAGGATGTTGCGGATCGTGCCGTTGGGCGAGCGCCACATCTTCTTGAGGCCGAACTCCTCCACGCGCCCCTCGTCGGGGGTGATCGTGGCGCATTTCACGCCGACGCCGATCTCCTTGATCTTCTCCGCCGCGTCGATGGTGATCTGGTCGTCGGTCTCGTCGCGCGCCTCGATCCCGAGGTCGTAGTAGAGCAGGTCCACGTCGAGGTACGGCAGGATCAGCTTGTCCTTGATGAACTGCCAGATGATCCGGGTCATCTCGTCGCCGTCGAGCTCGACGACCGGGTTCTCCACCTTGATCTTGGACATGCCGTTCCTCCGCTGGCGGGTTGGTCGCGACCGTCTAACGTGGCCGCACCCGCAGGGGAAGATATGCATACCGTTGCATACCACGCTTGGGGCGCGACGCGTGGTCGCTTGCATGCGTCGCGCACCCTCTCGGACTCATGTAAGCAGAGTTATGTAAAGCACATCTGGATCGGGCTGCGCGAAACTGTCTGCCGAATACCCGAACTGGCAAACAGTTCCCCGACGATGCTCAGTCTACGGATGAGGTTCGGCCTGAAACTCGCATGCCCCCGACATAGACCGCCAGAATGGCCCGATCGTCCCCCATCATGATCGCCGGGAAGATCGCCTCCCAGATGTCGTCCGCCCGCGCGTGGCGCTGCGCGATGGCGGCCGTCGAGGTCAGGTCGAGGACGACGAGATCCGCCTCGCGACCGGCTGCCAACCGGCCGATGGCCTCGCAGCGCAGAGCCCGGGCCGAGCCCTCGGTGGCGAGCCAGATGAGCCGCGACGGATGGAGCGCCTCGCCGCGCAACTGCGCCACCTCGTAGGCCGCGGCCATGCTCCGCAGCATCGAGAACGACGAACCGCCGCCCGTGTCCGTGGCGAGGCCCACCGGGATCGATTTCGCGAGCCCCATGTCGAAGAGCCCCGAACCGATGAATGTGTTGGAGGTCGGGCAATGGACGACGGCGGAACCCGTCTCCGCGAGCCGCGCCCGCTCGCGCGCCGTGAGGTGGATCGCGTGGCCGAAGAGCGCTCCCGGCCCGACGAGGCCGTGCCGCTCGTAGGTATCGAGGTAGTCCCTCGCCTCGGGCCGCAACTGCCGCACCCACGCGATCTCGTCCGTCTGCTCCGAGAGATGCGTCTGCATCGCGCAATCCGGATGCTCCGCCCAAAGCGCACCGAGCGCGTCGAGCTGCGCCTCGGTCGAGGTCGGCGTGAACCGCGGGGTGACGGCGTAGCTCACCCGGCCGACCCCATACCAGCGTCGGATGAGGGCCTTCCCCTCGTCATAGGCCCGCTCCGGCGTGTCGAGCACATCGTCCGGCGCGTTCCGGTCCATGCTCGTCTTACCGGCCCAGATCCGCATGCCCCGCGCAAGGGCCGCCTCCATGATCGCGTCCACGCTCCCGGGGTGACTCGTAGAGAACGTGCACACGCTCGTCGTGCCGTGCGCGAGGAGGAGATCGCAGTAGAGCCCGGCGACCGCATCCGCGTGGCCGCGCTCGCCGAAACGGGCCTCCTCGGGGAACGTGTAGGTCTCCAGCCAGTCGATCAGTCTCTTGCCCCAGGACGCGATGATGCCGGTCTGCGGATAGTGCGCGTGCGCGTCGACGAAACCCGGCAGGATCAGCCCCCGGCCGTGATCCTCAACGGCGGCCCCGGGATAGGCGCGCCGGATCTCGTCGCCCGGACCCACGGCAAGGATGCGGCCCGCGGACACGGCGACGGCGCCATGCGCCTCGTGGCGGGCCGCCTCCGCAGGAGGGACGGCGAACGGGTCGGCGTGGAAGGCCAGCGTCTGGCCGAGGTGGATCGTGACCATGCCGGGCCCTACCCCTCCGCGCACGTCCGCGCCACCTGTCCGCCGCGCGCGGCGTAGGCTAAGTGGGACGGGAACCCCGCCCACGGGAGCCCCCGAAATGACAGAAGCCGAGCGCGCCTCCAGAGGGACGGATCCCCAGGAGGACGAGCGCGAGACCCCGGAGTTCGACGAGCCGCGCCGCCGGGAGGTCCTCAAGGCCGTCGAGGCCAGGGATCCCGACACCGTCGACGCGCTTCTGGCGCCGCTCCATCGCGCGGACATCGCCGACTTCATCGAACAGATCAGCGACGAGGAGCGGCGCACGCTGCTCGAGCTGTGGAGAGGCGGCGTCGACGGCGAGATCCTCTCGGAGCTCGACGAGGGGCTGCGCGAGGAGGTGCTCGACATCCTCCCGGCCGAGGACGTGGCGGTGGCCGTGCGCGACCTCGAGACGGACGACGTCGTCGACATTATAGAGAACCTCGAGGACGACAGGCGGCAGGAGGTGATCCTCGACGCCCTCGAGCCTGCCGACCGGGTCGCGGTCGAACAGGCGATGGGTTTCCCCGAGTACTCCGCCGGCCGCCTGATGCAGCGGGAGGTGGTGGCCGTCCCGTCCCACTGGACGGTCGGACAGGCCATCGACCATCTGCGCACGGCCGAGGAGCTGCCCGAGCAGTTCTACCACGTCATCCTGACCGACCCGCGCGTGCGCCCCGTGGGCTACGTGACGCTCGGCAAGCTCCTCGCCTCCGACCGCGACATGGCCCTGGGCGACATCACCGAGGAGAGCTTCCGCACCTTCGCCGCGACCGCCCCGGAGACCGACGTCGCCTACGCCTTCAACCAGTACCACCTCATCTCGGCCCCGGTCGTGGACGACGGAGACCGGCTCCTCGGGGTCATCACCATCGACGACGCCATCCGCGTGCTCGACGAGGAGGCCGAGGAGGACATCCTCCGCCTCGCGGGGGTCGACAGCGACGAGTCGATCTCGAACCGGACCTTCGACGTCGTGCGCCGCAGGTTCCCCTGGCTCGCCGTCAACCTGGTGACGGCGGTGCTTGCCAGCCTCGTGATCGCGCAGTTCGAGGACGTGATCGCCCAGGTCGTCGCGCTCGCCGTGCTGATGCCGATCGTGGCGAGCATGGGCGGCAACGCGGGAACGCAGTCGCTCACGGTCGCGGTGCGTGCGCTGGCGACGCGGGACCTGACGGGCCGGAACGTCTGGCGGGTGATCCGGCGGGAGGTGAGCGCCGGGGCGATCAACGGGCTGGCCTTCGCGGTCATCATGGGGATCGTCGGGGTGGTCTGGTTCGGCACGCCGATGCTGGGCCTCGTGATCGGCGTGGCGATGGTGATCAACCTCGTGGTCGCTGGCCTTGCGGGGGTCGGCATCCCGCTGGTGCTGGAGCGCCTGGGGATCGACCCGGCCCTCGCGTCGGGCGCCTTCGTGACCACGGTGACGGACGTCGTCGGATTCTTCGCGTTCCTGGGCCTCGCGGCGCTATGGCTGCTCTGATCCGCAGGGGCCCACGCCCCCTGCCCCGGCGGCGATCCCGGCCTATTCCGGCTGCCCGATCGAGACGTCAGCCGAGCGCGTAGCCCGCTCCCCGCACCGTCCGGATCGGATCGTCCGTGCCCGTCGCGCCGCGGAGGGCCTTGCGGAGGCGCCCTATATGGACGTCCACCGTGCGGCTGTCGACGTAGATGTCCCGCCCCCAGACACGGTCGAGAAGCTGATCGCGGGACCAGACGCGGCCGGGCCGCTCCATGAAGGTGGTCAGGAGCCGGAACTCGGTCGGGCCCAGGTGCACCTCGTGATCCATGCGGTAGACCCGGTGGGCTTCGGTATCGACGCGGATGTCCTCGAACTCGAGCCTCTCGCCCACGGCGCCGGGCCGCGTCCGGCGGAGCTGCGTGCGGATGCGCGCCATCAGCTCGACCACCGAGTACGGCTTGATCATGTAGTCGTCCGCCCCGGTCTCGAGCCCACGCACGCGGTCGATCTCCTCGGAGCGGGCCGAGATCATGATGATCGGGATCGCCCGCGTCTCGCCCGCGGCCTTGAGCCTGCGGCACAGCTCGATCCCGGACGTCCCGGGGAGCATCCAGTCCAGCAGGATGAGGTCCGGCTCCTCCTCGCGGGCCGCGTCCATCACGGTGTCGCCCCGCGGGCACTGGACGACGCGGTATCCCTCCGCCTCGAGGTTGTAGACGAGGATCTCCCGCTGGCTGTCCTCGTCCTCCACGACTAGCACGCTCGGTTGCCGCGTCATGTCCCTATCCTGCCACCGAGGTGCTGTCTGCCTTGACCCTGTCGTCCTCCGGCATCTCGCCCGTGACGACGTAGATCACCTGTTCGGCGATGCCTGTCGCGAGGTCGCCCATCCGCTCCACGTTCTTCGCCATGAAGTGCAGATGCATGCAGGCCGTGATGTTCCGCGGGTCCTCCATCATGTGCGTCAGGTACTCGCGGAACAGCCCGTTATACATCTGGTCGACCTCCAGATCCCGGGCGCGGACGTCGGTCGCAAGCGCCGCGTCCCGCTGGATGTAGGCGTCGAGCACGTCCTTCAGCATCAGCTCCACGCTGCGGGCCATCCGCCCGATCGAGGTCGTCCCCCCGTCGATCGGGTGAAGCTCGACGATGATCTCGGTCCGCTTGGCCATGTTCTTCGCGTAGTCGCCTATCCGCTCGAGTGCCGCGGCGATGCGGAAGACGCTGAGCGCGAGGCGGAGGTCGGTGGCCGCCGGCTGGCGCAGCGCGATCAGGCGCGCGGCCTCCTCGCTCACCTGCTCCTCCAGCCGGTCGATCCGCGCGTCCCCCAGCCTTACCCTCGCCGCCAGTTCGGTGTCGCCCTCCGCAAGCGCCTGCGAGGCGTGCAGGATCGCCTCCTCGACCAGCCCGCCCATCTTCATGATCATCGCCTGGATCGCCTCGAGATCCCGGTCGAAGGCACTGGCGATATGACGATTGTCGATCATGCGTCCGCTCTCCGCCATCGGATCAGCCGATCCGCCCGGAGATGTAGCTCTCGGTCCTCGGGTCCTCCGGCGAGGTGAAGATCTTGCCGGTATCGTCGTACTCGACGAGGTTCCCGAGGTGGAAGAAGGCTGTCTTCTGGCTCACGCGCGCGGCCTGCTGCATCGAATGGGTCACGATCACCACCGAGAAGTTCTGCCGCAGTTCGTCGATCAGCTCCTCGATCTGTGCGGTGGCGATCGGATCGAGGGCCGAGCACGGCTCGTCCATCAGCAGGACCTCGGGGTTCGTGGCGACCGCGCGGGCGATGCACAGGCGCTGCTGCTGCCCGCCCGAGAGGCCCGTGCCGGGCTCGTCCATCCGGTCCTTCGCCTCGTCCCAGAGCGCCGCGCGCCGCAGCGAGCGTTCGACGATCTCGTCGAGCTCCGCCTTCCCGCGGGCGAGCCCGTGGATGCGCGGCCCGTAGGCCACGTTGTCGTAGATCGACTTCGGGAACGGGTTGGGCTTCTGGAACACCATGCCGACCCGCGCGCGAAGCTGCACCGGGTCCACCCGGCGGTCGTAGATGTCCTCCCCGTCGAGGAGGATGTCGCCCTCGACGCGGGCCGACGCGATGGTGTCGTTCATCCGGTTGATGCATCGCAGGAAGGTGGACTTGCCGCACCCGGACGGGCCGATGAAGGAGGTGACGGTCTTGTCCCGGATGTCCACGGTGACGTCCCTGATCGCGTGCGTGTCGCCGTAGAAGACGTCGACCTTGTTCGCGGCGATCTTGATCTCGTCCTCGTCCACGGCCCGCTCGGTCAGTCGCATGTCGTTCATTGCGGTCTCCATTCGTCTACCAGCGGCGCTCGAAGCGTCGGCGGAGGTAGATCGCGGTGAGGTTCATCACGAGCAGGAAGAGGAGCAGGACGATGATCGCCCCGCTCGCCCGCTCCACGAAGGCGGGGTCGGAGCGCTGAGTCCAGTTGTAGACCTGCACGGGCAGCGCCGAGGCCGGGTCGAAGAACCCCTCCGGCGGGGCGTCGGGATACTCGCGCACGAAGGCCACCATCCCGATCAGCAGGAGCGGCGCCGTCTCCCCGAGCGCCTGCGCGAGGCCGATGATCGTCCCGGTGAGGATCCCCGGCATGGCGAGCGGCAGGACGTGGTGGAACACCGTCTGCATCCGGCTCGCCCCCAGGCCCAGCGCCGCGTCCCGGATCGAGGGCGGCACCGACTTCAGCGACGCCCGGGTGGCGATGATGATCGTCGGCAGGGTCATCAGCGTGAGCACCAGCCCGCCGACGATGGGCGCCGATTGCGGGAGGCCTACGAAGTTGATGAAGATGGCGAGGCCGAGGATGCCGAACACGATGGACGGGACCGCGGCGAGGTTGGAGATGTTCACCTCGATCAGGTCCGTGAACCGGTTCTGCGGCGCGAACTCCTCGAGATAGATCGAGGCGGCGACCCCGATCGGTAGCGCCAGGACGAGCACGATCAGCATCATGTAGAGCGAGCCGAGGATGGCGACGCCGAGGCCGGCCGCTTCCGGCCTCGTATCAGAGGCATCCGGGGCGAAGATGAAGCTCCAGTTGAACGACGTCTCCATCAGCCCCGCCTCCGCGAGCGCCTCCGCCAGGCGCAGCTGCCCGGGGCTGACGTTGCCGTCGAGCTCCGCGGAGGCGTAGGTGACGCGCCCCTTGAAGAAGCCGTCGATCCGCCCGCTGGCGAGGAACTCGACCTCGATCGTCTCGCCCACGGCCTGCGGATTGGCGAGCACGAAGTTCCGGAGTTGCGCCACGGCCTCGTCGGAGACGATGTCCGCGATGCCGCCCGCGTCGAGCTCGGTCTCGATCCCGGCATCGGAGACCGTCGCCATCAGGGCGTCCCGCAGGACGGGGGCGTAGCCGAAGGTCGTCACGCGCGCCATCTCCGCCGGATCGCGCCCGCCCTCGGGGTCGAGCCGCTCGGCCGGGAGCGCGACCGGGATGGTGATCTTCGTCTGCTGGAAGGCGCTCAGCCCGTTGCCGAGGATCGAGACCAGGAGGAGGATCAGCGCCGCCACGCCCACGAGCACGGCGGCCAGACCGTAGTACTTGAAGCGCGTCTCGGCCGCGTTGCGCGCGGAGGTGCGGCGGTCGGGCACGAAGAGGGACTTCGCGCCGAGCTCCGGGTTGGGGGGCGGCGCGGGCTGCGTCGCGTCGGTCATTCGTACTGCTCCCGGTAGCGGCGGACGATGTAGAGCGCGAGCACGTTGAGCGCGAGCGTGATCACGAAGAGCGTGATGCCCAGCGCGAACGCCACGAGAGTCTCCGGCGAGTTGAAGTCCGTGTCGCCCGTGAGTTGCGAGACGATCTTCACCGTCACCGTCGTCATCGCCTCGAACGGGTTGAGGTCCATCTGCGCCGCGGCCCCGGCTCCCAGCACGACGATCATTGTCTCGCCGATCGCGCGAGAGGCCGCCAGCAGGACGGCGCCCACGATCCCGGGCAGGGCCGCGGGAATGACCACCTGCCGGATCGTCTCGCTCTGCGTGGCACCGAGCCCCAGCGAGCCGTCGCGCATCGCCTGCGGGACGGCGTTGATGATGTCGTCGGACAGCGACGAGACGAACGGGATCAGCATGATCCCCATAACGAGGCCCGCGGTCATCACGGAGGAGGAGGAGGTGCCGAGCCCGAGCGGCTGGGCGAAGTAGTCGCGCAGGAACGGCCCCACCGTGATCAGCGCGAAGAGCCCGTAGACGATCGTCGGTATGCCGGCCAGCACCTCGATCATCGGCTTGGCCACGGTGCGGACGCGATTCGAGGCGTATTCCGACAGGTAGATCGCGGAGAGCAGGCCGATCGGCACCGCCACGAGCAGGGCGACGAGGGAGATGTAGAGCGTCCCCCAGAGGAGTGGCAGCAGGCCGAGCTCGCTGTCGCCGAAGAAGGAGGGCTGCCAGGTCGTGTTGAAGAAGAACCGCGTGAAGGGGTACTGTTCGAAGAAGCGCAGCGTCTCGAACAGCATCGACAGGATGATGCCCACGGTCGTCAGGATGGCGATGGTCGAGGCGAGCAGCAGGATCGCCATGATCGCCCGCTCGACGGAGTTGCGGGCGCGGAAGTCCGGCCCGGTCCGCCCGTAGGCCCAGGCGAACCCGCCTGCGGCCAGCAGGAGGACGACGACGCTCATCGCCACCCTGCCCCGCGCGTCGATGGCGCGGTAGGTCTGCGCCGCCGCGAGGACCTCCGGGGAGATCTCGCCCCCCGTCGCCGCCCCGACCGAGCCCAGGATGGCGCGCACGTCGTCGTCGGCCGAGGAGAGCGCGCGCGCCTCGTCGCGGCTCAGCACGCCCTGACGCACGGCCTCGTCGACCCCGGAGGCGATGCGGCGGACGTCCGACATGACCAGGCCGAGCTGGTCGTCGTTCTCGTAGAGCGCCTCGGGGATCAGCGACGCGGAGCGCCCCTCGACCACGAGGGGCTGCACCAGCATCCAGACGGCCAGGACGAGGAGCGCCGGCACCGCGGCGAAGATGGCGACATGGAACCCGTAATAGGCCGGGAGCGAATGGAGCCTCCGCGTGTCCCCTCCGGCGGCCGCGACGGCCCGGCGGCGGCCGAGGTAGAGCCCCGCCGCGGAGAGCGCGGCCAGCGCGGCCAGTATGGCGATCAGCGACATGGGGCACCCCATCTTGCAGCGTGGCGCGCCCCCGGAGGAGCGCGCCTTGTGCGTCCGGCGGGCCGTCCGGCCCGGTCGTGGCTCACTGGGTCATCGGGGTCTCGCCGGACACGGCCTCCTGCGTCGCGGCGAGCTCCGGGTCCGAGACGAGCCCGTACTCGGCCAGCGGCCCGCCCGGGCCGGCGATGTCGTTCGAGACGAAGAACTCGGCGAACTCCTTCAGCCCCGGGATCACGCCGATATGCGCGCCCTTGATGTAGAAGAAGAGCGGCCGCGAGACCGGATACTCGCCCGATGCGATCGTCTCGGTCGAGGGGGCGACGCCGCCCATCGTGGCGACCTTCAGCTTGTCCTGGTTGTTCTCGTAGAACGACAGGCCGAACACGCCGACGCCGTTCGGGTTCGACTGGATGCGGGCGAGCGTCTCGGTGTAGTCCCCGTCGATGTCCACGGCCACGCCGTCGGAGCGGACCTCCATGCAGGTCTCCTCGGTGGCGTCCTCGTCGCCCCCGTTGGCCTCCATGATGATCGCCATGGCGCCCGAATCCTCGCAGCCCTGCAGGATCACCTTCTCCTCGAAGACCTCGCGCGTCCCGTGCCGCGTCCCGGGGATGAAGGCGGTGATCTCGCTGTCGGGAAGTGCGCCGTCGATCTCGGACCAGTTGGTGTAGGGGTTCGCCTGCAGCGTGCCGTCGACGGGCACCTGCGCGGCCATCGCCTGGTACCACTGCGCGGGTTCGAAGGCGGTGAAGTCGGGGCCGTCGATCTGGCTGGCGAAGACGATGCCGTCGTAGCCGATGCGGACCTCGATGATGTCGTCCACCCCGTTCGCGGCGCAGGTCTCGACCTCGCTCTCGCGGATCGCGCGGGAGGCGTTCGCGATGTCGATGGTCGTCTCGCCCACGCCCTCGCAGAAGCGCCTCAGGCCCGTGGAGGAGCCGCCCGATTCGACGACCGGGGTCGGGAACCCGAAGTTCTCCCCGAAGGCTTCCGCGACGATGGACGCGTAGGGCAGGACGGTGCTCGACCCCGCGATCTGAACCTGCTCGCGGCTCTGGGCCGAAGCTGCGCCCGCGGCGGCGATCACCGCGAACGCGGAGACGGTCGTCTTGGTGACGGACATGAAGGATCTCCCAGTACTGATCCGGTCGGGCCCGCCACCCCGGCGTGCCTTCGCGGCGCGCCTAGGAGCCCGACGCGGACGTTTTGTGACGCCTATGTAACGGTATGATGAACACGTCCGAGGGACGCAGGGTCACGTCAGGCGGGGCAGGATCACGCGCACGCGGGTGCCGCCCTCGGGCGGGCTCTCGATGCGAAGGCGGCCCCTGTGCCGGTTCACGATGTGCTTCACGATCGCGAGCCCGAGCCCCGTCCCGCCGCGCGCCCGGCTGCGATGCGTGTCGACCCGGTAGAACCGCTCGGTCACCCGCGGCAGGTGCTCGGGGGGGATCCCAGCCCCGTCGTCGGTCACCATCAGCTCCCATGCCGGTCCCCGCAGGACGGGCTCGTGCTCCAGCGCCGCCAGGGCGATCGAGACCGTTCCGGGATGCGCCCCGTACTTGATCGCGTTCTCCACGAGGTTGCTCGCCACCTGCAGGAGCTGGTCCGCGTCTCCGTAGAGGCGGGCGCCGTCGGGCGCGGCGAGGTCCAGCGTCACCTCCGCCTCCGCCGCCACCGGGCGAAGCGTGTCCACCGCCTGGGCCAGCAATGGCACCAGATCCAGCGGCGACGAGGGGCGCCGGCGCGACATGCTCTCGACCCGGCTCAGGCTGAGGAGGTCGGAGACGAGGCGGTTCATCCGCCCCACCTCCTTCGCCATCAGCCCCAGGAACCGCACCCGCGCCGCCTCGTCCTCCCGCGCTGGACCCTGCAGCGTCTCGATCAGGCCGCCGATCGCGGTGAGGGGCGTCTTCAGTTCGTGACTCACGTTGGCCACGAAGTCCCGCCTGATCGATTCGCCCGCCGACATGTCGCTCACGTCGCGGAACACGAGCATGACCCACGGCCGGCCGACGCCTCCGAGGTGGAGCGGCGAGACGCGGACGTCGAAGCGCGTGTCGACCTCGCCGCTCGACTGGACGAACTCGGACCGCCCGCGCCGGCGGCCGTGATACGCCTCCTCCACGGGGTCGAGCAGCCGCGGCTGGCGCAGGACGCTCACGTAGCTCTGCCCGAGCGCCCAGGGTCCGAACCACTCCTGCGCGGCCTCGTTGAGCACCGTCACGCGCCCGCCCGCGTCGAGCACCATCACCGGGTCGGGCAGCGCCTCGAGGACGGTCCGCAGGGTCGCCTCCGGCCCCCCGGTTGTCGCGGCCCCGGCCGTCTCGCCCCCCGGATGAAGCGACATGCCCTCTCCCAGCAGCCTTCCTCCGTGTGAGGTCCTGCGCTATGCTCGTAAATCAATCGTGACAGTCCTGGAAGGCTGCGCGGCGCGAGGACAGTGGGGACGCTGGCATGACGGATGGGCCGCGAGGCGGGCATGCCGGGCGGCGTGCGGGCGAAATCCTGATCATCGACGCGGGCGGGCCCGATGGCGCCTCGGTGGCGCAGCGCGTGCTCGGGGCCCTCGCCGCGGGGGGCACCGCCCTGCCCCCGGACGAGGCCACCCCCGACAGGCTCTCGGACGCCGTGGTCGTGCTGTCGCCCGCGATGGCCGAGGGGCTCGACGCGGTGGAGCTGGCCGGGCGCCTGAGGGCGGGCGGGTTCCGCGGGCGCTGGCTCGCCTATGCCGAGGATCTCCCCGACCGCCAGCTCATCGTGCGCGAGGTGGGCGAGGTCGCCCCCGACCTGCGGTTCGACCTCGTGATCCTCGGCGGCGGTCCCCGGCTCGCGCCCTGACCCGCGCGCTCCGGGCGGAGGCCCGCGCCGTCAGGCCCGCACCGCCCCGTCGCCGCTCACGAGGTACTTGAAGCTCGTGAGCTGCTCGGCCCCCACCGGCCCGCGGGCATGCATCTTGCCCGTGGCGATGCCGATCTCGGCGCCCATCCCGAACTCTCCGCCGTCGGCGAACTGGGTGGAGGCGTTGTGCATCAGGATGGCGCTGTCGAGCCGTTCGAAGAACCGCGCCACCGCCGCGGGATCCTCGGCCACGATGCAGTCCGTGTGCCCCGACCCGTACCGTCGGATATGCGCGATCGCCCCGTCGACGTCCTCGACGACGCGCGCCGCGATGATCGTGTCGAGGTACTCGCGCCCCCAGTCCTCGTCGTCCGCCGGGGACGTCCCCGGTATCCCGTCGAGCCCGGCCCCGGCCCGCACCTCGATCCCGGCCGACAGAAGGTCCTCGAGGACCTCGCGCCCGAGCGTCGCGGCGATGGCGCGGTGGATCAGCAGGCACTCCGCTGCCCCGCAGATGCCCGTCCGGCGCGTCTTGGCGTTCAGCACGACGCGCTTCGCCTTCTCCGGATCGGCGGAGGCGTCGAGATAGACGTGCACGATGCCCTCGAGATGGGCGAAGACCGGCACCCGCGCCTCCCTCTGCACCAGGCCGACGAGCCCCTTGCCGCCCCGCGGCACGATCACGTCGACATGCTCCGTCGCGGCGAGCATGGCCGCCACCATGCCCCGGTCGCGCGTGGGCACGAGCTGGATGGCCCCTTCCGGCAGGCCCGCCGCGGCGAGGCCCTCGACGAGCGCGCCGTGGATCGCCGTCGCCGAGTTCATCGCCTCCGACCCGGCCCGCAGGATCGAGGCGTTCCCGGCCTTCAGGCACAGGGCGCCGGCATCCGCCGTCACGTTGGGCCGGCTCTCGAAGATCACCCCGACGACCCCCAGGGGCGTGCGCACCCGGCGGATCCGCAGCCCGTTCGGCCGCTCCCACTCGGCGGTCACCTCGCCCACCGGATCGTCCTGCTCCGCGATGGCCCGGAGGGAGCCGCAGATCGCCTCGATCCGGCTCTCGTCGAGGAGGAGGCGGTCGAGCATCGCGTCGGACAGCGCGCGGTCGCGACCGAACGCCATGTCGGCCGCGTTCGCCTCCAGAACGGCCCCGCGCCGATCCCAGAGCGCGTCCGCCGCGGCGACGAGCGCCGCGCTCTTTCGCTCCGGCGCGGCGAAGGCCAGCTCGGCGGCCGCGGCACGCGCCGTCGCGCCCATCCGCTCCATGAGGCCGGGGATGTCGTCGGTCATGTCCTTCACCGGGCGTCCTCCTCCGCGGGCTGCGCGACGAGCACCATGTCGTCGCGATGGATCAGGGCGGCGCGGCCCGGATAGCCGAGCACGGCGGCGATGTCACCGCTGCGCCGCCCGGCGATGGCCCGCGCCTCCTCCGCCGTGTAGCGGATCAGGCCGAGGCCGAGCTGCGCCCCGCCGGGCCCCCGGATGGCCACCGGCTCACCGCGCCCGAACCGTCCGGCGACGCCGCGCACCCCCGCCGGCAGGAGCGACTTGCCCCTCCCGAGGGCCGCCACCGCCCCGGCATCCGCCTCCACCGACCCGCGCGCCTTCATCGCCCCGATCCAGCGCTTGCGCGCCGCCTGCGGATCGCCCTTCGGCACGAACCAGCTATGGCGCGCCCCGGCCTCGAGCGCTGCGAGCGGCCGGTCGACGAGGCCGCGGGCGATGCACATGGCGCTCCCCGCCTCGGTGGCGATCCGAGCGGCCATCAGCTTCGTGACCATCCCGCCCTTCGACAGGCCCGAGACGCCGCCGCCCGCCATTGCCTCGACCTCCGGCGTGATCTCCGCGATCACGGGCAGGTGCCGCGCCGAGGGATCGATCTGGGGGTTCGCGGTGTAGAGCCCGTCCACGTCCGAGAGCAGGACGCAGAGATCCGCCCCCGCCATCGCCGCCACTTGGGCCGCCAGCCTGTCGTTGTCGCCGAATCGGATCTCGTCGGTGGCGATGGTGTCGTTCTCGTTGACGATCGGCACCGCGCCCATCGACAGGAGCGCGGCGAAGGTCGCCCGCGTGTTCAGGTAGCGGCGCCGGTCCTCGCTGTCGTCGAGCGTGAGCAGCACCTGGGCGGCGCGGATCCCCTCGACCGCCAGCGCCTCCGTCCAGGCGCGCGCGAGCGCGATCTGCCCCACCGCCGCGGCCGCCTGGTTCTGCTCCAGCCCCAGCGGCGGCTCGAGGCCCAGAGCCCTCCGCCCCAGCGCGATCGAGCCAGACGAGACGACGACGACCTCCGTCCCCCGCGCCCGGGCGGCGGCGATGTCGGAGGCGAGACCGGCGAGCCAGCGGTCCCGCACGCCGCCCGTCTCCGGATCGACCAGCAGCGCCGAGCCGATCTTCACGACCATACGCCGCGCGGAGGTTACGTTTCCTAGACGGGCGACCATGGCTCCCCGTCCTCCTCGGCGGCGGCGTCGGCCGGCGCGCCCGCGATCAGGGCCCGCAGCGTCCGCAGCACCTCGGTGACGCCCTGCCCCGCCGCGCCCGACATGACGAGCACTGGCCCGCCCGCGGCCGCCGCGAGCGCCTCGCGCCTTTCGGCCAGCGTCTCCTCGTCCAGAGCGTCCACCTTGTTGAGCACGGTCACGCGCGGCTTCTCCGCCAGCCCGCCTTCGTAGAGCTCGAGCTCACGGATCACGGTGCGCCAGTCCTCGACAGGGTCCGCGGACGTGCCGTCGACAAGATGCAGGAGTGCGTGGCATCGCTCGACATGCCCGAGGAACCGGTCGCCGATCCCGCGCCCCTCGTGCGCGCCCTCGATCAGGCCGGGTATGTCGGCCACCACGAACTCCGCCCCGTCCACCCCCACGACGCCGAGGTTGGGCACGAGCGTCGTGAAGGGATAATCCGCGATCTTCGGCCGGGCGTTCGACGTCGCCGCGAGGAAGGTGCTCTTGCCCGCGTTCGGCAGGCCGAGCAGCCCGACATCCGCGATGAGCTTCAGCCGCAGCCAGATGGTGCGCTCGACGCCTGCCTGGCCGGGATTGCCCCGCCGTGGCGCCTGGTTCGTGGAGGTCTTGAAGCGCAGGTTGCCCCAGCCGCCGTTCCCCCCGCGCGCCAGCACGACGCTCTCACCCGCCGCAGTGAGGTCGGCGATCACCGTCTCCTGGTCCTCCTCCAGCACCTCCGTGCCGACCGGGACCCGCAGCACGATGTCTTCGCCGGAGCGCCCGGTCCGCTGGCGCCCCATCCCGCCCTGACCGTTGCGGGCGAAGAAGTGCTGCTGGTAGCGGAAGTCGATCAGCGTGTTCAGCCCCTCGACCGCCTCCACCACGACGTCGCCGCCGCGCCCGCCGTCGCCGCCGTCCGGGCCGCCGAACTCGATGTACTTCTCGCGCCGGAAGGAGACCGCGCCCGCGCCGCCCGATCCGGACCGGATGTAGACCTTGGCCAGATCGAGGAACTTCATGCCCGCCTCCACACAGCGACCCCGAGGGGTTGGGTCCGGCGCCTAGCGCGTGCGCGGCGCGGATGGAACCGCCCGGACGGGTCGGCCGGTGCGACGGGAACCGGAGGCGCGCCCGCGGATCGTCCCGGGCCGCGCCCGGCCCGTCAGGCCGGGTCCGCCTCGCCCAGACGCCGGATGAACGTCCAGGTCGGAACCAGACCGTCCCGCGCCACCGAGAAAGCCTCCGCCTCGCCCAGATCCTCGAACCCCGCGTTGCGCAGCACCTGCGCCGAGGCGGGATTGTCCTGGAACACGCTGGCGAACAGGGTCGCGCAGCCCAGCGGATTGGCCGAGACGAGGGCCTGGACAGCCGTGCTGGCGATGCCCGCGTTCCACATCGCCGGCGCCACCCAGTAGCCGATCTCCCACTGGTTCCGGTCCATAGGCTCCAGCGAGATCAGTCCGACGAGCTCCGACAGCCCGGCCTCGTGCCCGTCGATCGCCCAGGTGGCGCCCTGCGCATCGCTCGACAGGAGGCGCGTCACGAACGCCTCGCTCGCTCCGGGGGGGAGCGGGTGCGGGATCGTGCGGGTCATCCGGGCCACGCGCGCGTCCGAGGTCCAGTGCTCGATCAGGCCCTGGTCGCTGCGGCGGACGGGCCTGAGCACGAGATTGCCCGCCGGAACGGGCGGCAGGTCGGTGTTGCGGGGGGTGTCGAGGCGAACGGGCGCCTTCTGAGGTGTCATGGTCCTCTCCTGCTCCGCGGATCTCCGCGGGGAATTTCTCCCCGCGCAGCCCGTCGGCGGACGGATCGCGGCTCGTGTGGTCGCGGCGGGTGCGGCCGATGCGCGAAGGGGGACCGGCTGGCCGCCGATCCCCCCGCATGTGCCGCGCGTTGCGGATCGGCCTATTCGGCGGCGTCGCTCACGGGGAGCACCGATACGAAGGTGCGGCCCTTGAAGCCCTTGCGGAAGCTCACCGCGCCCTCGGCGGTGGCGAAGAGGGTGTGGTCCTTGCCCATGCCCACGCCCTCGCCGGGGTACCACCGGGTGCCGCGCTGCCGGATGATGATGTTGCCCGGGATGGCGCGCTGGCCCCCGAACAGCTTGACGCCGAGACGGCGTCCCGCCGAATCGCGCCCGTTGCGGGAGGAACCGCCGGCCTTCTTGTGTGCCATCTCGCCTACTCCTTCTCTGCTTCGGCCGGCTCGGCGGCGGCCTCGGCCGGCGCCTCCCCGCGGGGGGCGGAGCCCGCGCCCACGGCGGCCTTCACGCCCGAGCCCCCGGCACCGCTGGCCAGGATGTCGGTGACACGCACGAGGGTGAGCTGCTGGCGATGGCCCTTCTTGCGGGCCGAGCCGTGCTTCCGGCGGCGGCGCACGAAGTGGATGAGCTTCTCGCCCTTCACCTGGTCCACGACCTCGGCCTGCACCGCGGCGTCCTCGACGAGCGGCGCGCCGAGCGTCGTCTCGTCGCCGCCCAGCATCAGCACCTCGTTGAACTGCACGGTCTCACCCGCGCCGGCGGCCAGCTTCTCCACACGCAGCACGTCGCCCGGCTGCACGCGGTACTGCTTCCCGCCAGTCTTCAGAACGGCGAACATGCGCCCCTCTCCCCTGTCCATCGCGCCCTGCGGCCCCCTCTCGGGCGTTGGTGCGGCGGCGGCCCCGGGGGCCCCGCCGCGCCTCGGGCGGCGCGCCCCCGCGCGGGGGCGATCATCAATAGAAGAGGGCCGCGAACTCCCGCCCGCGGCCCGGCGCTGCATGTGTCATCCGACGCGGGGCCTGTCAAGGGCGCGCCCCCCGGGCTCCTACGGACGCCATGCCGCGCTCTCGGTCTGTGCGTGCGGGCCTTCGCCCGGCATCGCACGGGCGCGGTCACGTCCCGAGCGCCGCCGCGTCGGCGATCGAGCCCGACATCGCGGGACAGAAGCGACACCCGCTGTCCTGCCCCGACTTGGTGTCGAAGGGCGCCGGCCCCGCCGTGCCAGCGCCGGACCGGCCCCGCGAGACGGCGCTGGCACGACCAACCTTCAGGAAGCGACCCGGGTTCAGTCCGGCGCCTCCACGCAACCCGGACTTCCCGCCGTCCCGGAGGCCCTACAGGAACCCCTCGTTGGTCAGCGACACGATGCTGTCGGGCGCGACGGTGCCGTCCTCGTAGCCGATGCAGGACCACGGCGCCCGGTCGGGGCCCACCCCCACCGTCACGTTCGTCCCGGCCTGCGAGAACTCCGAGCCGAGCACGGTCACGTCGCCGTTGCCCGTGGTCGCGGTGACCTCGCGCAGGCACCCCTGCTCGGCCAGGCTCGGCGTGCCCGCCGCGGCGGCGGTGGCGGAGGCGTCCGCCGTCCCGGGGGCGTCCTCCGAGACGCAGCCCGCGAGCAGGCAGGCGGCCGCGAAGGCGGCGAATGCCGGTCGTATCGTCATGTGGGTCCCTCCCGTGGGGCAGGCGGCCGACCCGCCAGCCCGTTCCGTGGCCTCAGAGTATCGTCACCGACAGCCCGTAATCGGCGGCGCCGTCGGCGTCGCGGGCCTCTCCCATCAGGTACACGCGAACCACGTAGCTGCCGTCCTCCGGCAGCGTGATCGTCGCCATCTCGCCCTCGACCGAGCCGTTGTAGATCGCCGCGCCGTCGCTGCCCGGCGGCAGGATGTTGAAGAAGGACGTCGCTCCCCCGAGATTGATCAGCGTGACCGAGAGGGTCTGTCCGGCGGAAGCCGTCAGCGCGTAGTCCCGATAGGCCTGCCCGGCGATGGACCCCTCGACATAGGCGTCGGTGCCGCCGGCCTCGAACCGGATCTCGCTGCGATGCTGTGCGCTGGCGGCTGCGGCGACGAGCGCGAGGGCCGCAGTCGCCCCGGCGGCCCGGCTTAGGGTTCGAAACATCGCAGCCTCCGAAATGCCTTCCCACGGAGTCTGCCTCCGCGGCGTCGTTCAATCAACTCTATAGACAGGGCCTGAGGTCCGGACTCAACCGAATACGGGCGCGACGCTCCCGCGCACCACGCGGCCCCTCGCGGTCGTCCGGCAGGTCCAGGCCTCGCCGCCCACCATCAGCGGAACGAGGAGGCCGTCCTCGAACGCCGCCGGAGCCGCCGGGGCGCTCGCCTCCACGCCCGAGAGCGCCTTGGCCGCCTCAATGCACGCCTCCTGCGCGGGCGCGAGGGAGGCGAGACCGGGCGGGCCGCCCCCGCCGCAGCCGGCGAGCACGACC
>CAZWWR010000048.1:0-17761 GCA_964637265.1 uncultured Jannaschia sp.
TACAACCACCACCGCCCGCATCCGAGCCTCGACGGGCTCACCCCGCGGGAATACAGGAACCGGTCAGAAGAAGACCAAACACGGAACAGGCCTAACCCCTGAGCGAGGACAAACAGGGGAGCAGGCCAAGCGGCGCCGACGATCTCGGCCCGCTTGCGCTTCAACGTGTCTATGATGAGTTCCATACCGGATGCATAGCCGATCCGACCCCGCCTCGCTTAGTGCTCTTGCCACCTAAGGCCGAACTGCTGGAGCGGAAGGTGTCCTAAACCCTCCCAGAAGCTTATGTACTGATCGGCGCTTGGCGCAGGCACTAAAGTACCTAGAGAGTAAGCTGGCGCTAGGATACGGGCCACCGTCACTCGCGGCCGGCGACCAGACGAGCCGCACAACACCTTGGCCACCGTCCGGCCCCGCTGCGTTTCGCTCCCCCGCCAGTCATAGCGCAGGTGGTGACAATATCCTGACATTAGATCCGGACCGCCCACCGATAGCCAACCGGGTACGCGAGTGCGAAGCTCTTGCGGTAAGGCCCCGTTTGGCGTCGCTCATTCAACGTCTATTACATTGATAGAAAACACTAACGCTCGAGAAGTCCGCATGTGCGACATTCTGTCACTCGAAGCCGATCTGGTGAGGGCGCCATTCTGAAGCGATGCAGCGAAAACTGAGCAAACACCGGTACTATAAGGGACTAGTTCGCCCATCACTGAATCGGGCCGCCCACTGGTAGCAAAGCAAGATTTTGCCAACGCGGGGCCCCGTACATGTTCTGTTAACTTGAATTAGCCTAACGTTAGCTAAGTCCTCGGGTTGTGGGGGAGCTGTTTTACTTGGGCCTACGTGCTGATCTGACGGCATCGAACCCAGGTGCAGTGGCGATTCGGTGCGATCAGCTTCGCTTTGGATGTGGGCGGGACCAAGCCCAGTGGGGGTACTGACGTGAAGGACTATTATCAGAGCGCGACGTCCGTCCGAGCGAACTCCCGTACCTTTTCCGATGCCGACTGGAGGCAGACACCCGCTACGCGTGACGTGCGCGTTAGAATGATCGGGCTTCGCCTGATCATCCTCGCATCGGCAGGTGGCCTGACCTTTCTCGCTTACTTGGCCGTAGCCGCGCTCTTGTTCGGCTTCTCGGTCAGTTGGCCGCTGATGCTCGGATGCAGCATGGCGGGCGTCGTACTCGGTCTCGCTGGAGGCATCCTCCTCGGCAGGTGAACGGATGCGTAGGGGGCCAGTTCACTTCCTGAGCTGAGAGCGCTCGGCGAGGCCGTCATCGACCCTACCAAGCGCCCCGCTCTAGCAGCCCGTGCGGGCGAAGACCGTACGGACAGTCGCAAGCAGGATGAAGACGTCTCGCGCAAGGCTCACGCTCTGGCTGTACTCCATGTCCAACCGCGCCCGGTCACTGTAGTCGAGATCGTTCCGACCGCCGACCTGCCAGAGACCCGTCAGTGCCGGCCGAAGCTGGAGGTAGGCGGAGAGGCTGTCGCCGTACAGGGGAAGCTCCTCGCCGGTGATGGGCCGAGGTCCGACGAGGCTCATGTCGCCGCGGAGGACGTTGTAGAGCTGCGGCAACTCGTCGAGGCTCGTCTGCCGGAGAAACCGCCCGAGGGCAGTGACGCGAGGGTCATCAGCGAGCTTCCGGCGTACGTACCATTCGTTTCTTGCAGCCTGGTCGGATTCGAGCAGGTCGCGAAGCCGCTCTTCGGCGTCCATGACCATCGTACGAATCTTCCAGCACTTGAACCGACGACCGCCGCGCCCGACCCTCTCGTGCGCAAAGAAGGGGGAGCCTCCGTCCAGCGAGACGACCAGCGCCAGGATCAGAATGAACGGGGCGGTGGCCGTCAGGATGAGCGCCGCGATGATCACATCCGCGACACGCTTGCCTCTGGAGCGGTAAAAGCTGTCTTCCCGGGACATGTCACCATGCGCCAACGATGCATTTGTCATCAAAGCACTTTCTCCGAAATGATGGCAGCCCCTGCATCCGAGCGCCGTTAGAAATCCTCATGTGCTGCGGCCCGTGCAAATTTGCAGGACCGCTTGGTCAGCCGTCCGAGACCTTAACGGTCCGTTAACATAGGGTCGAAAAGGCGTAAACCCGCCGACGTGAATGAATGATGTCCGGATCGGATGGTTGTAGGGCTCGGCTCACTTTTCGGGCGGCAGCATGTCAGGCGTCTGCCGAAGTAGCAGAACGGAAAGGTGTTCTTCGCCTGAGGGCTCAGCCCGTGGATGCGGAGATCGGACGTAGCAGACACCGATCTGGACCATATTTTCCTAAGATCTTAACGATTTGACCTGCCCATGCCCAACGTCTTCCCGGCGGGATTGTAGCGATTTTGCAACGTTCCAGAGCATTGTTCTGGGCAGATCCTCGGAGGTGCGCCGGATCGCGAGCCGCGGCTCGCTTGTCGGACCTCCGTCTGCGAATCACTACTTACGTCTTGTCAAGTGATCGCCTCTGGCGCGACGCTCGGAGAGTTTGGCGAGCCGGCATTCCCATCGACGAAAGCCGCACGCCAGAGCGCCCAGCTAGGACGAGGCCGCCATGAGATCCCGGGCGTACGGGTGGACGGCCCGGCCCTCGCGGAGGCGGGCGACGTCCATGATCTCGACGACCTCGCCCGCCCGCATGACTCCCAGCCGGTCGCACATGTGCCCGACCACCGCGAGATCGTGGGACACCATCACGTAGGTCAGGCCACGTTCGGCGCGCAGATCGGAGAGCAGGTTCAGGATCTCGGCCTGGACGGACACGTCCAGCGCGGATGTCGGCTCGTCGAGCAGGAGGAGGTCGGGTTCCCCCGCCAGCGCCCGGGCGATGGCGACGCGCTGGCGCTGGCCACCCGAGAGCTGGTGGGGGAAGCGGAACCGGAAGCGCGGGCCGAGCCCGACGTCGTCCAGCAGCTGCGGAATCCGCCGCCCGGCGTCCCTCTGCCCCTGCAGGTGCAACGTCTCGTTCAACACCTGATCCACCGTGTGGCGAGGATGGAGCGATGCGTAGGGATCCTGGAACACCATCTGCACCTTGCGGTGGAACTCCCTGTTCCGTCGCGCCCCGCTCAGCTCGGCGCCCGCTACCGCGATTCGCCCCGACCAGTCGGACGCAAGGCCGGTGATCGCGCGGAGGATCGTCGACTTGCCCGACCCGCTCTCGCCGACGAGGCCGAATGCCTCGCCCTTCGCGACCTCGAAGCTGGCGCCGCGCACCGCCTCGACGCGATCCCGGCCGAGGCCGAACCAGACGTAGAGATCCTCGATCGCGATCATTCGCCCACCGAAGGCCCGTCGGCCCAGGACGGATCACGGCGGAGCACCGCGAGACGGCGGGACGGGGCGTCGAGCCGCGGCAGCGCCTCGAGCAGGCCACGGGTGTAGGGATGGCTGGCCTCATGCAGCCGCCCCGCGTCGCAAGTCTCCACGATCCGCCCCGAATACATGATGAGCACGCGGTCGCAGAAGCGCGCCACTAGGTTGAGGTCGTGCGAGATGAAGATGAGGCCCATCCCCCGCTCGCGGACGAGCCCGTCCATGATGTCGAGCACCTGACGCTGTACCGAGACGTCGAGCGCAGATGTAGGCTCGTCCGCGATAAGGATGCGCGGGCCGGGCGCGAGCATCATGGCGATCATGACGCGCTGCCCCATCCCGCCCGAGAGTTCGTGCGGATAGGCCCGCATCACCCGGTCGGGATCCGTGATGGCGACGGCATCTAGCATGTCGCATGCGGCGGCGAGCGCCGCCCTGTGCCCGCCGCGGTTGTGGAGCGACCAAGCCTCCGCGATCTGCTCCCCCACACGCATCACGGGGTTCAGGCTGAACTTCGGGTCCTGCATGACCATGGAGATCTCGCTCCCGCGGACGGCCCGCATGTCCTTCTCGCTCAGGCCGAGGAGGTCCCGCCCGTCGAGGGCGAGGCGCCGCGCGGTGACCTCTCCGGGTGGCCGGACGAGGCGCAGGATGGCGCGCCCGGTCATCGACTTCCCCGACCCGCTCTCGCCGACGATCCCCAGCCGCTCCCGTCCGAGCGAGAACGAGACGCCGCGCACCGCCTCGACGACGCCCTGCCGGGTGGGGAAACGGACGTGGAGATCCTCGACTTCCAGCATCAGCCGCCCTCCGACTTCGGATCGAGCACGTCCCGGAGGCCGTCGCCCAGCAGGTTGAAGGCGAGGCTCACGGCGAAGATGGCGAGCCCCGGCATGGTGGCGACCCACCAGTGGTCGAGTATGAATCGCCGGCCCTCGGAGATCATGGCACCCCATTCGGGTGAGGGGGGCTGCGCGCCGAGCCCGAGGAACCCGAGCCCCGCGGCGGCGAGGATGATGCCCGCCATGTCGAGCGTGACCCGGACGATCAGGGAGGGCACGCAGAGGGGCCAGATGTGGCGGGTGACGATTCGAGCGGGCCCCGCCCCCTGGAGGCGCACGGCGGCGATGAAGTCGGAGGACCGGATCGTCAGCGTCTCGGCCCGGGCGATCCGGGCGTATGGCGGCCAGGCGGTGAGTGAGATGGCGATGACGGCGTTCTCGATCCCCGCCCCCAGCGCGGCCACGAAGGCGAGTGCGAGGACGAGCCGCGGGAAGGCGAGGAACACGTCCGTCAGCCGCATGAGGAACGTGTCCACCCAGCCGCCCGCGTAGCCCGCGACGGTGCCGACGAGCAGGCCGACGACGGGCGCGATCAGGGCCACGAGCGCGACGATGTAGAGCGTGATCCGGGCACCGTGGATCAGGCGGCTCAGGATGTCGCGACCGAGGCTGTCGGTGCCGAGAAGGTAGCCGTCGCTCAGGGGCGGCAGCAGACGCGCGCCGAGATCCTGCGCGTAGGGGTCGTGGGGAGCGATCCAGGGTGCGGCGAGGGCGCAGAGCACGAGCACCACGAGGATGGCGAGGCCGAGCATCGCCAGACGGTTGGCGCTCAGATCGAGCCAGCCCCTGTAGAGCCCCGACAGCCGGGCCTGCCGGCGGGAGGCGGGGGCGTCGGTGAGGAGCCACGCCCGCCAGCCCTCGGGCGCCTCCGGCGCGGCGGCGGGAGGTCGTCCGGACGCCTCGGTCATCGCGCCCGCGGGTCCAGCACCCGGTAGAGTAGGTCGGAGAAGACGTTTAGGCACACGAAGATGAGCCCGACCACCACGGTGCCCCCCAGCACCGCGTTCATGTCGGCCGCAAGCAGGGCGTTGGTGATGTAGGAGCCGATTCCGGGCCAGGAGAAGATGATCTCGGTCAGCACGGAGCCCTCCAGCAGGTTGGCGTAGGAGAGCGCGATCACCGTGATGAGCTGCACCCGGATGTTGCGGAACGCGTGGCGCCAGATGACGGCGCGCTCGCTCAGGCCCTTCACCCGGGCGGTGGTGACGTACTCGGCGGTGAGCTGCTCCAGCATGAAGGAGCGGGTCATGCGCGAGATGTAGGCGAGGGAGAAGTAGCCGAGGATCGAGGCGGGCAGGATGATGTGCGAGAAGGCGTTGCGCCAGACGTCCCACTCGCGGGCGATGGCCGCGTCGACGAGGATCATTCCGGTCCGGTCGGGAACGATCCCCTCGTAGAAGATGTCGAGCCGCCCCGGCCCCCCGACCCAGCCGAGGATGCCGTAGAACACCAGGAGCCCCATCAGCCCGAGCCAGAAGATGGGCATGGAGTAGCCGACGAGCGCCACCACGCGGGCGACCTGGTCGATCCATCTCCCCTGGTTCACCGCGGCGGCGACGCCGAGGGGCACGCCGGCGACGACGCCGATCAGCACGCCGAGCGTTGCGAGCTCCAGCGTCGCGGGGAAGACGCGGGCGATGTCGTCGGCCACGGGCCGGGCGGTGAGGAGGGAGTTGCCGAAATCCCCCTGCAGGACGTCGCCGAGGTAGATCCCGAACTGCACGAGGAGCGGGCGGTCGAGGCCGAGCTCCTGGTAGACGGCGTCGTAGGTGGATTGCGACGCCCTCTCGCCGACGATCGCCAGCACCGGATCGATCGGCATGACGCGGCCGATGAGGAAGGTGACGAGAAGCAGCCCCAGCATGGTGGCCGCGATCGAGCCCAGCGTGCCGAGCCCGCGCCGGACGCCGCGGCCCAGCCCACCGCCGAGGCCGGCGCCGAACGGCCCCCGGCGGGGCGGGGGATCCGACGCGCTCACGCCGCGCCCGGGGACGGCGGCGCGGCGGCGGGCTGGCGCGGGGGGCTCACTCCTTCGTCACCTGCCAGTAGGAGGCCGACGTGATGGCCTGTCCGGTCGAGAAGCCCTGCACGTCCTCCTGCAGGCCCGACTGCTCGATCTGCTGGAACATGATCACGAACGGCGAGGTCTCGCGGAACTGCGCCTGGATCTCCTCGTACATGCCCACGCGCGCCTCGGTGTCGTTCTCGACGACGGCGGCCTCGACCCTCTCGGTCAGGCCGCCGGTGTCCCAGGAGTTCCGCCACGCGAGAAGGCCGGTCGCGTTCGCCTCGTCGGAGTTGTCCGGGTTGTAGGCGAAGGTGCCCGCGTTGGTGTGCGGGTCGGGGTAGTCCGGACCCCAGGCGCCGATGTAGACGTCGAGATCGCGCGCCCGGTAGCGGCCCAGGATCTGCGCCGCCGTACCGACCGTGATCTGCAGGTCGATCCCCACCTGGCCCAGCGCGTTCTGGAAGGTCTGGGCGATCTCGATGCGCTCCTGCGCCTCGCGCACGCCGGCCTCGATCGTCAGGCCCTCCGGAATGCCCGCCTCTTCCAGCAGCTCGCGCGCCCGGTCGAGGTCGTAGCTGAACGGGTTCTCCTCGGAGGCGCCGAGATAGGTCCGCGGCAGGAAGTTCTGGTGGACGGTGTACTGGCCGGTCAGGAAGCTGTCGGCCATCCCCTGGTAGTCGACGAGGTACTTCATCGCCTGGCGCACCTCGGGCTTCGACAGCTCGGGGTGCTTCTGGCTGAAGGCGAGGTACATGAGGCGGCCCTTCAGCTCCTCCTCGATCTTGACGCCCTCGGCCTCGCGCACGCCCGCCACGTCCTCGGGGTTGAGGTTGCGCGCCACGTCGATGTCGCCCCGCTCCAGCAGGAGGCGCTGCGAGGCCGATTCCTGCACGTGCCGGACGATCACGCGCTCCATCGCGGGGGCGCCGCCGTAGTAGTCGGGGAAGGAGACGAGCGAGACGCTCTCGTTGGGCTGCCACTGTTGCAGCACGTAGGCCCCGCCACCGGCCGAGTTCGTCTTCAGCCAGTTGTTCCCGAGGTCGTCGCCCTCCGCATGTTCCATCACCAGCTGCTCGTCGACGACCGAACCGATGGTCGCCGTCAGGCAGTTCAGCACGAAGGACGTGGCGTAGGGCTGGTCGGTGGTGATGGTGACGGTGTTGCCGTCCACCGCGATCGTCTCCTCCACGTTCTCCGGCGTGAAGCCGAACTGCGTGAGGATGAAGGCGGGCGTCAGATCGAGGATGACCGCGCGGCGGAGCGAGAAGGCAACGTCCTCCGCCCGCACCGGATTGCCCGAGTGGAACACGAGGTCGTCGCGGATCGTGAAGGTGATCGAGCGCCCGTCCTCCGACACCTCCCAGCTCTCGGCGATCTCGGGCTGGTAGCCGGCGTCGAGGTCCATCGGGTCGAAGTTCACGAGCTTGAGGTAGACGTTCCGGATCACGTCCGAGCCCGCGAACTCGAAGCTCTCCGCCGGATCGAGGGAGGTGATGTCGTCGATGCGGTTGGCGATCACCAGCGCGTTGTCGGGCGTCTCGGCGAGCGCGGCGGGCGCCGTCGCGGCCATCAGCGCGGCGAGCGCCACGCCCGCGAGGCGGGAAGTCGGTCGGGTCATGTCTGTCTCCCTGTCGTTGCCGTGCGCGGCGGCACTCAGGCCCCCCAGGCCCGCTCGAGCACGTCCAGCCAGTTTCCGTGGCAGAGCCGCGCGATCAACCCCTCGTCGTAGCCGCGCTGCCGCATGGCCTCCCTCAGCGCACCGAGACGGCCCACGTCCGCCACCGCTTCGGGCACCTCCGCGCCGTCGTAGTCCGAGCCCAGCCCCACCCGCGTCTCGCCGAGCCGCTCCATCAGCCGCTCGGCATGGTCGAGGATCAGCTCGTGTGGCGTGCCGGCGGCCTTCCGCCCGTCGGGCCGCAGGAAGGCCACGGCGAAGTTCACCCCGACGAGCCCGTCGCGGTCCCGGATGACGTCGAGCTGCCGGTCGGTGAGGTTGCGGGACTGGGGCGTGAGGGCATGGGCGTTCGAGTGCGAGGCGACGAAGGGGCCGTCGAGCAGGCCGGCGACGTCGTCGAACCCCGACGCGTTGAGATGCGAGACGTCCACGAGGATGCGCCGCTCCGCGCAGCGCCGCACGAGCGCGCGCCCCGCCCGGGTAAGGCCCGGCCCCGTATCCGGGTCGGAGGGGAAGCGGAACGGCACGCCATGGCCGAAGGCGTTCGGCCGCGACCAGACGAGCCCGAGCGAGCGCAGCCCCGCCGCATGGAGGAGGTCGAGCGCGTCGAGGTCGACGCCGATGGGCTCGGCGCCCTCCAGATGCATCACCGCGGCGATCCGGTCCTCTGCCCGCGCGGCGCGGATCTCGGCCACCGTCCGGCACAGGCGGAGCGCCCCGAGACGGTCGAGCTCGAGCAGGAGCGCCGCCTGCCGCGCCGCCTCGGTCATGGCGCGATCCTGCGGCAGGGGCTCGGGGAGCGGCAGGTCGTAGGGCGGGCTCTCCATAGCGGCGTCGATGTCCGCGAGGTCCTGCGGGGAGGGCAGCCAGATCGCGAAGAGCCCGCCCCCGAAGCCGCCACGCCGGGCGCGCGGCAGGTCCACATGCCCGTCGCGGCCGCGGACGAACCCCTCCGCGCGCCCTTCCCGCCTCAGCTTCGAGAGGAGGTCATTGTGACCGTCGAAGATGTAGGGTTCGGATGATCGCATGAGACGAAGGCTTGGCGCGGGCGCACCGGAGAGGCAATCCCGCTTCCGGCGGGGGTTCCCTCATCGTGTCGGCATCGGACCGGGTCTCCGTTCTTGGCCTAGTCGCAGCGGACCGGACAGCTTCACCGCCGCCGGTAAGTCGAGACGACCGCCACCCGCACCCCGGAAGTCGACCAGGGGACGGGCCCGCCTGGGCCCTGATCGGCGCCGCTCGTCCGGCACGGCGTGGCGTCGGCCAGCGTGTGCACCCGAGGCTCGGAGACACCCAACAGAACGCGCACCAGTCGAACCCGAAGCGCTCCGTCAGGCCGGGGGGGCCGCACAGCGGCGGAATCACTGCGGTCCATACCTGCCACATACGGGCGGCCCTTCGGCCCCGGGGCCACCGTCGCATGAGCGCCGCCGCCGACAGACCCTACCGAGGCGGCATTGGCGATGAAGGAGCCGCCGGCCCTCTCGCGCTAGAGCCCTCTCCCGGACGGACGGCATGTCTCTGCTCTGCATGATCGACCGGCAGTGGGGCGGCCGGACGAACAGATTGCGAGCGGCTCTCCGCTCTGCATGGCGCCCGACACTGTCCACGGCTGCGCTCCGCCTCAGATCGGGCAGGGGATGACCGTGACCCGCAGACCCTGGCAGCACCAAACGCCGCGAGGGGCCACGTGCCGCCCGATGGGGAGAGATGGGATCGAAGGAGAGACGGATGGCGACGCATCCGCACGGCCGCTACGGCCATTCCAACATCGTCGACCGGCCGGTCTTCGACTGGCCCGGGGGGCGACGGCTCGCGGTGTATCTCGGGATGAACCTCGAGTGCTTCGAGTTCGGCGGAGGGCTCGGCGCGCGGCTCGCGCCGTCGGACCCGGAGCCGGACGTGCTGAACTACGCCTGGCGCGACTACGGGAACCGCGTCGGGGTCTGGCGCATGCTGGAAGTTTTCGACGCCCTCGCGCTTCCCTGCACGGCGCTGGTCAACGCCCGAATGTACGCCGAGGCCCCCGGGGTGGTGGAGGCGTTCCGGGCCCGCGGCGACGAGATCGCAGGGCACGGGCGGACGAACGCCGAGAAGCAGGGCGTCCTCGGGGAGCGAGCGGAGTGGGGGCTGATCCGCGAGGCGACCGAGATCATCGCCGAGCAGGAGGGGCGGGCGCCCCGCGGATGGCTGGGGCCGTGGATCTCCCAGAGCGCCGTCACCCCCGACCTCCTGCAGGAGGCGGGCTACAGCTACCTGCTCGACTGGTGCCACGACGACCAGCCGGTCTGGATGCGGACGCGCGGCGGGCGCATCCTGGCCGTCCCCTATCCGCAGGAGCTCAACGACATCCCGCAGATCGTGGCCCGCAACCGGGAGGGAAGCGACTTCGCCGACATGATCGTGGACGCCTTCGACCAGATGCTCGAGGAGAGCCGGCGCCGGCCCCTCGTGATGGGCATCGCGCTCCATGCCTACCTCATGGGGCAGTCCCACCGGATCGGCCACCTCCGCCGCGCCCTCGCCCACATGCGCGCCCGGGGCGGCGACGCCGTCTGGTTCACCACCGCGGGCGCCGTGGACGAGGCCTTCCGCGCCCTGGGCCCGGAGGAGGACGCCCGGGCGGAGTGACCGTCCGAGAGCGCGCGGAGAGGCGGCGACGTCGGGCGGTTCCGTTCCGCCCGCCACCGTGGGACGATGCCGTCCGAGGCGCCGCGGGCCGGCGCCCCGGAACGGGAACGGGACGATGACGGCACGCAACGACCCGCAGACGAGGCAGCGCGGACGGCCCCGCGCCTTCAACGACCGCACGGAGCAGAACACGATCCGCGCGCTCGACCGGGCGATGCACGTGCTCGTCGCCCTCTCCCGCCTCGAGAACACGACGCTCACCGGGCTCGCCGAGGCGACGGGCGAGCCGGCGCCGAGCGTGTACCGCGTCCTGATCACGCTGCAGGCGCATGACATCGTGGAGCTCGAGCCGTCGGACCAGACCTGGCACGTCGGCCCCGGAGCCTTCCTCATCGGATCGTCCTTCCTGCGCCGCACCTCCCTCATCGAGCGGGCGCGGGCACCGATGCGCGCCCTCATGGCGGCGACGGGCGAGACGGCGAATCTCGGGATCCACCGCGGCGGCGAGGTCCTCTTCATCAGCCAGGTGGAGACGCATGCGCCGATCCGGGCCTTCTTCCCGCCGGGCGCGCGGGCGGATCTCCATGCGAGCGGGATCGGCAAGGTGCTCCTCGCGGCGATGTCGCCCGACCGGCGGGATCGCCTGCTGCCCGACCCGCTCCCGAGCTTCACCTCTCGGACGCTCTCGGACCGCGAGGCGCTCGACGCCGACCTCGCGCTCGTCGCCGCGCGGGGCTGGGCGCTCGACGATGAGGAGCGCAACGACGGGATGCGCTGCATCGCCGCCCCGGTGCGCGACCTCCACGGGGAGGTGGTGGCGGGGCTTTCCATCTCGGGGCCCACCAGCCGCGTCGCCCCCGGACGGATGGAGACCCTCGCGGCCGCCGTCACGAACGCCGCCGGCAGCCTCTCGGAACGGCTGGGCGCCCGCCCGGCGTCGCCCGGTCCCGCCTGAGCGCCCGGATCCGGCCCGAACTAGGCCGCACGACCCCGTATCGCCGCCCAGCACGGGTGGCCCCGAGCGATGCCGTCCTGCTCCGAACCGGGCGGGACGGCCCCGACCTCCGGCCGGGGCGAGCCCCCGGCGGACGCTACGCGCCGGCCGCCGGGGTGGCCGGACCCGGACGCCCGGCCGCGGCCCGGTTCAGGGCGAGCAGCGCGACGAGCGCCGCCGCACCGGCCGCCTCGACGGGAAGGGACGGCCAGAAGACGGCGATCACGGCGGGCACGCAGAGCGCCCTCTGCCAGAGCGGCATGGGCGCGAAGAGATGGCCCTCGATGGCCGCCGCGAAGGCCGTGAGCGCGATCACGGCCAGCAGCCCGTTCCACACGACGAGGGGCACCGGCCCGCCGAGCACGATCGGCTCGTTGTAGATCATGAAAAGCGGGATCAGGTAGAGGCCCTTGGCGTACTTCCAGGACTGGACGGACGTCTCCATCGGCTTGGAACCCGCGATGGCGGCGCCCGCGAAGCCCGCGAGCGCGACGGGCGGCGTCACGTTCGAATCCTGGCTCCACCAGAACACCACCAGATGCGCGATCAGGAGCGGCACGCCGAACTCCTCCGAGAGCGCGGGGCCCACGAGGATGATGAGCACGATGTAGGCCGCCGTGACGGGGAGCCCCATCCCGAGAATGAGCGACGCGATCACCACGAGCACGAGCGCGAGGAAGAGGTTGCCCCCCGAGAAGGCCAGCATCATCGCCGAGAACTTGAGCCCGAGCCCGGTGAGGCCCACGACGCCTACGATGATGCCCGCCACCGCGCAGGCGAGGCTGACCGCGACGGCGTTGCGCGCACCGAGCTCCAGCGCCTCCAGTGTCTTGAGGATGCCGGCCCGGGCCAGGGCCACGGTGCCGGCGGCGGTGGGCCCGGCCCGGACGAACTCGATCAGCGCGCGCAGGACGGCCGCCGCGGCCACCGCGAGGATCGCGTAGAACCCGACCCGCATGGGCGAGTAGCCCGCCACGAGCAGCCAGACGAGCGCGACCAGCGGCAGGAGGAAGTGCCATCCCTCCATCAGCACGTCGCGCACGCGCGGCAGATCCGAGGCCGGCAGACCGGTCAATCCCTGCTTCACTGCCGCGATGTGCACCAGCAGGTAGACCGCGCCGAAGTAGAGGATGGCGGGGAAGATCGAGACGAGGACGATCTCGATGTAGGGGACGCGGGTGAACTCGCTCATGAGGAACGCGCCGGCGCCCATCAGCGGCGGCATGATCTGCCCGCCGGTGGAGGCCGCGGCCTCGATGCCGCCGGCCTGCGCGGGTCGGTAGCCGAGGCGCTTCATGAGCGGGATGGTGAAGGCGCCCGTCGTCACGACGTTGGCGATGGCGCTGCCCGAGATCGAGCCCATCCCGGCGGAGGCGATCACCGCCGCCTTTGCGGGCCCGCCCCTCTGCCGGCCGGTGGCGGCATAGGCGAGGTCGATGAAGAACTTGCCCGCCCCCGTCACCTCGAGGAAGGCGCCGAACAGGACGAAGACGAAGATGAAGGTCGCCGCCACGCCGAGCGGCAGGCCGAAGATGCCCTCCGCGCCGAGCGTGAGCTGCGACGCCAGCCGGTCGAGCGAGTAGCCGCGGTGGTTCAGGATCCCCGGCATCAGGTCGGCGAGGAAGGGCAGCTCCCCCCGGCTTCCGGCGAAGGCGTAGAGGATGAACACCGCGCCGATGATCGTCATGGTGAGACCGATGGCGCGCCTCGCGGCCTCGAGCACCACGAGCGTGGTGATCACGCCGACGACCACGTCCTGCGAGCGGGGGATGATGGCGTTCGCGATTTGGTCGATGTTGAACGGGACCCATAGGCCGACGAGCACGCCGCAGGCGATCAGGGGGCCGTCCACCGCCCAGCCGACCGCCCCCCGCGGGTTCCGGCCGTTCACCGGTAGCATCAGGAAGCAGATCACCAGGATGAAGCCCAGGTGGATCGGCCGCTGGAAGAAGAGACCCAGCGGCTGGATCCCGGCCGCGTAGAGCTGGAACAGCGAGAGGGCGATGGCCACCACCGTCACCGCCCGGCGCGACAGCGTGGGCGTCGCGCGGGAGGCGGCGTCGGCGGGGGCGTCCGTCATGGGAAGGTCCTCGCGGTGGGCGCGCCCGCGGCCGCCGCCGTGGCGGGCGTGCCGGAAGCGTCCCCCCCGGGGGGCGAGGCGGCGGAGGGCGAGGCTGCAGGGGTCACCGGGGCCGCCTCGAGAGCCAGCGTCACCCGGCGGCGGGGCGCTAGAGCGGAGAGCGAGACCTCGCCCGCGGCGGCCGCGAGCCTGTGGTCGACGGCCGGGCCGCCCGGGCGCAGGACATACGCGTCGCCCGGCACCGGCTCGTCGATGCCCTCGATCCAGTAGCCGCCCGCCCCGTCGGAGCCCTGCCGCCCCCGGCCGGGCAGGTGGCCGAGCCCCGCGGCGAAGTCGGGCTGGTGGGACCGCACGAGCACCATGCGGCCGGCGCGGTTTTCGTAGCAGTCGGCCACCTCGAACCCGGCGACGGAATGGCGCCAGAGGACGCACCAGCCCTCCCCCTCCGGCACGGCGAGGCGGGCGAGCTCCTCGCCGCCGTCCGCCAGCCGGGCCACGAGCTCGGCCGCGCCCGCGGCGGGAACGGCGGGCAGCAGGAGCGCGGCGAGGAGGGCGCCGGCCCGCCGGGCCCGCCCTCCTCCCGTCCGGCGCATCACTCGCGCAGGCTGTCGGGGATGTCGGCGCCCACCTCCTCGTAGTAGCGCAGCGCGCCCGCGTGCAGCGGCACGGGCGTCGCCGACATCGAGAACTCGACCGTGGTCTCGTTCGCCGCCGGGTGGACGGCCTGCATGTCGGCGATGTTCTCGTACATGGCCTTGGTGATGAGGTAGACGGTCTCCTCGTCCATCTCCGAGGACACCACGAGCACGTTGGGCACGCCGAGCGTCGCCACCTCCTCGTCCACGCCCTCGTAGGTGCCCGCGGGCAGGTTGAGCGGCGCGAAGGTCGGGTCCGCCTCGTCGGCGGCGGCGACCTGCTCTTCGGTGAGCGAGATCATCCGGATGTCGTTCGTGGTGGCGAGGTTGAGGATCGAGGACGTCGGCGCGCCGACCGACCAGAAGCCGGCATCGATGTCGCCGTTGGCCAGCGCGTCCGCCGTCTCGTTGAAGTTCAGCCGCTGCGCCTCGAAGTCGTCGAAGCTCATGCCGTTGGCCTCGAGCAGCGTCTGCGCGTTGACCTCCGTGCCCGAGCCCGGCGCCCCGACCGAGACGCGCTTGCCGGCCAGGTCATCGAGTGTCTCGACGCCGGAGTCGGCCGTCGTCACGATCTGGACCATGTTGGCGTAGAGCGAGCCCACGGCCCGGACCATCGGAAGCTGCTGCCCCTCGAAGCGGCCCGTCCCCTGGTAGGATTGCTGCACCGTGTCGGCCAGCGCGATGGCGAGATCCGCGTCGCCGGTGGCGATCAGGCCCATGTTCTCGACGGAGGCGCCCGTCACCTCGGCCGTGGCGCTGTAGCCCTCGACGTGGTTGTTGATCACCTCCGCGAGGCCGCCGCCCATCGGATAGTAGACGCCGCCCGTTCCGCCGGTGGCGATGGAGATCTGCTGCTGCGCGGCGCCCGGCGCCGCCAGCGCCCCGCCGAGGAGCCCGGCCATCGCGAGCGTTCTCATCATGGTCATTTTCGACCCTCCCTTGTTGTGGGCCAAGCTATGCGAACCGCGCGGGGGGAAAGCAACGTCCTTCCACCGCCCGGCCGGCCGCCCCCGCCTGCGGCCCCTTCCCCGAGCCCCCTGCCCTCGCGCGGGACGCGCGGCGCTTGACGCGCGGCGCGGGGGGCGGCACGCCGGAGGGGAGCCCGCCGGAGCGGGCCGGCGCGCGGGAAAGGGCGGGCATCGCCCGCGTCCGGCATGCGGCCCCCGGCAGTCCCAACGCGTGGGCCATGCCCCGCAACCCCGGAGACCTTCGATGGCATCGACCAAGGACCTCGACCGCAGCTTCGTCCTCCACCCCTTCAGCCAGGCCCATACCCATGCCCAGAGCGGCGCCGCGATGATGGCGCGCAGCGCGGAGGGGTGCTGGGTCACCGACGACGAGGGCCGCCGGCGGTTCGACGCGATGGCCGGGCTCTGGTGCGTGAACGTCGGCTACGGGCGGGAGCGGATCGCCGAGGCCATGGCCGAGCAGGCGCGCGGCCTCTCCTACTTCCACAGCTTCTCCTCGATGGCCACGGAGCCCGCGGCCCGCCTCGCGGAGCGGGTGGTCGCGCGCGCGCCGGAGGGCATGAGCAAGGTGTTCTACGGCGCCTCCGGCTCCGACGCCAACGACACCCAGGCCAAGATCGTCTGGCTCTACAACAACGCCCGGGACAAGCCACGGAAGAAGAAGATCATCGCCCGCGAGCGCGGCTACCACGGCGTCACGGTGATGTCCGGCGGGATGACGGGGCTGCCGGCGCTGCATGCGGGCTTCGACCTGCCCCTCCCGATGATCCGCCACGTCTCGGCGCCGCACAACGTCTGGACGCGGGAGCCCGGGGAGGACGACGCGGCCTTCGGCGACCGGCTCGCGCAGGAGCTCGAGGACACCATCCTTGCGGAGGATCCCGACACGGTGGGCGCCTTCATCGCCGAGCCGGTGCAGGGCGCGGGCGGGGTGATCGTGCCGCCGGAGGGCTACTTCGCCAAGATCCAGGCCGTGCTCGACCGCCACGACGTGCTGCTGATCGCCGACGAGGTGATCTGCGGCTTCGGCCGCCTCGGCACGTGGTTCGGGGTCGAGCGGCTGGGCATGCGGCCCGACCTGATGTCGGTCGCCAAGGGCATCAGTTCGGGATACGCGCCGCTCTCGGGCGTGCTGGTCGGGGAGAAGGTCTGGTCGGTGCTCTCCGGCCCGGCGGCGTCCCGGTATGGCGTCTTCGGCCACGGCTACACCTATACCGGCCATCCGGTGATGGCCGCGGCCGCCCTCGCCAATCTCGACATCCTCGAGGAGGAGGGGCTCGTGGAGCGCGCGGGCGAGGTCGGCGCCTACCTGAACGAGACCCTCGGCAAGGCCTTCGAGGGCTTCGAGATCGCGGCCGAGGTGCGGGGCCTCGGCCACGTCGCCGCGGTGGAGTTCGCCCGGCCCGGACCGGAGGGGCGCTGGAGCCGCTTCGACCCGACCGCCGCCGTGGCGCCGCGGATCGTGAAGGCGGCACTGGAGGACGGGGTGATCGCGCGCGCGCTGCCCAACAGCGACGCCGTGTCCTTCTCCCCGCCCTTCATCGCCACCCATGAGGAGATCGACCTCGCCGTCTCCACCGTCCGCCGCGCCGCCGAGCGCGTCCTGGGCGACCTGAAGGCCGATGGGACGCTGGACGCGGCCGCCACCTGACGCACGCCACCCTCGCGCGCCGGGAGCCGTCCGGCCAACGGGGGGCCGTTGCGCCCCCGCGCTCCCCGCTGGGGAGCTAATGCCTATGAGGCATGCCGCCCGACTTCCGTCGCGGCGGCCGGCGCTCCGCAGCGCGTCGGCGGCCCGCCCATCGTGAACCCAGCGTGAATTCCGCCCCGCCGCGCCCGGAAGCCCTTAATCGGCCGGTCCCGGGCGGGCACGGTCGCGGCGACCTGCCCGCATGGGGGACTTGCGGGGCGTTCCATGATAGCATGACGCTGGGTCAACCATAGCCGGAGGCACTGGCGATGGAGACGACGCGGGAGACCTACACGTTGCGGCTGCACGGCCCCTTCGCGCTGTGCGGGCCGGACGGCACGCGCATCGCCGTGACCAGCCGGCGGGGGATGGCCATGCTGGCCATGCTCGCGCTCGCCCCGGGGCGGGAGCGCACGCGGGCGTGGATCGTCGACAAGCTCTGGCCGACGCGCGGCGAGCAGCAGGGCCGGTCCAGCCTCCGCCAGGAGCTCGCCACCATGAGGCGGCTCACCTCCCCTCACGGCCCGCTTCTCGGCGCCGACCGGGAGCGAGTCTGGCTCGAGCCGGGCGCCGTCGAGGTGCCGCGCCCGGCGCCCGGGATCGCGGGGGAGATCCTCGAGGGTCTCGACATCCCCGCGGCGGAGGGCTTCGAGGACTGGCTCCGCGCCTGCCGCACCGCGGGCCTCGACGCGCTTCTTCCCGCGACGGAGGCGCCCTCCGTCCCCGCGACGCCCGCAGACGCCCCCACGCCCCCGGCGGCCGGGGAGCGACGCGCCGGGCCCCATGCCGAGCCCTACGTGGTCGAGATCGTCCCGCCGGAGGGCCGGATGCCCGCCGACACCGGGACCGGCTTCGCCACCACGCTGCTGGCCGAGCGGCTGGCCGAGGCCCTGCGCGAGTTCGGCGGCCTCTCGGTG